>CAMBZR010000102.1 GCA_945872285.1 Bordetella parapertussis | reverse complement strand
CGCTTGGGGTACTTTAAAGAGGTGAAGGTTGGTACCGAACCCGTGCCAAATTCGCCCGACCAGGTTGACATCAACTTAACCGTCGCTGAAAAACCCACCGGCATGATCAATTTGGGCGTCGGTTACGGCCAGGTCGACGGTGTGATTTTGTCCGCAGGTTTAACTGAGGATAACGTTTTTGGTAGTGGCACTAACCTAACGCTTAACTTGAACACTAGTTTGTATAACCGGTCAGCTGTGCTGGCGCACACTGACCCTTATTTTACAAACGACGGGATTAGCCGTACGACCTCTGCTTATTATCGTACGATGACTCCTTATTCGAACAACCCTGGTATGTATCAGGTCACGACCCTCGGTACGGGCTTAAGCTTTGGCGTACCCATCTCTGAGTTTGACCGTATTTATGGTGGCGCGAACGTCGAACGCAACACCATCGGCTTGTACGATAACTCGCCACTGGCTTACCGCGAATACGTTTATAACTATGGCAATTCGACGACCGCTGTGATTTTGAACACAGGCTGGTCTAAAGATACGCGCGACAGTGCGATTGCCCCAACGCGTGGTAGCTTTACGCGTTTGAAGGCTGACTTAGGCACGGTGAATCTCAAATACTACATGTTAGGTGCTCAGCAGCAGTTATTTGTGCCAATTGGTCGCGATTACACCTTGGCGTTTAACGCCTTATTCGACTACGGCAAAAGCTACAGCGATTTGCAGTACCCAATCTTTAAAAACATCTATGCCGGTGGTATTGGTACTGTCAGAGGGTTTTCACAAAACTCTTTAGGTCCACGCGACTTGATTACGGGCACCTACCTCGGTGGCTCAAAACGCGTGGTGGGTAACGTGCAGTTTTATCTGCCAATGCCCGGCACACAAAATGATCGTACCTTGCGCTGGTTTACCTTTGTGGATGGCGGCCAGGTATTTGGCACCGACGGGTATGGCAACGACACAGCGATTGATCTGAGTAAGATGCGTTATTCCGCTGGTGTTGGTTTGTCGTGGGTGTCGCCGCTCGGACCCCTACAGTTGTCACTGGCTAAGGCGCTTAACGCCAAAGAAGGTGATAACTTGCAGGTGTTCCAGTTCCAGATCGGTACAGGTTTCTAAGTTTTATTATTTGCACAATTGCGTGCTGAAATTTGTTTTTTTGTGAGACTTTAATAATGTCTGCTTTAATGATTACCACTACTCGCTCAACCCTCGGTCGTTTGACTTCGCGTTTATTCTCAGTCACGGCGGCCACGAGCCTGGCGCTGAGCCTGACGATTGCTGCCCCCGCGCTGGCACAAGGGCAGGGCACCAAGATCGGCTTTGTTAACACTGAGCGTATTTTGCGTGATTCAGTTCCGGCGAAGGCTGCGCAAACAAAGATTGAAAACGAGTTTAAAAAACGCGCCGAAGAACTCGAAAAACAAGTGAACAATTTACGCGGGCTTGCGCAAAAACTTGAAAAAGACGCCCCCGTGCTGTCTGAGTCAGAGCGCAACAAACGTCAGCGAGAATTAGCGAATATGGACGCCGATTTACAACGTAAGCGTCGCGAGATTCAAGAAGACTCAAGCCGGCGTCGCAACGAAGAATTCGCAACCATCATCGAAAAAGCAAACGCAGCGATTAAAAAAATTGCAGAAACTGAAAACTACGACATCGTGATCCAAGATGCCGTGACGGTGAACCCACGTGTTGATATCACCGATAAGGTGATTCAGGCACTGAGCAAATAAATCGACCGATGCCAGTTTTATTAGCCCCCGACCGCGCACCCTTACTGTCTCAGTTACTCAAAGCAATACCGGGGGGCTTGGTGCAAAAAATTGTCCCCGGTAGCGGGCAATTTTTGGATCCGGTGGTGGCAGGCCTTGGCGCCTTGCCGACGGCGGGTCAATACGAAGCCTCTTTTATTGTCCACCCCAAATACCTTGAGCAACTCGCCAGCACCAAAGCTGCCGTGGTGATTGTATTGCCCGAGATCGACGAGCTGTTATCGCAGGCTCCGATTCAGCCTACCTACGCTCGTGTCGTGTGCAAACACCCTTATCTGCTGTATGCGCGTATTGCTCAGTGGTTTGACTGGGCACGCCAACCTGCCCGCGAGATCAGCGTGCACCCATCGGCGGTGGTTGATCCAACGGCGGTCTTGGCGCCTAGTGTCACGGTTGGGCCCTTAGCCGTCATTGGTGCGCGTTGTCGCCTCGAAGCGATGGTACAAATTGGTGCGGGCTGCGTGCTTGGGGCTGACGTCACCGTTGGTGCTTCAAGCACGATACAGCCACGCGTATCGATTTATGACGGTGTGCAAATTGGCGCGCGTGTCATCGTTCACAGTGGTGCAGTGCTGGGGGCTGACGGCTTTGGCTTTGCCCCTGACCCAAGCCTTGCAAAAGGCGCCTGGGGGAAAATCCCTCAACTCGGCGGTTTAGTGATTGGCAACGACGTTGAAATCGGTGCCAACACCACCATTGATCGGGGTGCTCTTGAAAACACTATCATTGAAGACGGCGTGAAACTCGACAATCAAATTATGATTGCGCACAATTGTCGCATTGGCACACACACAGCGATCGCAGCTTGTACTGCTATCGCCGGTTCAACGACTATCGGAGCGCGTTGTACGATTGCTGGCGCAGCAGGTATTGCAGGGCACTTAACCATTTGCGACGATGTTTTTGTTTCGGGTGGTACGGGTATTACAACCGACGTGACAGAGCCCGGGCGTTATACCGGGGTGTTTCCGTTTGCGCCGCATTCTGACTGGCAGCGCAACGCGGCTGTGATCTCGCAGTTGTCGCTGATGCGCAAGCGCCTGCGTAAACTCGAGCGCGAATAACACCCTAAACACGCACGTCTGTCTGATTGATCGGTTTAGTGTCAGTCCTTTGCAGGATTACAGGAAGCTCTATGCAACTCGATATTAAAAGTATTCTTGAACGCTTGCCGCATCGCTATCCGATGTTGCTCATTGATCGTGTCCTCGAAATGGTACCCGGAAAATCTATCAAAGCACTTAAAAACGTTTCAATCAACGAGCCTTTTTTTGTCGGTCATTTTCCGCACCACCCAGTGATGCCAGGCGTCTTGATTCTAGAGGCGATGGCGCAGGCCGCCGCTATTTTTTCGTTCGCAGAAGAAACAGGACTTAAACCCAAAGATCAAGAAAGCGTGTATTACTTTGTCGGCATCGATGGCGCGCGCTTTCGTAAACCGGTCTTGCCTGGCGATCAACTACATATCGAAGTCGTCGCCGAGCGCTTGGGCAGCAAAATCTGCAAGTACCAGGGCCATGCCTTTGTCGATGGACAAGTCGTTGCAGAGGCGAAGTTGATGTGTGCGATTCGACCTGTGGAATAAAAATGTCAGCGCTTATCCATACGACCGCTTTGGTCGACCCTCTGGCTCAGCTTCATCCGACTGTTAGCGTGGGGCCTTACTCGATTGTCGGTCCGCACGTCAAAATTGACGCCAATACTAAAATTGGCTCACATTGCGTGATTGATGGCCACACAACAATCGGACGAAACAATCATTTTTATCGGTTTTGTTCTGTCGGCGGTATGCCACAAGATAAAAAATATTCTGGCGAGCCGACTCGACTTGAAATCGGTGACCGCAACATGGTGCGCGAATATGTCACGATCAACACCGGTACGGTGCAAGACGTCGGCGTTACGCGTTTAGGGTCTGATAATTGGGTGATGGCGTATGTGCACGTGGCGCACGACTGTCAAATCGGTAGCAACGTCATTTTGGCTAATGGCGTACAAATGGGCGGTCATGTCCACATCGGCGACTGGGCGATTGTTGGGGGGCTGGCGGCCATTCACCAATTTGGTCGCATCGGTGCGCACAGCATGACGGGCGGTCAAAGTGCGCTACATATGGATGTACCACCCTACGTGATGGGCTCAGGCAATCCCTGCGTGCCCGTGGGCGTGAACGCCGAAGGTTTAAAACGCAGAGGCTTCTCACCCGAAGACATCAGCGCCTTACGCGATGCCTACAAGTTAATCTATCGGCGTGGCTTAGTGCTTGATGAGGCTCGTGCGCAGATGCGCGAGCGCCAGGCCCAAGAGCCTGCGGTTGCCCCTGCGCTGCAGGTGTTGCTTGATTTTCTGGATTCAAGTACCCGAGGCATCATCCGTCCATGACCTGGCGGCTTGGACTTGTTGCGGGCGAGCCTTCGGGCGATCTGATCGCAGCAAGGGTGTTGGCGGGGGTGCAGCAAGCCGACCCCGAGATTCAGGCTTCGGGCATTGGTGGACCGCAACTCGCCGCGCAAGGCCTTGAACTTTGGCATCCGATGCAAGCCCTAACCGTGTTTGGCTATCTGGACGCACTTAAACAAATTCCCACCTTGGTGCGCACGTACCAAGATGTTAAAAATCGTTGGCTGGCGCAGCCGCCACAGGTTTTTTTGGGCGTAGATGCGCCCGATTTCAATTTGCGTCTTGAACACAAACTAAAGGCCTCTGGTATCCCAACGGTACATTTGGTGAGTCCTTCGATCTGGGCTTGGCGTTATTCGCGTATTCATCACATCAAAGAAGCGGTTTCGCACATGTTGGTGATGTTTCCGTTTGAAGAGGCGATCTACCAAAAAGAAAATATTCCGGTCACGTTTGTCGGACACCCTTTGGCCGATGCGATTGCGCAAGAGCCAGATCGGGATGCCGCCCGCGCACGTTTGGGGCTTGATCCTCAAGCGCGTATCTTAGCGGTGCTGCCTGGAAGTCGCGCGTCAGAAATTAAATGGATCGCGCCCAGATTTTTACAGGCAGTTCAGCGATTGCAAAAACGTGACCCGCAACTCCAGGTGCTGGTGCCAATGGTGAACGCCGCGCGGCTCAAAGAGTTCAATCAGCTTTTACAGCTTTATCCCATCAAGCACTTGCATGTGCTCGCCACAGCGGCACAGTCAGAGCAAGACGTGCGTGGCGCTCCAGCACGTCCGATTGCCTGGGAGGCGCTCGAGGCCTGCGACGTGGCGCTAGTTGCCAGTGGGACGGCGACCTTAGAGACGGCTTTATTTAAGCGGCCGATGGTGATCTCGTATGCGGTCTCGCCCTGGGTGCGTCGCCTGATGGCCTGGAAGTCAGGGCAACAGAGGCCGTATGTGCCGTGGGTAGGCTTACCGAATGTGCTGTTAAACGAAACGGTGGTCCCTGAACTCATCCAAGAGGACGCCACACCCGAGAAACTCTGTGCCGCCGTCTTTGAAAAGTTTATCGACGAGCGTGGGGCTCGCGAGATCAAAACAAAATTCGAGGCATTACATCAGTCGTTACGTTGCGACACCGCGAAGCGGGCGACCGAAGTGATTCTGGAACTTGCACAGGCGCGCAAGCCCGCACGCAACAGAGCAACGCAAAGCGCTGAGAGTGCGCAATGACGCGCGCCGCGCAACAAAGTCTGTTTGTGAGTGTGGATCCGCTCGCTGAACATTGTGCCGGGGTAGATGAAGCCGGTCGCGGGCCGCTTGCTGGCGCTGTGTATGCGGCCGCGGTCATCCTAGATCCAGCGCAGCCTGTCGAGGGCTTGGCCGATTCAAAGGTCTTAAGCGAAAAACGACGCGAGGCGTTAGCGCCCGTGATTCAGCAGCGGGCGCTAGCCTGGTGCGTGGCCTTTGCGACGACGCAAGAGATCGATCAGCTCAATATTTTACAGGCAACGCTTTTGGCGATGCAACGCGCGGTTCAGGGCTTAAGCGTTGCGCCTCAGTTAGCGTGGGTGGATGGGAACCAGGCGCCACGACTTGCTTGTCGCGTACAAACCGTGGTGAAAGGGGATTCGTTAGTGCCCGCGATCTCGGCAGCCTCGATTTTAGCGAAAACCGCACGTGATGCCGAGTTGCTGCGCCTTCATGTTTTGTATCCGTCGTATGGCTTTAATCTGCATAAAGGTTACGGCACGGCTTTGCATATGGCGCGGTTAAAAGAGTTTGGCCCCTGTCCTGCGCATCGTCGCAGTTTTGCACCCGTGCGACGTTTATTGGAAGCCTGTTGAAACACATTGAATCTCGTTCAAACCCTTTGTTCAAGCAACTGTATAAGTGGCAGTCTAGCGCTGGTCGGCGCGGCGAGCCCGTCATTTTGGATGGCATCCATTTATGCGAGGCTTGGTTAGGGGTGGGTCGGCCCCCACAATACGCGATCTTTGATATCGACCGCATTGACGAGCCCCAGTTAGTCGCTTTGCGTGAGCGTCTCGCCCCCGAGGTTTGTCTGACCCTGTCTGGCACGTTGCTTGGGGGGCTGTCAGGCTTTAATACTAATCAAGGCGTGCTTTTTGTAGTTCAGCCAAAGGTTGATACTTTGCCTCAGCGCCTCAGAGAGTCGATCGTGATTTTGGATCGCATACAGGATCCGGGTAATGTCGGAACGTTATTACGGACGTGTGCGGCTGCCGGCATCAAACGTGTATTTGCTTCAACCGGGACCGCCACGCTTTGGTCGCCTCGAGTCTTGCGTAGCGGGCAGGGCGCGCACTTCGCGCTACGCCTTCACGAGCAAGCCGATCTTGAGGGACTGCTTGCAACGCTTGAGATTCCGTTAGTGGTCACCTCGCTCTTAGACGCGCAAGATTTGTTCGCAACGACGCTACCAGCACAGTGCGCTTGGGTATTTGGCAATGAAGGGCAAGGGGTCGATGAGGCGTTGAGCAAACGCGCTGAGCTACGCCTAAAAATTACCCACGACCTGACCGGCACAGAATCGTTAAATGTTACCGCCGCTGCTGCGATTTGTTTGTTCGAGCAACGTCGCCAACACCGTGATTGAGACGCTTAGTTAGTAGGCTGAGTGTTTGTCCAGACCGATCTCTTGCATGACGGTTGTCGAGATTTCCTCGATTGATTTTGTGGTGGTCGAGAGCATCGGAATCGAATCACGACGCATCAGGCGTTCGGCCTCTGCAACTTCGTGGCGGCACTGCGCCAGCGAACAATACACACTATCGGGGCGGCGCTCAAAGCGCACCTCGGTTAAACGCTCGGGTTGAATCGTCAGCCCAAACAGTTTTTGTTTATGTTGGGTTAAGGTGCTGGGCAGTGCGTTGCGCTCAAAGTCTTCAGGAATCAACGGAAAATTTGCAGCCTTGATGCCGAATTGCATCGCTAAGTAAAGGCTGGTTGGTGTTTTGCCGCAGCGCGAGACCCCAATCAAAATCACATCGGCTTGCGCCAGGCCGCGAACGAACTGGCCGTCATCATGCGCGAGACTAAAGTTGATGGCTTCGATTCGGTTGCGGTAGGCGATTGAACTGACCGAAAGATGTGACTTGCCGATTGAGTGGCTTGACTTGACACCCAGATTTTGTTCGAGCGGTTCAACGAAGGCACCAAACAAATCTAAGAATAACGCGTTGGCTAGTTTGACGCGTGCCAGAATGTCCGAACTCACAAGCGTGGTGAACACGATCGGCTGGATGCCCTGGTCAAGGGCGCACAGGTTGATTCGGTTGACCACGCTGTCGGCTTTCGCAACCGAGTCGACAAAGGGCATGCGAACTTGCTTGAAACTGACAGAATCGAATTGTGACAGTACCGAATGACTAAATGTTTCAGCAGTGATTCCCGTGCCATCCGAGATGATAAAAACGGTGCGCTCTGTGGGGTCGCTGTGCATGAATCTATATCCAGAAAAGTATTCGTCAGTAGTATAATGCGGTGCAGCATTGTGCGCGCACTTCAAAGTATTTTTTTGTCAAGCGTGCTTTGCCAGCGCCCTGAGCATCCGATGCTTTTGCCTGTTAAGGCCGGTTTGGTCAGCCTGTTTTGCATGCTGACCAAACTCGCTTTCTTATATTGTCAAGGGTGGTTTTCATGTCGTATGTCGTTTCATTTGAGCAACTCCGCATGACGGATGTTGACTCTGTTGGGGGTAAAAACGCTTCGTTGGGCGAAATGATCAGTCAGCTGGCAGACGCGGGCGTTCGGGTGCCGGGTGGTTTTGCGACGACGGCACAGGCTTTTCGCGATTTTTTATCAGGCACGGGGCTTGATCAGCGTATCGCCGAACGTCTCACCACGTTAAACCCTGAAGATGTTCGTGAGCTGGCTTTGGCCGGTGCACAAATTCGTCAATGGATTACCGAGGCACCTTTGCCTGGTCGACTTAACGACGATATCAAAGCCGCCTTCGCGGTGCTTGATGCGGATGGCAAAGGTTCGTTCGCGGTGCGTTCCTCGGCCACTGCCGAAGACTTACCCGACGCCTCGTTTGCTGGTCAGCAAGAAACCTTTCTGAATGTCGTCGGCTTTGATGACGTGATCGATAAAATTCGTCACGTGTTTGCTTCGCTCTATAACGACCGGGCGATTTCTTATCGCGTACACAAAGGCTATGCGCATGCTGACGTGGCCTTGTCAGCCGGTATTCAACGCATGGTGCGCTCTGACAAGGGTAGCGCGGGCGTCATGTTTACCCTGGATACCGAGTCTGGTTTTGAAGATGTCGTCTTCATTACCTCGTCTTACGGCCTAGGCGAAACCGTGGTCCAGGGCGCCGTGAACCCCGATGAGTTTTATGTGTTCAAGCCGACCTTGGCAGCAGGCTTTTATCCAATCGTCAATCGTCGTATTGGTTCAAAGCTCTTGAAAATGGAATTCGACCCAGAACGAGCCGAAGGACGTGCAGTTCGTACGGTGGACGTTCCGGTGTCTGAGCGGAATCGGTTTTCTTTAACAGATGACGAGATCATTGAACTAGCGCGTTACGCCGTCATCATCGAAAAACACTATCAGCGACCCATGGATATTGAATGGGGACGCGACGGTATCGATGGCAAAATCTATATTTTGCAAGCTCGCCCCGAAACCGTAAAGTCGCAGCAAGGCAATCACGATGTTCAGCAGCGCTATCGTCTTAAAGCGACGGGTAAGATCTTGCTTACAGGTCGTGCGATCGGACAAAAAATTGGCTCTGGTCGTGTGCGGGTCGTGGCTGATCTTTCGCAGATGGATCAAGTTCAGGCTGGTGATGTTCTA
>CAMBZR010000101.1 GCA_945872285.1 Bordetella parapertussis | reverse complement strand
TATCGACCAGCACTTGCTTGATCACCTGCAGTTGCGTCTGCCAGATCTCGAGCGCGTCATGCTCAACCCAGCCAGGCTGCGGGAATATCTGCTTGAATTCGCGTTGCGCACGATGCACCGTGCTGCCTTGCGCATTAAATAAAATGGCGCGAGAGCTTGTAGTGCCTTGATCTAGCGCGAGGATGTGGGTCATGTTCAGCACTCTAAGGGCTAAATATTATTTATATTAATGGTTGCTCGAGGGCGATATATCCCATCATAAGCGCCCCACACGCGGTTAACATGAACTGTCATAATAAAAAGCTAAGCTCAGAACTCGATCATTTAATCAATGAGGGATGCCATGAAATTCAAATTTTCTATCGCAACGGCTTCGACCGTTTTCGCACTAAGTGCCTCAGTTTTTACACCCGCCCAAGCTCAAACCGAGATTCAATGGTGGCATGCCATGAGTGGCGCTTTGGGTGAATGGGTCAACGATCTGGCTAAAGACTTTAACGACAGCCAAAAAGATTACAAAGTCATGCCTGTTTTTAAAGGCACCTATGACGAAGCCATGACGGCAGCGGTGGCAGCTTTTCGCGCCGGCAACGCCCCGCATATTTTGCAAGTGTTTGAAGTGGGTACGGCCACAATGATGGCCAGTAAAGGCGCGATCGTGCCAGTCACCGAAGTGATGAACAAAGCCGGCATTAAATTTGATCCCGCGGCCTACGTACCGGCCGTGGCCGGTTACTACACCGCGCCCAATGGTCAGATGCTGAGTTTTCCGTTTAACAGTTCGACAACTGTATTCTGGTACAACAAAGACGCCTTCAAAGCGGCTGGCCTGGATCCCGAAAAGCCACCACTGACTTGGCCTGAAGTCACTGCAGCGGCAAAAAAATTAAAAGACTCAGGGCACAAGTGTCCGCTTACGACCAGTTGGGTCAGCTGGACGCAGCTTGAAAGTTTCAGCGCCTGGCACAACACCGAATTTGCTACGCAAGGTAATGGCATGAAGGGCAATGACGCACGCCTGACCGTCAATGGCCCTTTGCAGACGCGTCATATTCAAAATCTGGCAGACATGGCCAAAGACGGCTTGTTTGTTTATAAAGGCCGGGCCAATGCGGCTGATCCCGTATTCGTTGCGGGAGAATGCGCGATGACGACAGGCTCTTCGGCACTGTACGGTAACGTCAAACGTAATGCAAAGTTTGCGTTCGGGACTTCGACCTTACCGTATTACGCTGACGTGCAAGGCGCGCCACAAAATACTGTGATCGGGGGCGCGAGCCTGTGGGTGATGGCGGGCCGTAAAGCTGATGAATACAAAGGTGTTGCGCAGTTCTTTGACTTTTTGTCGCGTCCAGAAGAAGCCGCTAAAAGTCATCAGCGTACCGGCTATCTGCCGTTGACGCTCGCTTCGTTTGAGTTGACTGAAAAATCGGGCTTTTATAAGGCGAATCCTGGTACCGATATTTCGGTGACGCAGATGATTCGCAAAACAACCGACAATTCGCGCGGGATTCGGCTGGGTAACTTTCTGCAAATTCGGACAGCGGTCGATGAAGAACTCGAACAGGTGTGGGCTGGCAAGAAACCTGTCAAGGATGCGCTCGACTCAATCGTCAAGCGCGGCAACGAGTTGCTTGAACGCTTTGAAAAAGCCAACCGTTAAGAAAGCAAGCGGCTTGCAGTGATAGAAAAAAAAGTACGCTTCAAGTCGCGTTGGCTGCCTTGGGTGCTGCTTGCACCCCAGTTGGCGATTGTCTTGGTTTTTTTCTTTTGGCCCGCAGGCCAGGCGTTATTTCAAAGCGTGCTCGAAGAAGACGCCTTTGGTATGTCGCGCGAATTTGTAGGCATGCAAAATTTCGCGCGACTCTTTAACGACCCCCTTTATTTAGAGTCGTTTCAAACCACAGCCGTGTTTTCAGTGTTGGTGGCGGTTTGTGGCTTAAGCTTGGCGTTGCTGCTTGCTGTAATGGCCGATCGCGTTTGGCGGGCGGCCAGTGTGTATAAGACTCTGCTGATCTGGCCTTACGCGGTTGCGCCCGCCGTGGCCGGCGTGTTG
Source organism: Bordetella parapertussis (assembly GCA_945872285.1). Classification (GTDB taxonomy): domain Bacteria; phylum Pseudomonadota; class Gammaproteobacteria; order Burkholderiales; family Burkholderiaceae_B; genus Zwartia; species Zwartia parapertussis_D. The sequence continues at coordinate 7,069 of CAMBZR010000101.1, read as the reverse complement.
TGGCTGTTTTTGTTTGCCTCGCCGATGGGGGTCATTGCTTTTGCCCTGCGTTGGTTGGGCGTGGACTGGAATCATCTATTGGATAGCCGTGATGCGATGACGCTCATCGTGGTGGCTGCAGTCTGGAAGCAAATTTCCTATAATTTTTTATTCTTTCTAGCTGGTTTGCAGTCGATTCCAAAGTCATTGCTTGAAGCGGCAGCGATTGACGGCGCAACCCCCTGGCACCGCTTTTACACGATTGTGTTTCCGCTGTTGTCACCTACCACGTTTTTTTTGCTGGTCATCAACGTGGTGTACGCCTTTTTTGACACCTTTGCCATCATCGATGCCACCACCCATGGTGGCCCGGGCAAAGCCACGTCAATCCTTGTTTATAAGGTGTATTACGATGGCTTTAAAGCGCTGGATATGGGAAGTTCAGCTGCGCAATCTGTCATCCTGATGGTCATCGTGGTGTGTTTGACCGTTGTGCAGTTTCGGTTCATCGAACGCAGAGTGCAATATGCCTGAGCACCACAAAAAATCATCATGATTGAAAGACGCCCCGGCCTGACCGTCTTGTCTCATCTGGTGTTGCTACTAGGGGTCTTGATTGTGGCGTTTCCGGTGTATGTGACGATCGTCGCGTCAACCCAAACAACTGCACAAATTACGCAAGCGATTCCGATGTCTTTGGTGCCCGGCGAGCATATGTTCGACACCTATCGCGTCGCGTTGTTTGGCGGCAGCACTGAGTCGGGTGGGCGTATTTCACCGGCTTGGCCGATGATGTGGGTCAGCCTGGTCACCGCGCTTTTAATCAGCCTCGGAAAAATCACCATCTCAATGCTCTCGGCCTTTGCCATTGTCTATTTCAGGTTTCCGTTTCGAGGGCTTGTTTTTTGGCTGATTTTTATCACCCTAATGCTGCCGGTTGAGGTGCGTATCGGGCCCACCTACGAGGTGGTGTCCAATCTTGGCATGCTGAACTCGTACGCGGGGCTGACGGTGCCCTTGATGGCGTCCGCCACTGCAACCTTTTTGTTCAGGCAGTTCTTTCTGACCGTTCCCGATGAATTGGTCGAGGCTGCGCGCATGGATGGCGCAGGGCCGATGCGGTTTTTTAAGGATGTGTTGTTTCCGCTGTCACGGACCAGTATCGCGGCGCTGTTTGTGATTCAATTTATTTATGGCTGGAATCAATACTTGTGGCCTTTGCTGGTGACCACGAACGAAAATATGTATCCGGTAGTGATGGGGATTAGACGTTTGATTTCGGGTGATGCCTACACTGAATGGAACGTCGTGATGGCGACTGCAATGCTGGCCATGTTGCCGCCAGCCCTTGTTGTCGTGCTGATGCAAAAATGGTTTGTCAAAGGACTGGTAGATTCTGAAAAATGAAGCGAACATTGAGTGAGCTCAATCTCAACAATGCCCAAACAAACAATCTCCCAGTAAACAAACCCTCAAGCGTAAAGCGATATGGCTGCCATTTCTTTAAAAAACATCGTGAAGCAGTATGGCGTAGGTAAAGCCGCGGTACAGGTGATCCATGACGTCTCGGCTGAAATCGGCGACGGCGAGTTTGTTGTGATTGTTGGCCCCTCAGGCTGCGGCAAGTCAACCCTGCTACGGATGGTGGCTGGGCTCGAAGAAATCACCGCGGGCACCATTTCAATCGGCGCACGCGTGGTCAATGACCTTGAGCCGGCCGAGCGCGACATAGCGATGGTATTTCAAAACTATGCGCTGTATCCGCACATGACGGTCTTCGACAACATGGCGTATGGTCTCAAAATCGCGCGCTTGCCGAAGGATGAGATCAGAGCGCGTGTAGAAAAAGCGGCGGGTATTCTTGAATTGATGCCGTACCTAGACCGCAAGCCACGTGCGCTGTCAGGTGGGCAACGTCAGCGCGTGGCCATGGGGCGAGCGATCGTACGCCAACCTCAGGTATTTCTGTTTGATGAACCCCTCTCTAACCTAGATGCAAAATTACGCGCACAAACGCGACTTGAAATTCAAAAATTGCACCGAGAGCTAGGGATCACCTCGCTGTTTGTGACGCACGACCAGGTTGAAGCCATGACCTTGGCGCAGCGCATGCTGGTCATGAACGCCGGAGTGATGGAACAGTTCGGTACGCCAGCCGAGGTGTACAACACGCCCGCAAGTACGTTTGTGGCCAGTTTTATCGGTTCGCCGCCGATGAACTTGCTTAAGCACCCACCGGGTGCGGTCACAGGCTCAATCCTGGGGATACGGCCCGAACACCTTGAAGTGGGCAGTGAGGGCTGGGCGTTAACGGTCGAGGGCATTGAGCTCTTAGGCGCTGAGCGTTTGTTGTATTGCCGCCTGCAAGACGAAGCGCTGATCGTACGTATTCACGAAGAGCAACCAGTACCAAAATTAGGCGATACGATCTACGCCAAGCCGCGCGCAGATCGGATGCACCTGTTTGACGCTCGCACTGGTCTGCGCGCCTAAGGGTTTTCGCTAGGGCATTGGGTGCGTGCACGAGGCGCGAGCATGCTCAGCCGATGTCGGCCTGACGAATGCCTAGCAACGCGAGGGATCACTGTGATATCGTCACAAACCAAGAGGCGGGGCTCAACTCATAGATAGCCCCGTCCGCACCGAGACAAAACAAGCGTTATGCAGACTGATTCTTACTTACCCTTTGACCCAGGGGTGGCACCTAAACAAAAATTGCCTGCGGGTACGGTGGATTGTCATTTTCATGTGTTTGAAGATGCTGCCAAATATCCCTACACAACAAGGCGCTCGTATACGCCAAGTCTGGCTCCTTGGGCGGCGTTTGAAACGATGAACAATGCTATTGGTGCCGATCGCGCGGTGCTCGTTCACCCGTCTGTCTATGGCCATGACCATGCCACGCTGTATGACACGCTGCGCGCCCATCCTGACCGCTTGCGTTCGGTCGGTGTTTTGCCACTAGACGTGTCTGACAAAGAGATTGAAACATTGCATCAGGCCGGTACCCGCGGAACGCGTGTAAATATTTTGTTTGCGGGTGGCGGTCAACTGAGTGACGCCGAAAGCCTGGCGAAACGCTTAAAGCCGTTTGGTTGGCATATCCAGTTTTTAGTGGATGTGGCCGCGCAACCCGAGATCCCAGCATGGGCTGCCAAGTTGGGTGTGCCTGTCGTCTTTGATCACTTCGGCCATCCTTCAAAGCCTGACGTCAATGACGCGGGCTTTAAGAACATGTGCGCCTTGGTAAAAGAGGGCATCGCCTGGGTGAAATTGTCGGGTGCTTATCGGGTGGTTGAACCCGCGGATAAGTGGGCAGCGATCCAGCCGTTTGTGGATGCCTTGTTAGCGACACGCACAGATCGTCTAGTTTGGGGCACAGATTGGCCCCACCCAAATATCGCTGCACCTATGCCAAATGATGGTGATATTGCCGATGCGGTGTTTAAATGGTTGCCTGACGCCGTGCTACGGCACCAGATTCTTGTAAAAAACCCAGAAGTTTTGTATGACTTTGCTCCCTTTATTCACAACACTTTTAAAAACGTTTAACCTTCAAAATCGGAGATTCTATGAAACGTCGTCACTTATTTGCGCTGTCGGCCCTGGTTGCTGCAACCTTCGCGTTGGGCGCACCCACCCAAGCGTTGGCTCAAAAGACTATTTTAAAATTCGGCTGGACCACTGTCGACAGCCCGACTGATCCTTACACAGTGGGTGCAAAGGCTTTCAAGAAGGCCGTAGAGGCCAACTCTAAAGGCTCGATCGAGGTTCAGCTTTATCCTAATCGCCAACTCGGCGAAGAAAAGCAGGTCATGGAGGCCGTACGTTTCGGCACGGTCGATATGACGATCATGACGAACGCCGTGCTTGCTCAAATCGAGCCCGCCTATCAAGTCAACGATTTGCCCTTTTTATATTCGAGCGAAGAACAAGCACGCAAGGCATTAGATGGCAAGCTTGGCAATGATTTGTCGGCGCTGTTAGCCAAGAAAAATATGCTTGTGTTGGGATATATGGAAGGTGGCTTTCGCCAGATGATCAATAACAAAAAGCCCGTCGGCGTGCCAGCTGATGTGACTGGCGTTAAATACCGTGTGATGCAAAACCCAATGTACATCGATATGTTTACTTCGTTGGGTGGCGCAGCCGTGCCGATGGCCTGGGGCGAGGTCTTTACCGCCGTTCAGCAAGGCACGATTGACGGTCTTGAGATTCCGGTCGCCGTGATTGACAGCTCAAAAATGTATGAAGTAACAAAGTTTTTGTCGATGACCAATCACACCTATTCGGCGATTGCTTTGTTGATCTCAAAACGCACGATGGATAAGCTCACGCCCGAGCAAAAGACAGCAGTACTCGAAGCGGGCAAGACTGCGACAGCTGAGCAGCGCGCAGCGGCGCTGGTCAACGAGAAGGCTTTGCTGACAGGTCTGGCGCAAAAAGGCATGATTATTAACAAAGTGGCCGATGTCGCGCTTTTCCGTAAATCGGTTCAACCGATTTACGACAAGTCGCGTGCCGCTGTCGGTGATGCTTTGATTAATCAAGCACTCGACGCAGTAAAATAAGCAAGTTTAAAAAAGCGCTCGGCGACGGGCGCTTTTTTTTCAACAGTACTTTTGGATTGGAACAGCGCGATGCGGCAGTTTTTTGACAGGCTCGAAAGCGTTTTGAAGATGGCTGCAGTCGTGATTGTGCTGCTGATGCTCTTAACTCTAAGCGCACAAGTTTTCTTGCGTTATGTGTTTGGCAAAGCCTTGTCCTGGAGCGAAGAACTTGCCTTGCTTGGCTTTGCCTGGGTCGTGGTGCTTTCGACGGTGATTGGTATTCGTCGAATGTCTCACGCGCGCATGGATTTGGTCATTGGCTTGTTACCCAAGTCGTTACATCGCACGGCAGAGGCTCTGGTGGCGCTCTTAATGAGTGCCTTGGGGATTTTTATTGCCTATGCGGGCTGGAACTATCTTCTCGAAACGCGCGGCGCAACCTCGGCAGCGATTGGCTTTCCGATTGAGTTTTTATACGCAGCAGCACCCACCTTTGGGGTATTAATTGCCCTGTTTTCTTTTGAACGTTTACTGCCCTGGGCGGAGTCTTTAAATGAGTAGTACCGCTTGGTTGTTGTCGGCAGGGTTTGGCGTTTTGATGTTGCTGGGGGTGCCGTTTGCCTTTGCGATCGGTATCGTCGTGGCGCTGTCTTTATTGGTCTCTGGCATTGAACCTATGCTGTTGCCGCAGACGGTTGTGGCCGGCACGCAATCGTTTTCGTTGCTGGCAATCCCATTTTTTATGCTGGCGGGCGAGTTGATGTCTGCGGGCGGGTTGTCGCAACGCTTAATTAAAGTGGCCGAAGTGTTTGTGCGACATCTGACAGGTGGTTTGGGCTTGGTGACAGTGCTTGCCGCAGCTATTTTTGCCGCAATTTCTGGCTCTGCGCCTGCGACAACCGCGGCAATTGGCGCGATTATGATCCCGGCCATGGCCGAGCGCGGCTATAGCAAACCTTTTGCGACGGCGGTTGCGGTGAGCGCCGGCATTTTGGCCCCCTTGATCCCGCCGTCGATTGCGTTTGTGATCTGGGGTGTGATCGCAGAACAGTCAATCTCGCGTTTGTTTAGCGCGGGGATTTTGCCCGGCTTGTTGATGGCCGCGGGGTTGATGGTGGTTTGTTGGTGGCACGCTAAAAAGCACAAAATCCCCACGCAACCACGCGCGACAATGGCAGAAATACGCGCGGCTCTGCGCGATGGTATTTGGGCGCTGCTCGCGCCCGCCATTGTTCTAGGCGGCATTTATGGTGGTGTCTTTACCCCGACTGAGGCGGCGGTTGTGAGTTGTGTGTATGCACTGTTTATTGGCACGGTCGTTGAAAAGCGTTTGAAGTGGCGCGAATTGCCTGAGATCGTGTGGCGCTCAACTAAAGTCACTGCGATTGTCATGTCGATTATTGTATTCTCGGCCGGCTTTGGTATTTTGGTTGCACAAGAGCAGCTGGCTCCCAAGGCAGCGACGTGGCTAGCCGCAAACATCCAAGAAAAATGGATTATGTTGTTGGTGCTAAATTTGGTGTTCTTTTTAGTGGCCGCTGTGATGGATGAAATCGCCATCATGGTCGTGTTTGGGCCGCTGCTGATTGCGATTGCAAATAGTTTTGCGATTAGCCCCATTCACTTTGGTGCGATTATTGTGACGAATGTGGCGATCGGTATGGCGGCGCCACCGATTGGTTATTGTTTGTTTGTTGGGATGGCGATTAGTGGCTTAAAACTCACTGACGTATCGCGCGTGATGCTGCCCTTTGTGGGTGTGATGTTGATTGTGTTGATGTTGGTGACTTATGTGCCTGGCTTTGCCTTAGCGCTGCAATAGTTCAACCCGCGTAGCCTTTAGCATGTTGCAGTACAAAACGGGCACATAGCGTGCCCGTTTTTTCATGGCGCGCCTATGCTGCAAATTTTGCGTCCAAAGGATCTTTGATCCCCACCTGCGCAAACCCCTTAGCCCTGAGCAAGCACGAGTCACACTGCTTGCAGGGCGCGCCATTTGGTGCGGGGTCGTAGCAGCTAGTCGTTTCTGAAAAATCGACCCCAAGCTCTAAACCCTTACGAATAATATCGGCCTTGGTCATGTTGATCAGTGGTGCGCGAATCTTCAGCCGCTGCGCGCCTTCGACACCCGCCTTGGTGGCAAGGTTGCCTAAGTGTTCAAAGGCCTCAATAAACTCTGGGCGACAATCGGGGTAGCCGCTGTAATCCATCGCATTGACACCCACAAAAATATCTTGCGCACCGAGCACCTCGGCCCAGCCCAACGCAAAACTTAAAAATATCGTGTTGCGTGCGGGTACATAAGTGATTGGGATCCCCGCGCTGATGTCATCTACAGAGTGACCTTTTGGCACGTCGATATCGGCGGTCAGCGCCGAGCCGCCAAAGCTGCGTAGATCGATATCCAGAATAGCGTGGCTCGCCACGCCGCGCAACTTGGCAAAGGCGGCAGCCCGCTCAAGCTCAATCGAGTGACGTTGGCCATAACGAAAACTCAGCGCATAAACTTCAAAGCCTTCTTGCTGAGCCATCGCCACCAC
>CAMBZR010000100.1 GCA_945872285.1 Bordetella parapertussis | reverse complement strand
TTTTCCAGAGGTGCCGACGATCGCTGAAAGTGGTTTTCCAGAGTTTACAAACTACACTTGGACATCGTTTTACGTTCGAAGCGACACGCCTGAGAGTATTACCAATAAATTAGAAGAGGTACTGCAGATCATTTTGGCAACACCCGTGGCCAAAGAGTACGCCGATCAAGTGCTCGTTGAGTTAATGCCATTTAAGGCTGAACAAATGCGACGCTACCAACTTGAAGAAATCGCACGTTTTGCCAAGATTGCCAAAGAGGCGGGGTTAAAGCCAAAGTGAGGAGTGCACCTACGAGGCATTGCGCCTCAGCACAAGAATCGGTATTGTTTAAAAATTAGAAAATTTGACCACAATTCGTAAAAACAATAATCAGGAGGCTTTATGACAATGACTCTACGTGCTTTGATTGTAGTTACTCTCTCGTTTATTACGGGCTTAATGGGCTTAAGCGCGCACGCCCAAACTAACTATCCTACCAAGCCAGTCACGATCATCGTGCCCTATGGCCCAGGCAGTGGCAACGATATGATTTCCCGTGAAATTGGGCAACGACTGAATGAGCAATTAGGCGTGACCTTTGTGATCGAAAACAAGGTGGGCGCTACCGGCAACATTGCGATGGATTACACAGCCCAAGCTAAGCCAGACGGCTACACAATGATCCTGACCAGCACGAGCAGCATCATTTATCAGGTCTCGAACACGATTCGAACCAACATGTCTAAAGATTTCACACCGATCGCCTTTGTGGCAGGTTTGCCTTACGTGCTGTCCGTGCCGCCTAGCGTGCCAGCAAAAACCCTGAAAGAGTTGGCGGCGTTAGCCAAAGCTAAACCAGGTGAGATGAATTACAACGGGCCAGCCGGCAGTATGTCGGCCTTTTTAGGTTCGCTCTTTAAGTCTGGTGCGGGTGTCGATATGGTCATGGTGCCTTACAAAGCCACCTCAGATGCTCAAGTCGACGTGTTGGCCGGCCGTATTCAGCTTTGGATTACCACCTCGGCCTCTGCTTTACCCCTGGTCAAGGGGGGCAAAGTTACAGCGCTGGCCGTGACTGGTGAAAAACGCCTGAATGCATTGCCCGACGTGCCCACCGCAATCGAGGCGGGTTTTCCAACGATGACACCTGATATTTCGTTCTTTTTACTAGGCCCCGCTGGAATCCCCGCAGACATCGTCGCAAAGCTCAATGCAAACGTCAATACGGCTTTAAAGACGCAACTGATGCAAGACCGCTTGGCCAGTTTTGCGACAGCAATCAAGATGGGTAGCCCAGACGATGTCAAGAACCATATCGCCACCGAAACAGAGCGCTGGCGAGCTGCCGTAAAAAATGAAGTACTTTCAAAATAGGATTTCAAGATGACTGACGCAGTGACTTATGAGCAGAACGGCGGGGTTGTGACGCTAACACTGAACGAACCCGATACGCGCAACGCCTTGTCGGATGCAATCATCGATGCAATCGTTGCGCATGTGGCAAGAATAAATGCCGATTTATCGGTCGGTTGCGTGATTTTGACTGGTGCAGGCGAGGGGTTTTCGTCAGGTGGTAACGTTAAAAAGATGAAAGATCGCGCCACAGAAGATAAACCGAGGACGCCGACTGAAGTTCGCCGCTATTACCACGAGGGCATTCAGCGCATTCCGTTGGCTTTGTATAGCCTTGAAGCACCCTCAATTGCAGCCGTCAACGGTGCAGCGATTGGTGCTGGGCTCGACTTGGCCACGATGTGTGATATCCGCCTTGCGGCACGCAGCGCCAAGTTTGGCGAGAGTTTTTTGCGCGTGGGATTGTTATCAGGTGACGGTGGGGCTTGGTTTTTGCCACGCGCCGTGGGGTTGTCGAAAGCCTATGAAATGACCTTTACCGGTGATTTTATTGACGGCGAAGAGGCGGCTAAGATTGGCTTGGTATCTAAGGTTGTAGATGATGCTGACTTGATGGACGAGGCAAGAAAGCTCGCACAACGGATTGCGTCGCATCCAGTGCAGTCGTCGCGCGCCAGCAAACGCTTGATTCGTGATTCGCAACACGTGCCGTTGCATACGTCGTTGGATATGGCAGCGGCCAATCAAGCGCTGGTGCAAACGACGCAAGATTACAAAGAGGCGATTTTAGCGTTCTCAGAAAAGCGTAAACCCAAGTTCACTGGCAACTAGACGAAAGGAGCGGAGGGCATTTTCATTGCGAAAGCAAGAGAAAATGCACTTTTTGTCTATTGGAATAATACGCATAATGTATATTATGTAAAGTAATGTTTCTGAGAGCCAAACGAGATTCTCGAAGCGGAAACCTCCCCGGTCGCCTCTTGTTACCTCAGCCCAATTTCTGCAAAGTTACTAATCTTTACGACTCCGTCGGGAAATCGGGCGATGATTTCTAATTGCCCGCCCATTGCTTCGATGTGGCTGCGCAAGGTCGACAAATACATATCTGTCCTTTTTTCGAGCTTGGCGATTGAGGGTTGCTGAACGTGCAAGAGTTCGGCTAGCATCTTTTGCGATAGCCCTCGGGCTTGGCGAAGCTCATTCAACGGCATCTCCGCAAGCATCTGGGCTGCTTTGGTCAGGCTCCGTTCTTGAGCCTCGGGACTCATCGCTTCTCTTAAAACGCTAAATTTCTTAGCCATTTAACTTTCCCTCTTGTTTTAGTTGTTTTAAGTGTTCGTCGTACAGTCGATCTGCTATCGGCACTTGCGTTTCATACCATCGGCCGTCACCAGTTTTGTCTCCGCCAATTAGCAAGATCGCACACCGCCGGGGATCAAAGGCGTATAAGGTTCTAAAAGGCTTACCGGCCGTTTGGGTTCTCAATTCGCGCATGTGTGTGTGTGTTTCGATCCATTTATACCGCTGCTGTGAGGATGCCCTAGACTTGGACCACGTTCTTCCAAGAGCTTAACTGAGGCATTCAGCGATTCTTGCTCACGCTCTGTTAATGCTTGCCACCAAAGTTCAAACTCATCTGTGTATTCGACTTCCCAACTCATCGCAAATAATACCTTTAATGGAATATTCCTTCAAGTGAATATTGTACGAATTTTCTTCTATTAACAACTTGCGTCAAACACCGCTAGCCGGATAATGCGAGGCTTGGTTACGTTTATTACTTTTGTTACTTGAGCTAAGTCATGAAAATATGTGTTTACGGTGCGGGTGCTGTGGGTGGTCATTTGGCGGCGCGGTTGATTACGGCAGGCCATGACGAGGTTTCACTGGTGGCGCGCGGCGCGCAGCTTCGGGCGATTCAGCAAAACGGTTTGAAGGTGTTTCGGGGCGAAGAAATCTATACTGGGCGCCCGTTTGCAGCTACCGACGACCCTGCTTCGCTGTCGCCCCAAGACGTGGTGCTAGTGACCTTAAAAGCACAGGCCTTGCCCGGTGCAGCGGCTGCCATTGAACGCCTGCTAGCCAAAGACGGCGTGGCGGTGTTTGCTGTCAACGGAATCCCCTGGTGGTGGAACAAAGGTACCAATAACGTCCAAGAACACCTTGAGTGCGTCGATCCGGGTGGCGAACTTTGGTCGCTGCTAAAAGATCGCTCGTTGGGCTGCGTGATTTACTCGCCCAACGAGGTGATCGAACCTGGCGTGATCAAAACCGCGATGGGTGACCGTTGGATGTTCGGTGAGCCTGATAACGCACCCTCTTCTCGTGTTGATCGTTTGGTTCAGGCGTTTCAAGCAGCAAACATCAACGGCGTTGCAGCGACTGATCTTAGATACGATATTTGGCACAAGTTGTTGATCAATTGCGGCTTGAATCCTGTCGCCGCCCTGACCCGTTTACCAACCGTCAAAATGTCGGCAAGCCCTGAAGTGCGTGCCGAGCGCTGCAAAGTCATGCTCGAAGTTTTAGAAGTTGCCTTAGCCTGCGGCACGGATTTACGCGGCAAGGTCGACCTTGAAGAACTGGTCGCACCTAAAAAACGCCCTGGCTCAAACACGGCGTCAATGCTGCAGGATGTGATGGCCGGACGTTCGCTCGAGCACGATGCTATTTTGGGTCAAGTCGTTGAGTTTGCACGCCAGCACAACATCAGCGTGCCGCGGTGCGAGTTGATGCTGGTGTTGCTGCGCGGTTTGAATCAACAACTAATGGGTGATGCCGCCGCGCGAGCGTGACCTGATCTGACCGTGCAGTCTTAGGGCGTGCGCTGTCAGACTAAACCAACACGACTTCGCTTGAAGCCTTGCTTACTTAAACGCAGACCTAAGTTCACGTACACCTAACGCCAGCACGCGGGCATCGGCACCCACGGCAACGAAGGTACAGCCAAGCTCAAGATACCGTTTGGCCAAAACCCGATCAGGCGTCAAAATCCCTGCTGCTTTTTTGTGCTTCAAAATCACAGCAATCGATTTTTCAATTGTGCTGACAACATCGGGGTGGCCCGGGTTGCCCAAGTGGCCCAGCGCTGCCGACAAGTCTGAAGGCCCTAAAAATACGCCATCTACGCCTTCAACGGCACAAATCGCCTCAAGGTTATTCAAGCCTGTTTGCGTTTCAACTTGCACCAGCAAACAGATCTCGTCGTTGGCGCCCTTCACGTAATCTTTACGCGAATCCCAACGCGACACGCGCGCCGAACCATAGCCCACGCCGCGAATGCCATGGGGTGGATAGCGCACCGCTTTGACCAACTCAGCGGCCTGCTCTGCTGTATCAACCATCGGGATCAGCAAACTTTGCACACCCAGATCTAACAACTGCTTAATCAAATGCGTCTCGCCAATCGGTGGTCGCGCAACCGCCTGCGTGTTGTACGCAGCACAGGCTTGCAGCTGCGACAGGATCGTCAAGGGATCCGTCGGTGTGTGTTCGCCATCAAGCAACATCCAGTCAAATTCTGCTGTTGCACAAATCTCGGTGGTGAAGGCGTCCGGGATCGAAATCCACAAACCAATGTTTGGCTTGCCAGCTTTTAATGATTGCTTAAAACGGTTGGTGTAGTCAGGCATGGTGAGGCTCCTAATCTTTGTCTTTTTGTTTATTGGATTATCCTACTCTCATCTTATGCGCTTAATCGCCAACCTTTACACAGCTGCGCTTTCGGGTTGTTGAGAATATTTCAAAAAATTTTCTCGATGTCTTCTGTAGAACAAAAGACCCTCTTTGACGCTAGCGACCGTCGCACCTTGTTCAAGCATCTTATCCCAAAGATTCCAGTCTTCTTGGGGATGAACGCGATCTTCATCTTTCTTTTGATACCCAATTTTTTGACCAAAAGCGGTGCGGTACAACATTGAGCCGTGATGCTGATCTTGACGATCCCAATACAAGTCGCCCTGATAAGGTAGCGTCTCACCAGGCACACGCGTCAAGATTTCGTCTTTTAGTTCACCCGTCACAACGATGTCGTAGGTGACAATATCGGCGCTAGCGTTTGATAACAGCTCGATCGAGTCAGAACGCAACCAGTTATCAGCACCAATGAAAAGCACATACTCTGTGTCGACTCTAGACAGCATATCTTGAAAGTTGACGACAACTCCCAGGTTATCAGGTCTGAGTGTGTATTCAATACTCGGGTATAAGCTTGGTAAATGCTTGCAATCTAACCCACCATCATCTACAAATAAAATTCTTGCAGGGGGTGTAGTTTGAGAGAGTAGAGACTCGATGCAATGGGCTGCAAGGTGTCCGTATCTGTAAGAAGCGATAACGACTGTAATCATATTGCTTCGGATTACAACATGAAATGATGACAGTACGATTGATTAAAGCCTTACGGTAGAAACGGCTTCTATTCTAAAAGTTTGTACTCGAGCAAGTTGCAATGACTTTGCAACTTGCTCAGAATAAAGATTACTTTGCCAAAAGCTTGCTAATCGCCTCACCCATGTCGTGTGTGTGCGCCTTGCCACCCAAGTCAGGGGTGTGCGGGCCAGTCACCAAGATTTCTTCAATCGCTTTAACGATCGCATTATGCGCGTCGAGGTAAGGCTTTTGATTGGCTTCAGGCAAGCCAAGCCCAAGATACTCAAGCATCAAGGCGCCGGACCAGATCATGGCGACAGGGTTGGCGATTTTTTTGCCGTAGATGTCAGGCGCTGAGCCATGCACTGGTTCAAACAATGACGGAAACTTGCGATCGGGATTCAAGTTGGCCGATGGTGCCAAGCCAATCGTACCGGTACACGCTGGGCCCAGATCCGACAAAATATCGCCAAACAAATTCGACGCCACCACCACATCAAAACGATCAGGTTGCAACACAAAGCGTGCTGACAAAATATCAATATGCTGTTTGTCGGTGGTGATACCAGGATAATCCTTGCCAACTTCGGCAGCACGCTCATCCCAATACGGCATGCTGATCGCAATACCATTAGATTTTGTGGCAATGGTGACGTGCTTGCGTGCGCGACGTGAGGCTAATTCAAACGCAAAGCGCAACACGCGATCGCAACCAATGCGTGTAAAGATCGATTCTTGCAACACGATCTCGCGCTCGGTGCCTTCAAACATCTTGCCGCCTACGGCCGAGTACTCGCCCTCGGTGTTTTCGCGTACGACAAAAAAGTCGATGTCGCCTGGCTTGCGATTGGCCAAGGGGCAAGGTACGCCTTCAAACAAGCGTACGGGGCGCAAGTTAATGTATTGATCAAACTCACGGCGAAATTTCAGCAACGAGCCATAAAGCGAAGTGTGATCCGCCACAATCGCTGGCCAACCCACAGCGCCAAAATAGATCGCATCGCATTCGATTAGGTGAGCTTTCCAGTCGTTGGGCATCATTTGCCCAGTTTTGGCGTAATAATCGCAAGAGGCCCAGTCAAAATGGCGAAATTCAAGATTTAAGCCAAACTTTTTAGAAGCGGTCTCTAAAACCCGCAAGCCCTCAGGCATTACTTCTTTACCAATACCATCACCTGGCAGTACTGCAATCTTAAATGGGCGGCTCATGCGCTAGATCCTCGAGTAAAAGTAACCGTGATCTTAGCCCTTTTTTGCCTCGATCAGGGCGGGATACCTTAGACTAGCGCCTGTGCACTCGTTATGATCAGGAAAAATTAAATGACTCACCCTTCACCACCAGCCGCTGTACGCCAAGTTGAGCAAATACTGCCTGGGCGCCCCACCCACGATGGCGCTGGGGTCAAACTGTTGCGGGTCTACTCCTATTCACCCGAACTGAATCTTGACCCATTTTTGATGCTCGACGAGTTCGCGACCGACGAGGCGTCAGACTATATCGGCGGGTTTCCTGACCACCCACATCGTGGCTTCGAAACCGTCACCTACATGCTAGATGGCCGCATGCTACACCAAGACCATATGGGTAACCGCGGCGACCTCGGGCCCGGTGATGTGCAGTGGATGACTGCTGGGCGCGGTGTGATCCACTCTGAGATGCCACAACAAACAGAAGGCCGCATGCATGGCTTTCAGTTATGGATCAATCTGCCCTCAGACGAAAAAATGTGCCCGCCTGCGTATCGCGATATCCCGTCGCCCACCATGCCTGTGGTGGATTTGTTAGATGGCTCGGGCACCGTGAAGGTGATTGCGGGCACCTACAGCAACGGGCTTGATCCAATTTCTGGCCCGCTGCAAGGCATGACCACCGCACCCGTCATGCTGGATGTGCACATGGGCGCCCACGGGCAGTTTCTTGAACCGGTCGCGTCGGGGCACACGGCCTTTGTGTATGTTTACGAAGGCGAAGCCCTGGTGGGTGATGAGCGCGTTGGTGCACGACACCTGGCTGTGCTGGGTTCAGGTGCATGCGTGCAGGTCATTAGCCTAGAATCAGATACGCGTTTTCTGGTGCTGGCGGCCGCACCGATTGGTGAGCCTGTGGTGCAATACGGGCCGTTTGTCATGAATACGCGTGAAGAGATTGAACAGGCGGTGCACGATTATCAATCTGGTAAATTTTAGTCAGTCGGCTGCGTGCGTAACGCTTAATTTGGTTCGCTCAATTTGTTAACTTGCATTTCAAGAAAGATCTAAAGGAAAAAACATGAAACTCTACGGACTCCCTGGCGCCTGTTCACTGGTTGATCACATTGCTTTGAACTGGATTGGCAAGCCTTTCGAATATATCTCAGTCGCCCGTGACGCTTTAAAAGTGGCACCCTATATCAACATCAGCCCACTCGGCGCAGTGCCCGCGATTGATGATGATGGTTTTACCTTGACCCAAAATATTGCCATCCTTGAATACCTAGCTGAAAAAAATCCTGAAGCAAGACTGTTAGGAGGTGAGTCGCTTAAAGCACGCTCTGAAGCGCGTCGGTGGTTGGGCTTGTTTAATTCCGATGTGCATAAAA
The DNA here is from genome assembly GCA_945872285.1 of Bordetella parapertussis. Classification (GTDB taxonomy): domain Bacteria; phylum Pseudomonadota; class Gammaproteobacteria; order Burkholderiales; family Burkholderiaceae_B; genus Zwartia; species Zwartia parapertussis_D. The sequence continues at coordinate 984 of CAMBZR010000100.1, read as the reverse complement.
CCTTTAGCATGATTTTTGGTGCAGCCCGTTTGGTAACTGAAAAGCCTGCACAAGACGAGCTTGCCGCGTCGGCGTCTGCAAGGGTTCGGGATATGTATGTCGTCGCAGACAAACACTTAGCCGGACGCAATTGGCTCTCAGACGAGCGCTCGGTGGCTGACGCCTACTTATACGTCACGACTCGCTGGGCCAAAGCCAAAAATGTTGACTTAACTGGCATGCCAAATCTCGAGGCGCATTTTGAGCGCATGAGTGCGGATCCAGCGGTTCAGGCGGCGTTAGGGGCTGAGGGCTTGAAGTAAGGCGAGTTGAAGGCTCAAAGTGAGGCCTAACAAGGCGTTTGGTCAGCTTTTGCAACAGTTTGAAATACTTTTAATTAAAACAACGGCTCTGATCCATACACATAGGCTAGTCTGTTGTCGTAATATTCAGTCATTAGGTTAACTGTTCATTAAAGGCCCACTCATCATGAAAAAAGCCCACGCATCCGCAATCGTCGTTGTCTCTCTCGCGCTGATGACCGCACTGCCTGCCGAGGCTGGCGGACGTCGGTACAACAACTACGGTGGAAACAACGGAAACATGAACGGCTGGGCTGCCGCTGCAATTGGGGCAGTCGTGGGCGTTGGGGTGGGTGCCGCCTTGGCTCAGCAACAGCCTCGTGCAAATTATTATGTTCAGCCTGCGCCGGTGTATCAGTACAACCCAAATTATTACGCTCAGCCCGAGCCGGTATATCAGAACAACCGAAATTATTATGTTCAGCCTGCGCCGGTATATCAGAGCAACCCAAATATCTACTACGTGCCGCAGCAGGCTTGTCAAACGGCGCAAGTACCTGTTTTCAATGAGTTCGGCCAGACCGTTCAGTATCGTCAGATCTGTGTGAACTAATTAGCCTTTCATCGCTGTTGATTAGTTAAATGAGCTTACAGACTAAAACGTCTGCAAGCTCATTTTTTACTTCACGCTACGTGTGTACTT
>CAMBZR010000099.1 GCA_945872285.1 Bordetella parapertussis | reverse complement strand
CCCGGCGCAACACCAGTTCGTGCTCGGCGTGCAAGTCGTGTTCGGTCAGCCAGCGTACGAGCGCTTCAGGGGCCTCGAATACTGCGCTGATCTCGGCTCGGGTGGCACCTTCTCGCAGCACAGCAGAGTCGGCACGCTCGCCCAAGGTGAGCGCCAGTGCATCAATCAGGATGGATTTTCCAGCGCCAGTTTCACCCGAGAAAACAGTAAAGCCTGGATCAAAGGTGATGTCGGCTTCAGTCACGATGACAAAGTCGCGAATATGTAGCGCGCGTAGCATGGATTACTCGGACTCGGCGCCGGCGCGAGGCATGCGATTCCAGTCGAGCTTGCTGCGCAGCGTCGAAAAAAAACTGTAGCCTTCGGGGTGCAAAAAGCGGATGTGATGCGGCGAGCGCTGCACCACAATCCGGTCACCCGGCACCAGGTCTGACCAGGTTTGCATATCAAAGTGCACGCTTGCGCCGCCCTCAATGCGCCCCATCGCGGTAAGCGTCATGTTCAAGACCCCGTCGGCCGGAATTACGATTGGTCGGTTTGATAAGGTTTGCGGTGCGACCGGCACCAAAACCATCGCGCTGACTTCGGGGTGCAAGATTGGGCCTGCTGAAGACAACGCGTAAGCGGTCGAGCCCGTGGGGGTTGCAACAATCAGGCCATCAGCCCGTTGGGTGTACATGAAAGCGCCATTGATCTCGACCCGCACTTCGATCATCCCACCGCGCCCGGCGCGGTTTAAGACCACGTCATTGAGGGCGGTGGCCGTAAACATTTGCTCGGTGCCACGCCAGACGGTGGCGCTGAGCAGCATGCGGGTTTCAGTTTCGTAGCGACCTTGCAGCAAATTGGTCAGCGCTTCGGTTGCCTTTTGCAGGGGGATGTCAGTAATGAACCCCAGGCGGCCGTGGTTGATGCCAACCACGGGCACATCAAAGGGCGCTAGATGGCGCGCCGCACCAAGCATCGTGCCATCGCCGCCCATGACAATGGCTAAGCTGGCTTGTTCTCCGATTTGGGTAAAACTGGCGCTCGGGTATTCTGTTAAGCCGGTCTGGCGGGCGGTATCGGCTTCGATCAGGACCTGCGAGCCTTCTTGTATCAAGAGCTTAGCGAGCGCGCGCAGTGGTGCGTGCAGGTCTGAATCCTGATAACGGCCAACTAAAGCAATAATAGGAAAATGCATAGGCTCAACAATTAGAGAAAATCTAACCGATTATAGGGTCGACAAAGGTAAAATAGGGCAATGATGGATGATCGTGCGCGTGCGCTGCTTAAAGCGCTTATTGAACGTTACATTGACGATGGCCAGCCGGTCGGCTCGCGTACGCTCTCAAAAATGTTCGAATTATCGCCAGCCACGATTCGCAATGTCATGTCCGATCTTGAAGAGCTTGGTCTGATTCACAGCCCACACACTTCGGCGGGTCGCATCCCGACCCCCCGGGGCTACCGGGTCTTTGTTGACACCATGCTCACGTCGCAGCCGGTTGAGTTGTATCCCGTCTCTACGGTGCGTGATTTGCAAACGGGCTCTGATCCGGGGCGGGCGGTTCAAGCTGCGGCCGCCATGCTTTCAAGCCTGAGTCAGTTTGCTGGGGTGGTGCTGTCGCCTCGCAGGGCGCAGGTGTTTCATCAAATCGAATTCATTCGTCTCTCTGAAAAACGTATTTTGCTGATCATTGTGACGCCCGACGGTGATGTACAAAACCGTATCTTGCTGACGCCGCGCGACTACACCGCCACCGCCTTGCTTGAGGCCGCTAACTTTTTTAATCATAATTTTGCGGGTAAGTCGTTTGCGGCAGTTCGTCAAAACTTAGCGCGTGACTTAGCCCGCCTTCAAGAAGATATGTCTGGGCTCATGCAGGCGGCGGTTGAAGCCGGCGCACAGGCGGCCGACGAAGTCGAAACCGTCGTGATCTCGGGCGAACGTAAGTTACTTGATGTTAACGAACTCGCCTCTGATATGGATCGCCTGCGTAAAACTTTTTCCATGTTCGAGAAAAAAACCGATCTGTTGCAACTGCTCGAGGTCTCGAGCCAGGCGCAAGGTGTGCAGATTTATATCGGCGGCGATTCGCAACTCGTTCCGACTGAAGATTTATCTGTCGTGACAGCCCCTTACAATATTGACGGGCATGTCATCGGTACTCTGGGCGTCATCGGCCCCACCCGCATGGCCTACGAGCGGGTTATTCCAATCGTCGACATTACCGCGCGTTTATTATCAAGCGCACTTAGCCACTATCCTCACGAGCGTCCATAGCAATGCGTTTTTGGCCTGAACCCAAACGCGATCCTGATCGCACTTCTCGCTTTGTGCCTTGGCCAAAGTCCATTAAAACCGGCGGTGTCGGTGTGGTGTTAGTCAATCTTGGCACCCCTGACGAACCGACTGCACCCGCAATTCGGCGTTATTTGCGCGAGTTTTTATCTGATCCGCGCGTGATCGAAATACCTAAGCTGTTGTGGTGGCCCATTTTGAATGGTCCGATCTTGTTGGCCCGCCCTCGCAAGTTGGTGCCGCGCTATCAAAGTGTTTGGATGGAAGGTGGGTCGCCCTTGATGGTGTACACCCAGCGCCAGACCGAAGGGTTGCAAAAAATCTTCGCTCAGCGTGGGTTGGCGATTGAAGTTGAAACCGGCATGCGCTACGGTGAGCCCTCAATCAAAAACGCAATGTTGCGTCTGCGCGAGCGTGGCTGCGAACACCTGCTTGTGGTGCCGCTTTATCCACAATACGCCTCAAGCACGACGGCCACCGTGGTTGATGAGGTGGCCCGTGTGGCAAGCCACCTGCGCAACCAGCCAGCCCTGCGGTTTATCAAACGATTTCATACGGCCCCCGAGTTTATTGGTCCGTTGGGCGATAAGATCGCGGCCTATTGGCGGCAGCACGGTAAGCCTCAAAAGCTCGTCATGAGTTTTCATGGTTTGCCCAGACAGTGCGTCGAACAGGGCGATCCTTATTGTCGCGATTGCTACGAAACCGCGCGCGCGCTGGCCGCTTACCTAGGGTTGGCTGACGACGCCTATCTGGTGACCTTTCAAAGCCGTTTTGGCCCCGCCAAGTGGCTTGAACCCTATACCGAACCCACGCTAAAAAAACTGGCGCAGCAAGGGGTCACCGAGATCGATGTGGTGTGCCCGGGCTTTTTGGCCGATTGTCTTGAAACCCTCGAAGAAATCCAGGTCGAAGTTTGCGAAGCCTTTATGCATGCGGGTGGCAAGCGGTTTAGATATATTTCAGCCCTCAACGACGACCCAGCCTGGATCGCCTCGTTGGCCGATATGGTGCTTGGACACTTACAAGGCTGGCCGCTCGAACCCTAGTCGCGCCTTGGGCGCGACTCAGGATGGCTTGGCCTAAGCCGCCCAGAGCGTGCGGCGACCATCTTATATTTTTCGTGGTTAAACCTTGAATTTTTGGGTTAAGCCCCAATTGCTAACACTCAACATGCATTTTTCTGGAGAAGTAAATGGCAGACCCAAAAGACTCGACGCCAGGCAACAAAGAGCTCGATCCGGCTTTGGCTGCTGCGCCCGCACAGGACGCACCTGACGCATCTGACGCACCTGAGGCACCTGAGGCGCTCGAGGATGAGCTTGCCCTAGACCCTTTCGAGCAATTACAGGCTGAGCTTGCCGCCACACAGGCGCAAGTCGCCGAACAGCGCGATCAAGCTTTGCGTGCCCATGCCGAAATGGAGAACGTGCGCCGTCGTGCCCAAGAAGAAGTCTCAAAAGCTCGCAAATTTGGGATTGAATCCTTTGCTGAGGGCTTGGTACCTGTTAAAGATAGTTTAGAGGCGGCTTTGGCGCAAGCCGAACAAACGGCCGAAACAATGCGCACCGGTATTGAGGTCACCCTCAAGCAGTTGGTGAGCGCGTTTGAACGCAACCATCTCAAAGAAATTGCTCCTGAAGCGGGTGCTAAGTTTGATCCGCATCAACATCAGGCGATCGCAACGATTCCGGCCGAACAAGCGGCAAATACGATCGTGCAAACGTTGCAAAAGGGGTACCTGATTGCCGATCGAGTTCTGCGGCCTGCCTTAGTCACCGTGGCGGCATAGTTTGGTGTGGGTGCTGGCGCTCGCGCACAGACCAAAAGCAAGGGGCGTCAAACATTTATTCGGTTTGAGGCATTAAAAGCTGGAGTTAGCCTTGAAATCGCTTAATCCTCCCCCAATTAATGCCCATTGAAGCAATTCATTCTTATTCTGATTTTTTAAAAGGTAGTTTGACCATGAGCAAGATTATCGGTATCGACCTTGGCACCACCAATAGCTGCGTGGCGGTCATGGATGGCGGGAAAGTCAAGATTCTTGACAATGCCGAAGGCACACGCACGACGCCTTCGATCGTCGCGTATATGGAAGATGGCGAAACGCTGGTAGGCGCACCCGCCAAGCGTCAGGCTGTTACCAATCCAACCAACACGCTTTACGCAGTGAAGCGGTTGATTGGTCGTAAGTTCACCGAAAATGCGGTGCAAAAAGACATTCATCTGATGCCTTACAAAATTGTCAAAGCTGACAATGGCGATGCTTGGGTGGAAGCGCAAGGCAAAAAGCTTGCCCCCTCACAGGTTGCGGCCGATGTATTGCGCAAGATGAAAAAAACCGCAGAAGACTTTTTAGGTGAAATCGTCACCGAAGCGGTTATTACTGTGCCCGCGTACTTCAACGATAGTCAGCGCCAAGCCACCAAAGACGCTGGCCGGATCGCTGGTCTTGATGTCAAGCGCATTATCAATGAGCCAACCGCCGCAGCGCTGGCTTTTGGTATGGACAAGTCTGAAAAAGGCGATCGCAAGATTGCTGTCTTTGACTTGGGCGGCGGTACGTTCGATATCTCGATCATCGAAATTGCTGACGTCGATGGCGAAAAGCAATTTGAAGTGCTGTCCACTAACGGGGACACCTTTTTGGGCGGCGAGGATTTTGACCAACGCATCATCGAATACGTCATTGCCGAGTTCAAGAAAGAGCAAGGTGTTGATCTGTCTAAAGATGTGTTGGCCTTGCAGCGCTTAAAAGAAGCGGCTGAAAAAGCCAAGATTGAATTGTCGTCGACTCAGCAAACTGAGATCAACTTGCCCTACATCACTGCAGATGCCTCAGGTCCTAAGCATTTGAACCTCAAGATGACTCGGGCTAAGTTCGAGTCGCTGGTAGAAGAACTGATTTCGCGCACGATGGATCCTTGCAAAATTGCGATCAAAGATGCTGGCGTCAAGCTCAGCGAAATTGATGATGTGATCTTGGTTGGCGGTATGACCCGCATGCCTAAAGTGCAAGAAAAAGTTAAAGAGCTGTTCGGCCGCGAGCCGCGCAAAGACGTCAACCCTGACGAGGCGGTTGCTGCCGGTGCTGCAATTCAGGGTTCGGTGTTGTCGGGCGATCGTAAAGACGTGTTGTTACTTGACGTCACGCCTTTGTCTTTGGGGATTGAGACCCTTGGTGGCGTAATGACCAAGATGATCACCAAGAACACGACGATTCCGACACGCCATTCGCAAGTGTTTTCAACCGCCGACGACAATCAGCCAGCGGTGACGATTAAGGTGTTTCAGGGCGAGCGCGAAATCGCGGCGGGCAATAAAACCTTGGGTGAGTTCAATCTTGAGGGGATTCCACCCGCCTCACGTGGCACGCCTCAAATTGAAGTGACCTTTGATATTGACGCGAACGGTATTGTGCACGTGTCCGCTAAGGACAAAGGTACGGGTAAAGAAAACAAGATCACCATTCAGGCGAACTCTGGTCTGACCGAAGAAGAAATTCAACGGATGGTGAAAGACGCCGAAGCCAATGCCGAAGAAGATCATCGCATGGCAGAGCTTGCCCTGGCTCGCAATAGCGCCGATGGCTTGGTGCATTCAACGCGCAAGTCGATGATTGAGTATGGTGATAAGCTCGAAGAGGCAGATAAAACGGCGATTGAAGCCGCTTTGAAAGACGTCGAAGACGCCTTAAAAGATAACGCCGACAAAGCTGCCATCGATGCAAAAGTCGAAGTCTTGGGTACGGCGTCGCAAAAGCTTGGCGAGAAGATGTACGCTGAGGCGCAAGCAGCACAGGCTGCGGCAGGTGCCGCGGGTGAAGGCGCTGGCCCAGGCGCGGCAGGTGGCGGTAAGCCGGTCGATGACAATGTGGTCGATGCTGACTTCAAAGAAGTTAAGCGCGACGCAAAGTGATCGCCTTGTTGTTGCAGTAAATCGGCTACGCCCGGAACGCTTTTTAGCCTTCCGGGCGCGTTGTTTAGTTTCACTTATTGAGCTCAAAGCATGGCAAAGCGCGACTTTTACGAAACCCTTGGTGTTGCTAAAAATGCGTCAGACGACGAGCTGAAAAAGGCTTATCGCAAACTTGCGATGAAATATCATCCCGATCGCAACCCAGACAGCAAAGAAGCCGAAGAGAAATTCAAGCAGGCCAAAGAGGCTTACGAGATTCTGTCAGATGACAGCAAACGCGCGGCCTACGATCGCTACGGTCATGCCGGCGTCGATCCTAACGCGGCGGGCGCGGCGGGTGCTGCGGGCTTTGGCGATGCGTTCGGTGACATCTTTGGTGAAATCTTTGGCGGAGCCAGGCGTGGTGGCGGCGGGGGTGGTCCTCAGGTGTATCGCGGTGCCGACTTAAAGTACGCGATGGATATTACGCTTGAGCAAGCGGCAAACGGTTTTGATACTGAAATTCGCGTGCCAAGCTGGGAAAACTGCGAAGTGTGCAAAGGTTCGGGCGCGAAGGTAGGCACTAAGCCTAAAACGTGTCATACCTGCGGTGGCGCTGGCGCCGTCCGCATGCAGCAGGGTTTTTTTAGCGTGCAACAAACATGTCCGACTTGTCATGGCAATGGCAAAGAGATCAGTGATCCGTGTGTGTCGTGCGATGGCGTGGGGCGTACCCGTCGAAATAAAACGCTGCAGGTCAAAATTCCTGCAGGCATCGATGACAGCATGCGGATTCGTTCGTCAGGCAATGGCGAACCTGGTATTAACGGTGGACCATCAGGCGATTTGTTTGTAGAAATCCACATCAAAGAGCACAAGATTTTTCAGCGCGATAACGACGATCTGCATTGCGAACTGACGATTCCGTTTACCAGCGCGGCATTGGGGGGTGATATTCAAGTGCCAACCTTGAATGGTAAAGCTGAGATTTCGATCCCAGAGGGTACGCAGTCTGGTAAAACCTTCAGGTTGCGCGGCAAGGGAATTAAGGGCGTGCGGGCGTCGTATCCGGGTGATTTGTATTGTCATGTCGTGGTTGAAACTCCGGTGCGCTTAACCGAAGAGCAAAAAACGCTGTTGCGTCAGTTTGAGGCTTCGCTTGGCGATGGGGATGACAAGCATTCACCGCAAAGTAAATCGTGGACGGATCGGGTGAAAGACTTCTTTTCTTGAGCAGACTTTGTCGATAAAAAAATAGCCCCAATCGGGGCTATTTTTTTGCCTAAGAGTCGTACGCGTGTCAACGGGCCGCACACGATGCTGAGGGATCACTTCTTCTTTTCAAAATCGCCTGCTGCCACGCTACTGAACTGAGCGGGTTGCAGGTACTGACGCACGGCAGCATTGAGTTGCTCGGGGGTCAGTGCGGCGATTTTTTTATCTAAGTCGGCGGCCCAGGCAAAGCTGCGGCCAGTCTCCATGTAACTGACCCAAGCTGAGGCAAGACTTCCCTGCTGTGCCCGCGAGAGTTTGCGGTAGTTCAGCAGCGCTGTGATGCCGTCTTTGACTTCGGTTGCTTCAAAACCATCTTTGATCAAACGTTCAAGTTCTTGGCGGATAGCGTCTTGTACTTTGTTACGATTTTCGGGAGCAAAAATCGCATAGACCCCCCACGAAGCCGACGCTTCAAAGGAAGATACCGACAAGCGACTGCGAACGTTATAAGACAGACCTTCTTTTTCGCGAACACGCATCCACAGCCGCGACGTCTCAGAGGAGCCCAGCAGAAAATTTGCCAGGTACAGGGCAGGGTAGTCTGGGTGGGTATCTTGCAGCTTTAAAGGTAAGTTCGCTGTATAAAAGGCGTTGGCTTTGTCAGGGGTTAAGGCCTGCATTTGTTCAGGCTTGACGTCGCGGTACGGGTTACTTAGTCGAACGTAGGGCGCGCCGGGCGCCCAAGTGCTGAAGGCCTTGGCGACGGTTTGCTCAAAACTTGTTGGGTTAAAGTAGCCCACGATACCGATTGAGACCGCGCTCGAACCATAAAAGGTTTTGTGAAAACCTACTAGGTCAGCGCGCTTAAGCGCCGCCACAGAGGCTAGCGACTCGTCGAAGCTTGGCATGTAACGGATATCGTCTTTCGCCCAGGGGTTGTCGTGGCGCGTGAGCATGCGCGAGGCAATCGCAGTTGGCTCTGTCATTGAGCTTTTTAGGCTGGTCGTCAGTTTGCTTGTGTATTCGTTCAGTTGCTCTTGCGCAAAACTTGCGTGTTGCACGACTTCAAGAACAAAGGCTGCGAGCGCATCGATATTAGCGTGCGTGGTTGACAAGCCGATGGTGAGGTCTGAACCCGAGCCCGAGATACCAACTTCGCCGCCCAGCGCATCAATGCGATCGTTGATCTGCTCGCGGGTGTATTTGTCGGTGCCTTTGAGTAACAGATCCGCCGTCACAATCGCGTTCAGACGTTGCCCTTTTAAGGCTTCAAGGGTGCCAAACTGCAACGAAATCGTCGCGTTGACACGACCGCCACGCGCCTCTTTGGGCAGCATTGCTAATTTGACTGAACCGTTAGGTACCTTGAGCACTTTACGTTGTGTCAGGGCGTCGATATTGGCGGGATCAGGGTCAAACGCCTCGGCTTGCTTCAGCTGCGCGTTCCCGGCGTATCCTGCCAAGTCTTTTTGTAGGTCAGGAATCGCCGCTAAGGGTGCGCGCACCGGTTTATCCGTGGGAATGTATTGGCCTTGGGTGCGATTGGCTTGGGTCAGATAGTCCTGTCCGACCTGCTGCGCCTGCGCAAGCGATACCGCGCGAATACGATCGCGCGAGACGAATAGCATCCGCCAGTCGCCGACGGCAATGGCCTCAGACAATCCAGCGCTAATTTTTTGGGCGTCACTAAACATCAGATCCCAACTTTTCAGCCACTGATTGCGTACGCGTTCGAGCTCTTCGGCCGAGAAAGGCTGTTTGGCCAGGCCTTCAATCGTGCTTGTCAGCGTGCCCAGCGCCTTGGCCTGATCCATGCCCGGTTCAAGCGTGGCGCCAAACATCACTATGCCTGGTGCGAACTCATCCATCGTAAAACCTAAGACACTCGCGGCTTGCTTGGCGGGGACCATCGCTTTGTACAGTCGGCCAGACGGCGTGTCGGCAATCATCATGCTTGCCAGGTCGAGCGCGGCAAAATCTTTGTGCGTAGCAGGGGGCACGTGGTACATCGCAGCGACTAGCGGCGAGCCACCGGTCCGACGCAGCGTGAGCGCGCGTTCGCCGTCTTGCACGGGTTCAACGGTGTACTCAGGGGGCAACTTACGCGCGGGCTTTGGAATTTTTCCAAAGGCGCCGAGCACGTCGACAAGTGCTGCTTGCGGTTCGAATTTTCCGGCAATAATCAAGACTGCGTTGTCGGGCTGATAGTACGCACGATAAAAGGCTTGCAGCTGCGCGATATCGACGTTCTCGACATCAGAGCGCGCGCCGATCGGCGTTTTTCCGTAGTTGTGCCATTGAAACGCCAAACTCAGCATCTTTTGCCAGAGCATCCGAAAAGGATTGTTTTCGCCGCTTTCCATTTCGTTGCGCACGACAGTCATTTCGGTGTCAAGGTCTTCGCGCTTGATGGTCGAGTTGATCATCGCGTCGGCCTGCCAGCCGACGTACCACTTTAGGGTTTCGGGACTGGTGGCAAAACTGGCGTAATAATTAGTGCGGTCTGTTGAGGTCGAACCGTTGGCCTGCAGCCCACGTTTTGAAAATTCGCCCAACGCATTTGGCGTGTTTGGCGTACCTTTAAACAGCATATGCTCAAGCAAGTGTGCCATGCCGGTCTCGCCATAATTTTCGTGGCGAGAGCCAACCAGATACGTCATGTTAACGGTCGTGGTCGGTTTAGAGTCGTCCGGTGCGAGCAAAATACGCAAGCCATTGGCGTCAAGGCGATACTCAGTGATCCCTTCGACAGAGGTCACTTGCGAAATACCAGAGGGAAGAGTGAAAGCTATACTTTGGGTTGCTGTCAAAAAAAACAGAGAACCCAGTAAGAAGCGCTTGAGCGCACGAGTCAAC
>CAMBZR010000098.1 GCA_945872285.1 Bordetella parapertussis | reverse complement strand
ATTCGCCACGGCCATAGCCACCTACCGCGGCTAGCGTGGCACCTTCAGGGAGGGGATAGCGCTCAAGCAGTTTGTTCAGCGTCTGATCTGCGCAGCGACTAAGCGCTGCTAACAAAGCGTCAGGGCGCAGCGACTGTCGGTAGCTGCGGATCGCGTCTTGCCGACTGCTTTGCAGACTGTCGCGGATGGCTTCAAGCGTGAGGCTGTCACTCATGCGCGTCGCACTCAGGCGGCAATCAGGGCGGGTGGCGCGGGCATGCCCTCAGAGAGCGTCAAAACCTCATAGCCGGTGTCGGTCACTAAAATAGTGTGTTCCCACTGCGCCGACAAACTGTGATCGCGGGTCACGACAGTCCAACCATCTGCGAGTTGACGAATTTCACGTCGTCCGGCGTTAATCATGGGTTCGATGGTGAAGATCAAGCCAGGCTCGAGTTTGTCGCCTGCGCCGGCGCGTCCGTAATGCAAGATTTGTGGGTCTTGGTGAAAACGTTGACCGATGCCATGGCCACAAAATTCGCGCACAACCGAAAACCCTTGTTTTTCGGCATGCTTTTGAATCGCATTGCCAATGTCGCCCAACGTATTGCCGGGTTTGACCTGAGCGATGCCGAGCCACATGCATTCGTAGGTGATGTCGGTGAGGCGTTTGGCTAAAATCGAAGGCTCGCCGACATAAAACATGCGACTGGTGTCACCAAACCAGCCTTCTTTGATAATGGTGACGTCGATATTGAGCACATCGCCATTTTTGAGGACTCGGTCGCCGGGAATCCCGTGGCAGACTTGGTGGTTAACCGACGTGCAAATTGCACCCGGAAAAGGTGGATAGCCCGGCGGCGCGTAACCCACCGTTGCTGACGTGACCTTCAGCGTTTGGGTCAGGTATTGCAGACAAAGCTGATCGAGTTGACCGGTTGTGACGCCCGCTTTGACGTGTGGGGCAATAAAGTCAAGCACCTTCGCGGCATCGCGACAAGCGGCACGCATAAGATCTAATTCGAGTGGATTGGTGACTAATCCCATGGCGACTTGAAACAAAGTGGTGAAAGATAGTAGAATTATAGGCTTACCAAGTTTTGGGGCATGCAAAACCCCTGTTCTCAACCAGTCGGTCGCACGTTCTGTCAGTTAGCTAAAATAATTTTTGCTTCGCTGACAAAAACACGCAGACCAAATCGCGTGTTACGCCACCAGGGTGCTGTTTTTGTTAAACAAAAACAGTGCAGACGTAATACAAGACTTAACCCTCGGAGCCTTAAATCATGTCGTTAATGCGTGAAATGTTAGAAGCAGGTGTGCACTTCGGTCACCAAACCCGTTATTGGAACCCAAAGATGGCCCCGTTTATCTTCGGCCATCGCAACAAAATTCATATTATCAACCTCGAAAAAACGGTTGCCAATTACACCGAAGCCACCAAGTTTGTGCGCTCGGTGGCTGCAAAAGGCGGCAACGTTCTGTTCGTGGGCACCAAGCGTGCTGCACGCGAACTCGTGGCACAAGAGGCTTCACGTGCCGGCATGCCTTTTGTTGATAGTCGTTGGCTTGGCGGTATGCTGACCAACTTTAAAACCGTCAAAAGCTCGATCAAGCGCCTAAAAGACATGGAAATCATGATCGCTGAAGGCGGCACTGAGCGCATGAGTAAAAAAGAGGGCCTGATGTTTCAGCGCGAACTCGGCAAGCTCAATAAGTCAATCGGCGGCATTAAAGACATGAACGGCCTGCCAAGTGCCATTTTCATGATCGATGTCGGCTATCACAAAATCGCCGTACTTGAGGCACTTGCCTTAGGGATTCCTGTGGTTGCCGTGGTCGACACGAATCACTCGCCTGATGGTATCGATTACATCATTCCTGGCAACGACGACTCGGCCAAAGCGATCGCGTTGTACGCAAAAGGGATGGCAGACGCCGTGCTTGAAGGGCGCGCCCAAAGCCTGAACGGTATCGTCGAAGAACTTGCCTCTGGCGAAGAGTTCGTCGAGGTCGCTGAAGAAAAGGCGTAATTTTTTCTGGTGGTCCCGTCTGTGCACGGGACATTGCAACAGTGCGCCCCTGACTTTTGGTTGGGGTGCCACTAAATTGTCTTGGAGCAAACATGGCTGAAATCACTGCCGCAATGGTTAAAGAATTGCGCGAAAAAACCGACGCACCTATGATGGAATGCAAACGCGCTCTAACCGAGGCAGCTGGCGACCTCGTGCGTGCCGAAGAAATCTTGCGTGTCAAGCTGGGCAGTAAAGCCAGCAAGGCGGCAGGGCGCATCACCGCCGAAGGGCTCATTGGCTTGTATATTTCGCCTGATGCAAAACAGGGCGCGGTGCTTGAAGTCAACTGCGAAACAGATTTCGTTGCAAAAAATGACGATTTTGTCGCCTTCGTCGAAGCGCTTGCCAAGCAAGTCACAGCGAACGACTATGCAGATGTGGCGGCTTTAGCTGCCTCAAGTTTGTCTACCGGTACGGTTGAGTCTGTGCGCTCAGCGTTGGTCGGTAAAATCGGTGAAAACATCTCGATTCGCCGGTTCAAGCGCTACACCACCGCAAACAAGCTTTCAAGCTATGTGCACAGTGGCAGAATCGGCGTTTTGGTTGAGTTTTCGGGTGCCGACGAAGTCGGTAAAAACGTCGCCATGCACATCGCAGCGACTAAGCCTCGCGCGTTAGATGAATCCGGTGTTCCTGAAGCTGACAAAGAAGCCGAGCGCTCGGTCGCGCGTCAAAAGGCTGCCGAATCCGGCAAACCAGCCGAAATCGTCGAAAAAATGGTCGAAGGTTCAGTGCAAAAGTTTTTAAAAGAAGTGGCGCTTCTTTCGCAACCTTTTGTTAAAAATGACAAACAGTCTGTTGCTCAAATGCTAAAAGAAAAAAATGCAGCGATTGCTGGATTTTCACTTTTTGTCGTGGGCGAAGGCATCGAGAAGAAAACGATGGATTTTGCCGCTGAAGTCGCTGCGGCAGCTGCCGGAAACGCCTAAAGTCGTCAATAAACCGAGGCGTTGTGCCTTGGTTTCGCTTAGTTTGACGTACACTTTTGCTAGTGTTTAACCTTCCGGAACCCTGACCCATGGCTAGCCGAATGCACAAAAGAGTTCTTCTTAAACTTTCTGGCGAAGCCTTGATGGGTGATGATGCTTTTGGCATCAATCGTGCCACCATCGCACGCATGACCGAAGAGGTTGCTGAGGTGGTTTCGATGGGCGTGCAGTTAGCCATCGTGATTGGTGGCGGTAACATCTTTCGAGGTGTTGCACCAGGCGCACAAGGCATGGACCGCGCTACCGCTGACTACATGGGCATGATGGCCACTGTCATGAATGCGTTGGCCTTGCAAGACGCGCTCAAACACCGTGGCGTTGACGCCCGCGTTCAGTCTGCTCTGAATATCGAACAGGTGGTTGAGCCTTATATCCGGCCTAAAGCGTTAAGGTATCTCGAAGAGGGTAAGGTTGTGGTGTTTGCCGCTGGCACAGGCAATCCCTTCTTTACCACCGATACTGCGGCCTCGTTGCGCGGTGCCGAGATCGGCGCTGAAATTGTTTTAAAAGCGACTAAGGTTGATGGCATATACAGTGCTGACCCCAATAAGGATCCAGCTGCAACTCGCTACACCCGGATCAGTTTTGATGAGGTCATCAACCGTCGTCTTGAAGTGATGGATGCGACGGCGTTTGCCTTGTGTCGAGATCAAAAATTACCAATCAGAGTCTTTTCGATCAACAAACCTGGCGCGCTGAAGCGGGCAGTCAGCGGCGAGGACGAAGGCACTTTGGTTCACGTTTAAAGGAACCCAATGAGTATTGCAGATATTCAAGCCTCTGCTCAGGCCCGCATGGCGAAGTCGCTCGAGCAACTTAAAGCCAACCTCGCTAAAATTCGCACCGGGCGCGCACATCCCGGCATTCTTGATCATGTACAGGTCGAGTACTACGGATCGTTAGTGCCAATCTCGCAGGTTGCGAACGTTAACCTGATGGACGCCCGCACCTTAAATGTCCAGGTCTGGGAAAAAAACATGTCGGGTCCAGTCGAAAAAGCGATTCGAGACTCTGATTTGGGTCTGAATCCAATCGGTATGGGCGATAGTATTCGGGTACCGATGCCAGCCTTGACCGAAGAGCGCCGCCGCGATTTGAATAAGGTTGTGAAATCTGAGGGCGAAGACGCCAAAATCGCCGTACGTAATCTACGCCGTGATTCAAACGACTCCTTTAAAAAGCTTATAAAAGACAAAGAGATTTCTGAAGATGACGAACGCCGCGCACAAGAGCTTGTGCAAAAGCTAACGGATCGTTGCGTGATCGAAATCGACAAAATGGTTGCGCAAAAAGAAGCCGAGATTTTGACGGTTTAGGCCGCCCCCTTCATGGCCATCAGCTCAACCCGCGAAATCCCTGTAACGTCTGCGACTCCGACGCACGTGGCAATTGTCATGGATGGTAACGGGCGTTGGGCACACGCCCGGTTATTGCCCCGCACCGCTGGGCACGCCAGAGGGGTGCAGTCTGTGCGACGCGCGGTTGAAACCTGTGGGGCAGCCGGGGTTAAATACTTGACTCTGTTTGCGTTTAGCTCTGAAAACTGGCGTCGCCCCGCAGATGAAGTCTCGCTCTTGATGCGCCTGTTTGTGCAAGCGCTTGAACGTGAAGTTGTCCGTCTGCAAGATCAGGGCGTGCGACTGCACGTGGTTGGAGATTTAACGGCCTTCGAACCAAAACTTCAAGATTTAATTGCCCAGGCTCAGCAAAAAACTGAAAAAAATGATCAATTGCATCTGACGATTGCCGCGAATTACGGCGGTCGTTGGGATATTCTTCAAGCGACCCGTGCGCTTTTGCGGGCGCGTCCAGAACTGGCTGCCAACCCGGCGGCGCTCGATGAAAGCAGTCTGGCGCCTTATTTGTCGATGGCCTGGGCACCCGAGCCTGACCTGTTTATTCGTACCGGCGGCGAGCAGCGCATTTCTAATTTTTTGATCTGGCAGCTGGCTTACACAGAGTTGTACTTTACAGAATGCTACTGGCCTGACTTTGACGAAGCCGAACTCAGTGCATCGTTTGAATGGTATCGAACGCGTGAGCGAAGATTTGGACGCACCAGTGCTCAAGTTCATGTCAACAGCCAGAGTTAGCGGGCATGCTTAAACAGCGCCTCATCACTGCACTTGTGTTGCTAGGTATTCTGGCTCTGGCAGTTTCTGCGACCTCACCCTGGCCCTTTTTACTGTTTATCGCGCTGGCCTGTGCTTGTGCCAGTTTCGAGTGGTTGAGACTCGCGCTGGGCGTGCGCAGCCTGTGGTCTGGCGTCTCTGCGCTGGTGCTGTTTGGGTTAACGGTCTGGCAAACGAGTGTTTGGCTGGGGGATGAACTCAAGCTTGAACTCATGCTCTCATGGAGCTTAAAGAGCGTGTTGGTGGCGGCAGTGCTGGCTTGGGTGCTGCTACTTTTACCGTCTTTGTTGCAGGCTCAAGTCACCAAGCCGGTAGGGCGCTTGCGCAATAGCCTGGCAGCGGTCGTGGTTCTGTACGCAACCTGGGCAGCGCTGGCGTATTGGTATTTGCAGCGCGGGGCTGTTTTCGTGGTCTCGCTTTTGATTGTGATCTGGGTCGCGGATATTGCCGCCTACTTCGCGGGGCGTGCCTTTGGTCGGCACAAACTGGCCCCGAGTATCAGCCCTGGCAAAACGCTTGAAGGCGCCCTGGCGGGCGTGGTGGGTGTGGTGGTGTGGCTGGTTGGCTCGGCGCACTGGCCGCAAACCTTTGCCGCGGAGCTGCTCACGCAATGGTCTTGGGGGGGGCTGATATTGGCCGCAGTTGTTTTGGCGCTTTTTTCGATTGCAGGTGATTTGTACGAGTCGCTGCTAAAACGTCGTGCAGGCGTTAAAGACTCTAGCCAACTGTTACCTGGTCACGGTGGGGTGTACGACCGGATTGACGCCGTGGTGTCCGTCGTGCCGCTGGCCTTTTTATTACTCGAGGCGGGCACGTGGTAGCCCCGCTTGTCGTCACGATTTTGGGCTCAACGGGCTCGATTGGCCAGAACACGCTAGATGTCATCGCGCGACATCCCGCACGCTTTGCCGTACACGCCTTGACCTCGTACAGCCGAATGGACCTGCTGGCCAAGCAAGCCTTTGACGTCAAGGCTGCAGTGGTGGCCGTCCCTAGTCAGGCAACCGCGGAAAGATTTAAAACAACCTGGGCTGACGCGCCTAACCGCCCTACCATCTTGGTGGGTGCCCAAGCGTTGGTCGAAGTGGCGCGCGACCCCGCCAGCCAGGCAATCATGGCTGCGATCGTTGGCGCTGCGGGTCTGCCGTCTGCGCTGGCGGCGGCGCACGCTGGCAAACGCGTGCTGCTTGCCAACAAAGAAGCCTTAGTGGCGGCCGGTTCAATCTTCATGGCGGCCGTGCGTGCGTCTGGCGCTGAACTCCTGCCCATCGACAGCGAGCACAATGCGATTTTTCAATGTCTGCCTCAGCACGAACGGGCGAGCGCGCCGCGAGGTCCGGCCGCGGGGGTCAGACGCTTAATTCTCACGGCCTCGGGCGGACCTTTTCGAAACCAACGCTGGGCAGACTTGAGTAAGGTGACGCCCGAACAAGCTTGTGCGCATCCAAACTGGAGTATGGGTAAAAAGATTTCGGTCGACTCGGCCACGATGCTCAATAAGGGTCTTGAAGTGATCGAGGCGCATCACCTGTTTGCGATGCCTGCCGAGAAAATTAGTGTGGTGATTCACCCCCAAAGTGTGGTGCACTCGATGGTCGAATATGAAGACGGCTCTGTAATCGCTCAGTTGGGGCAGCCCGATATGCGGACCCCGATCGCGTATGGCTTAGGGTTTCCAGAACGCATCACCTCGGGCGTAGGCATGCTTGACTTGGCGCTGGCGGGTCGGCTAGATTTTTCGCAACCAGATCTGAAACAGTTGCCCTGTTTGGCCTTGTCCTTTCAAGCCCTGAAAGCTGGGCAAGGCGCGTGCGTGGCGCTAAACGCTGCCAATGAAGTGGCAGTGGCGGCGTTTCTTGAAAGACGCTTGGCTTATACACAAATTTCTCAGGTGATCGAAGACACGCTTTCCTGGCAGGCGGGTCAAAGCACGAGACAGCTAGAGTCGTTAGGCGATATTATTGCTTTAGACGAACATGCACGCAGTGCGGCCCGTCGGGCAAGCGCGATTTAACGCCTCAGCGCAGTTTTAGCAAAAGAGAAATATGCTCGTTACTTTGATCGCCTTCTTGGTTGCACTCGGCATTCTCATTACCTTTCATGAGCTCGGACACTATTGGGTGGCGCGCTGGTGCGGGGTAAAAATTCTACGTTTTTCGGTTGGTTTTGGCCGGGTACTGTTCAAGCGGGTTGACCGCCATGGCACGGAGTGGGCCCTGTCTGCGATTCCCTTAGGGGGCTATGTCAAGATGCTTGACGAAGAACCCCAGGGCAACCAGGCCACGACGGCAGGCTCACCACATCGTTCGCAAAGTTTTCAGTCACAACCGGTGGGTAAGCGGTTTGCAATTGTTGCGGCAGGCCCCATTTTTAATTTGATTCTGGCAGTGGCGTTTTATGCCGCAATCAATCTGCTTGGTGCCCAAGAGCCAGCATCAATTTTGTCCAAACCGCCCGCAGGCAGTGTGGCGGCAGTTGCTGGTTTGCAGGGTGGCGATAAGATCACCGCGATCGATCGACAGCCCATCGCCTCTTGGCCTCAGGCGCGCTGGGCGTTACTGCAACGCTCGGCAGATGGCGGACAGGTTGAAATCACCGTAGAACGCGGCGGTAGCGCCTTGACACGAGTGCTTGAGGTTGCGGCTTCTGCGGATCCAAGCGCTGCCGATCCGATCGCTCGCTTGGGTTTGACCGTTGGCGGAGCAACCCCCCAGATTCGCTCGGTGGTTGAGGGCAGCGTGGCCCAGAGTGCAGGCTTGTTGGCGCGCGATTTGATCGTCGCCGTAGCTGACGAGCGCCAACCCGACGTGGGTCAGGTGATTCGAGTGATCCAGGCTCATCCAAACAAGCCGCTTGCGCTCGAAATCGAGCGCGAAGGTCAGACTACTCGTTTGTCGCTCACGCCGGCGGCCGTCACCCTAGAAAGCGGCAAAGTCGTCGGACGGGCGGGTTTTCAGCTCGGTGGAGATCTACCGATGGTTGAAGTGAGCTACGGCTTGTTTGACAGCGTGTGGCTCGGGATGACCAAAACCTTCGATACGGCCTGGTTTTCTCTCAAGATGATGGGAAAAATGTTGACAGGCGAGGTGTCGGTCAAAAATATCAGTGGCCCCGTGACGATTGCAGATTATGCGGGTCAGACTGCAAGAATTGGGTGGGTGGCCTACGTTTCATTTCTTGCTTTGGTCAGTGTGAGCCTCGGTGTGTTGAATTTACTGCCAATTCCTATGCTAGACGGGGGGCATCTGCTGTACTATCTCATTGAAATCGTGCGTGGAAGTCCCCCCTCGGCGCGCTCGGTCGACTGGGGGCAAAGGGCGGGCATGGGGATACTTGCAGCCTTGATGGCCGTTGCTCTTTTTAACGACCTTGTCCGCATTTTTACATAGGTCGATTCTGCTTTAAAATCGCACGTGCTCCACTTAATGATGATTAGTCTGTCTCGAGGATTGTTTAGAATGCCCGTCAGCTTGGATTGTTTTCGCGCCCGTTGCCGGCAACTGCTGTTGACCCTGTTTGCACGTGCTGCGCTCGCAGTGTGTTTAGCGAGCCCGTTGGCGGCAAACGCCTTCACCCCTTTTGTGATTGGCGATATCCGCATCGAAGGCATGCAACGCACTGAGCCGGGCACTATTTTTGGGCAATTGCCCGTGAAGGTCGGGCAACAATTCACCGATGATCTGGCCACCGAAGCAGTGCGCCGTCTGTATGCAACCGGTCTGTTCTCTGACGTGCGCATTGAAACTGCCAATCGCGTGGTGGTTGTCGTCTTGCAAGAGCGCGCGACCATCGCCTCGCTGTCGTTTAGCGGCATGCGCGAATTCGAACCCAAAGGCATGACAGACTCTTTGCGCCAGATTGGTTTTGGCGATGGGCGCGTCTTTGATCAGTCGATGCTCGAGCAGGCAGAATTTGAATTGCGCCAACAGTATCTTGCCAAAGGCAAATACTCAGCCGAAATCACCTCAACGGTCACGCCTTTGCCCCGTAACCGGGTGGGTATTAATTTTGATGTGTTCGAGGGCGAGGTCGCCCGCATACGTGAAATCAAAGTGATTGGCAACGAAGCCTTTACCGACACCAATCTGCTCGGCTTGTTTAAGATGACAACGCCTGGCTGGTTATCGTGGTACACCGATAGTGACAAATATTCGCGCGAAAAACTCGAACGCGATCTTGAAACGCTGCGCTCGTTTTACTTAGATCGCGGCTACCTTGAGTACAAAGCCGAGCCGCCACAGGTCACGATCTCGGGCGATCGAAAAGATATTTTTATTACCCTGACTATCAGCGAAGGCAAGCCCTACAAAGTTACCAGTGTGAATCTGGCGGGTAATTTGCTTGGCCTCGAAAACGAAGTCAACACGTTGGTGCAGGTCAAGGCTGGCGAGACATTCTCTGGCGAAAAAACCAACGCCACAGCAAAAAGTATCAGCGATTATTTGGGTGGACTCGGTTACGCGTTTGCAAACGTAAACCCCAACCCCGTTCTGAACCGCGAAAATCAAACTGCCGAGTTAACCTTTTACATAGACCCGAGCCGACGCGTATACGTACGCAAAATTCAAATCACCGGCAACCACCGTACGCGTGATGAAGTCGTGCGCCGTGAGCTTCGCCAGCCTGAGGCTGCCTGGTACGACTCCGGCAAAATCAAGCTTTCGCGTGATCGGCTAGATCGCTTGGGATACTTTAAAGAGGTGAAGGTTGGTACTGAACCTGTGCCAAACTCGCCCGACCAAGTTGACATCAACTTAACAGTCGCTGAAAAACCCACTGGCATGATCAATTTGGGCGTCGGTTACGGGCAGGTGGACGGTGTGATTTTGTCCGCAGGTTTAACTGAGGATAACGTTTTTGGTAGTGGCACTAACTTAACGCTTAACTTGAATACTAGTTTGTATAACCGGTCAGCTGTGCTGGCGCACACTGACCCTTATTTTACAAACGACGGGATTAGCCGTACAACCTCGGTTTATTACCGTACGATGACTCCGTACTCAAACAACCCTGGTATGTATCAGGTCACGACCCTCGGTTCTGGCTTAAGCTTTGGCGTACCCATCTCTGAGTTTGACCGTATTTATGGCGGCGCGAACGTCGAAC
>CAMBZR010000097.1 GCA_945872285.1 Bordetella parapertussis | reverse complement strand
TCTCTTAAGTCTTTGTATTTCAAGGTCTTGATCCGCCAAAACGGTTACAGTTCTACGATGAACACAAGGTTAACACCCGCCATGCTTGCTCCCTCAGGCGGGCCGTCTTTGACCCCACGGCATCCGTTCGCTTTGCGCGGGGTGGTGTCGTGGTGACGCTAAGGCCGGCTTGGGCCGTGGCACAACAACTTGCCAGCGGACTCTACCGAAACTTGGCTGAGTTTGTACGAACGTGTGCGGCCTATTTGGGCATTACCGTACTGGTGGCTGGTACGATGGTGTTGACCATGCCCACGTTGCGCGGTCAGGCCTTGCAAATTCATTCGGCCTTGCTTTATGCCTTGGTGCCCGATGCACTGTTGCCTCAACCTGTCACCAACACCGGCGGCCCTGTCGGGCCCATCGTGGCGGCAATCGACCTAGAGCCTCTTCGTGGCGAAGCCCTGCCGCCGGCAACAGGCGCAAACCCGAGCGCCTCTGCGCAGCGGCCAGTTTCAAGGACAGAGCTTGCGCTGCCTGGTCAAGCCACGGTGCAGCAAGAGTTAGCTGTTGCAGCAGAGGCTTCGGCGGCAAGTCGGGGTTTGAGTGTTCAAGAGGCCGTGCAGCGTCAAGGGTTAGCGCAAAAGCAGCAAGACGCACTGATTCAGTACCTCTCTCGCAAATATCTGGTGGCCAACGAAGCTGCCAAGATGTTTGTCGAAACCGCTTATGTCGTTGGTGACGAGTTAAAGGTCGATCCTCTTTTAATTTTGGCGATTATCGCGATCGAATCGCGCTTCAATCCTTATGCTGGCGGTCAGGTGGGCGGCCCGACCGGCTTGATGCAAGTGATGATCAGTGTCCATCGCGATAAATTCACGAAGCTCGGACGCGCGGAGTCACTGGCGTTTAATCCGGTCGCCAATATTCGTGTCGGGGCTTTTATTTTGGCGGATTGCATTCGCAGGCGAGGCTCGGTTACGGAGGGCTTGCTATGCTATTGCGGAGCCAGTGGCCCAACGACTGATGGTGGGTATACCGAAAAAGTGTTGTCAGAGCGCCGGCGCTTAGCCCTCGCCGGTTCGATCGCGCTGAAGGACTAGGCAAGCCTCAGCCTAAAAACATCTTCAGGCGATGAATCGCTTCTTGCAAACGTTCGAGCCCGGTGGTGTAGGCAAAGCGCATGGTGTTTGCAGCGTGGGCCGGCCCAAAATCCAAGCCTGCCACTGCCGCGACGCGCGCACCGTTAAGCAGAGCAGCCGAAAAAGCGCCGCTGTCTGGTGAATGTGCTGAGATATCGCCGTAGACATAAAACGCGCCATCGGGGGTGACGGGTACGTCAATGTTTAAGGCCTTTAAGGCCGGCACCAGATAATCACGACGTTCCCTGAAGGCTTCGCGGCGTTGCTCAAAAATCGCTAAAGCTTCGGGGTCAAAACAAGCGATGGCGCCGTGTTGCGCGAGTGTTGGCGCGCAGATTGCTAAGCTCGCTGCCATTTTTTCGATCGGTTCAACCATATGGGTCGGCACAATCATCCAGCCCAAGCGCCAGCCCGTCATGTTGAAATACTTTGAAAAGCTGTTCAGAATAATTAGGTTGTCATCAAGAGCAAGGGCAGACTGTCGCACACCATCGTAAGACAGACTTAAATAAATTTCGTCCATCATCACAAAACCGTTGCGTGCGTGGACTTGTTTAATCAGGCGGGAGAGTGCGTCGCGCGGAATCGAGGTGCCGGTGGGGTTGCTTGGCGAGGCGATCAAGACACCGCGCGTCGCGGGCCCCCAATGTTGCTCGATGTCAGTGTCGGATAATTGAAAGCGATTGGCGATGGTGGTGGGGATGAGTTTTGTGGTGCCGCCCGCCGCACCGACAAAGTTACGATTCGGTGGGTAACAGGGGTCGGGCATCAAAACTTCGTCGCCAGGATTGACTAGTGCCATTGCTGCCAACAGCAACGCGCCGCTTGCGCCCGAGGTCACGATGACTCGGTGAGGGTCGACTTTGGCGCCAAGTTGTTTGGTATAAAACCCAGCAATGGCTTCTCTGAGTTCGGGCAGACCAGCGGGGGGCGAATAACCACCTTTGCCAGACTGTGCGGCGAGTTGCATGGCTTGGATCACTTGCGGAGCTGCTGTAAAGTCGGGTTCTCCGACGCCAAGGCTGATAATGTCGATGCCACGGCGTTGTAGCGCTGTAGCCTGTTTAAAAAGTTCGACCGCGTGAAAAGTCACGGTATCGGCGGTGCGTGCTGCCAGAACTGTCATGACCTAACTCTCCCTAAAAGGCTGAATTGTAGTGGCTACACCAACATCCAGACGCGCCTTTCTGATGGGGCGCCGCACGCCTGCTTTGCCGTGGGACTTGTTTTGTGCCCGACTGGTCCGCACTTGTTCAGGCAACGTGCGTATCGCTGCGTCGAGCAAGGCCCAAGCCGGGGCGGACCAGGCCTGGCTTGAGCCGGCGCGTCACGCAGACGTGGCGCACGCGCGCGCCTTGTGTCAAGAGTATGGCGTCACGTTGGCTCTAGACGGCTGCAAGGGGTCGGGTGGCAGCGAACGGGCCACGCTTTGGGTGACACCCTTGGCGCACGGCGCGACGTTTTCGCCCGTAAAAGAGCAGGCGGGGTGTTGGCGAGTCGACGCCGGGTGCACGATCGCTCAGGTGCAAGAAACTGGCATATTTGAGGGGTTGGCTTTGGCGCCCGAACTGACGCTGGCGCAATGGTTTGCTGGGGTTTGTGCTCCGCAGCAACGGGTGTCGCTCGAGGCCGCTCGAATAGTTGAGCGCGCCGAGGTCTTGCTGGCTGATGGCACGCTTGAGGTGCTTGGACCTTTCGGTGCAAACGCGCAAACACCGCTGCGTAGCCTGGCGCTGCAAAGGCTGGTTCCCAAACTCTTTGAACTGGCGGGCTCAGCAGCCGCGCAGCGTTGCGCGCAAGCGAGCTCTTGGCCCGCTTTGTTTAGGCTTGACGCGCTGTTTGCCTGTGCAGCGCAAGAGCCAAACCTTGCGCAGTTGCTGTTTGGGCATCAAGGCCGACTTGGTTGGGTGCAAACGCTTTGGCTCAGGCGCCTTGATACGCTGCCGGCGCAGGGTCATACTGGGTGCGTGTTGCCTGACCTGCAGTTGTTGGCTTCACAACTTGACCAAGAACTCAAGCACATCCTTGATCCGTTGGGGGTATTCGGCGCTGACGCTCTCGCAAAGGAGCTAGAATCAGGCTCTTAAATTGTTGACTAGCAGAGCACCATGGAAAAAACCTTTCGTCAGGCCGCACTCGAATATCACGAGCAAGGTCGCCCGGGCAAAATCTCGGTGATGCCGACTAAAAGCCTGTCGAACCAGCGCGACTTAGCCTTGGCGTATTCGCCGGGGGTTGCAGCGGCTTGTGAAGAGATTGTTGCAGATCCGGCCAACGCGTTTCGTTACACCGCGCGCGGCAATTTGGTGGGCGTCATCACGAACGGTACGGCAGTCTTGGGCTTAGGCAATATTGGGCCCCTGGCTTCGAAGCCAGTCATGGAAGGCAAGGCGGTGCTATTTAAGAAGTTCGCCGGTATTGATGTGTTTGATATCGAGATCAATGAACAAGATCCCGAGAAACTCGTTGAAATCATTGCGAGCCTGGAACCCACTTTCGGTGGCATCAATCTTGAGGACATCAAAGCACCCGAGTGCTTTATCGTTGAGCGTAAGTTGCGCGAGCGCATGCGCATCCCAGTGTTTCATGACGATCAGCATGGCACGGCGATTTGCGTGTCAGCCGCCTTTATTAACGGGCTAGAGGTCGTTGGTAAGGATATTAAGCAAGTGAAAGTGGTGGTGTCTGGTGCTGGGGCAGCCGCGCTGGCTTGCCTGGATTTAATGGTGGATTTGGGTCTGCCGCTCAAGAACATTTGGGTGTCAGATATTGAGGGTGTGGTCTACGAGGGCCGTACCGTTTTGATGGATCCTGATAAAACGCGCTTTGCGCAAAAAACTCAGGCCCGCAAACTAGCGGACATCATTGCCGATGCGGACGTATTTTTAGGTTTGTCGGCCGGCGGGGTACTCAAGCCAGAGATGGTGAAGGTGATGGCCAAGCGGCCTTTGATTTTGGCGTTGGCCAATCCAAATCCCGAGATTTTGCCCGCTGAGGCGCATGCGGTACGCGACGATATCGTGATGGCAACAGGCCGTTCTGATTACCCCAATCAGGTCAATAACGTTTTGTGTTTTCCGTATATCTTTCGGGGCGCGCTCGATGTTGGCGCCACCACGATTACGCGCGAAATGGAAAAAGCTGCGGTCGTGGCAATCGCCCGACTTGCCCAAGAAGAGCAAAGCGAAGTCGTCGCTGCTGCTTACGGGCAGTATGACGTGGCCTTTGGCCCAAATTCTTTTATTCCCAAGCCCTTTGATCCGCGCTTGATTGTACGCATTGCCCCTGCCGTGGCGAAGGCCGCAATGGAGGGCGGTGTCGCGACTCGACCGATTGCCGACTTAGAGGCTTATGTCGAGCAACTCGAGCAATTTGTATACCGCTCTGGTGCTTTCATGAAGCCCTTGTTTGCGGGTGCAAAATCGCATGTTCGTTTGGGTGGAAAAGCGCGTATCGTTTTCACCGAAGGTGAAGACGAACGGGTGTTGCGTGCAGTGCAAGTGATTGTTGACGAGAAACTGGCTAAACCTATTTTGGTTGGACGGCCTGAGGTTTTGAAAGCCAGGATCGAAAAATTTGGCTTGCGTTTGCGTCTCGGTGAAGACGTCGAGGTCACCGATCCAGAATTTGACGAACGGTTTCGCCAATATTGGACAGTCTACTGGGAAAAAATGTGTCGCCAGGGAATTACCAAAGAGATGGCGCGGGTTGAAATGCGTCGCCGGTTAACGTTGATCGGCGCCACGATGGTGAAAATGGGCGATGCTGACGGGATGATTTGTGGCACGGTCAGTGGCTACGCCAATCATTTGCGCTATATCGATCAAATGATTGGCAAACAGCCCGGCACCTCGACGTATGCGGCGATGAATATTTTGCTGTTACCCGAGCAGACCCTGGCGCTGGTCGATACCCACGTCAATGACGAACCCACGGCCGAGCAAATCGCCGAGTTTACGATTGCTGCCGCCGCGCAGATGCGGCGTTTAAATTTGGTGCCTAAGGCGGCACTGTTGTCGCGTTCGAATTTTGGTTCAGGAAGCTCAGCGTCTGGCCAAAAAATGCAACAGGCTTTGGCCTTGATCCGGGAGCGGGCCCCTGAACTTGAAATCGATGGCGAGATGCACGGTGACTGCGCGCTCGACGAGACGTTACGCTTGAAAATTTTGCCTTCGTCAACCTTAAAAGGCTCGGCGAATTTATTGGTATGTCCGAATGTCGATTCGGGCAATATCGCGTACAACTTGCTTAAAACGGTGTCGGGTGGCAACGTGGCAGTAGGGCCGTTCTTGTTAGGCGCCAATGCACCCGTGCATATCCTGACCACGAGCGCGACTGTGCGTCGAATTGTCAATATGACGGCTTTAACCGTTGTTGAAGCAAATGATCCGATGCTAGGCCGCCAGCAAGCCAAGCTACTCTGAGTTGGCGTCAAAAAGCTGACGTGAATATTGATCACGCTGGCGCAGTTTTTTTCTCCGGCATGGGATTTTTTTACAAAGAGCAAGACCTGCGTGACAGTCGTGTGCTAAAACTACACGGCAAGCTTGTTGTCTGGTCCAAGGAGCCCTCTGAATGGGTAAGGCGGTTGATCCAAAATTAAAGCAGTTATTGCGAAACGGTGGGGATTTCGATCCAGACACCGGAAGCGATCTATTAGCGGGCGCTGCTGCCGAGCAGGGCTTGGCTTGGTGCGTCGCGCAGTGTGACAAGGCGCGCAGTCGCTCGGCCGTATTTCGTGCCGTGGTCAAAGCGGTCGACTACCCTCAGTTCTTTGGTTCAAATTTCGACTCGTTTTTTGACTGCTTGTGCGACAGTCTGCTTGATCAAAAAGAAGGCTTAGTGTTGGTGTTTGATAAATTGCACTCGGCTGACCCTGCGATTGTGATGGATGGCGTACAGTTTTTGCAGGTTCTTAATGATGCGGTCGGTTTTGCCCGCAAGAACGGCCGGGTGTTTATTTTTGGTATTGAGCACGCCGGCAAGCACCCCGACGCCAAGCCTGGCGTAGTTAATAACTGGAGCGACGAGCCCGCTTAACGGCGAAGCCCTGTGAGCCCCGAACGCTTACGCACGTTATGAGGCCTTTACACGGGCTACCAGCCCAAGAGGGCGGTCGCTGCAGTCACCAGCGCGATCCCTGCGGTCTCGGTGCGCAACACCCTTAAACCAAATTTGATTTTTGTCACCGAGTGTGTGGCCGCTAGGGCCTGCTCCTCCGGGCTCCAACCGCCCTCTGGGCCGATTAGCAGGCTCAAGGCCAGAGTCAGCGCTTGAGGTTTTTTTTGCACCTTGGTCGTTGCTGCAAGATGCTCGGCCAGTGTCTGCGGGGCCTCGGGGTCGCACAGCAAGTGTTGGCCGGGCGGTGCCAATGAAAGGGCCTGCGCCAGGCTTTGCGGCGCACTCAGCTGCAGCAAACGATTACGCCCACACTGTTCAGAGGCTGCGCGGATGATGCCTTGCCAGTGCTCGAGCCGCTTTTCTAGACGGGGGCCTGAGAGCTTGAGCACACTGCGTTGTGCGGCGACCGGAATGATTGTGTGCACGCCCAGTTCAACGGCTTTTTCGATAATCCAGTCCATTTTGTCACCCGCAGGCAGGGCTTGGAGCAGGGTGATTTGCCCGCCAAGTTCGGCTTCGCGAGGGCAGTGTTCACCCAGCAGAACAGAGGTTTTTTTGCCCTCAAAGCTCAGTGTGCCTGCAATCTCGCCCCCTTGGCCGTCAAACAGCACCACCGAGTCGCCAGCTTCGAGGCGTCTGACACGCACGTGATGCGCGAGCGCAGCGGGCAAATCGAGCTGTTGGTTGGCAAAAATCGGTGCAGCGCAGTAAAAGCGGGGGTTGGCCATCAGGGGGCTCAGTCATTGGGTGAGGAGTCATACGGGTGCTAAACTCCCACGTTTTGTAACCTATTTTGCTCGTGTTTGTGTAGGCGAGCCTTAGCCCATGACCCCAACGACCGCTGTCCCCGTTAAATTGGCCGATGCCATTCGTGTCCTCGCTATGGACGCAGTCCAGCAAGCTAACTCGGGACACCCGGGCGCGCCCATGGGAATGGCTGAAATGGCGCAAGCGCTGTTTACTCGCCACTTGCGGCACAACCCGGTCGATCCGGCTTGGGCGAATCGCGATCGTTTTGTGTTGTCAAACGGTCACGGCTCGATGTTGATTTACGCCTTGCTGCACCTGACAGGTTACGACCTGCCGATGGCAGAGTTACAAAAATTTCGTCAGCTGCACTCGAAAACGCCGGGGCACCCCGAGGTTGGCATCACACCCGGTGTTGAAACAACCACTGGCCCCCTGGGACAGGGTCTGGCCAATGCTGTCGGGATGGCGCTTGCTGAAGCTTTGTTAGCTGCTGAATTTAATCACCCTGAACATACCTTGGTAGATCACCACACCTACGCGTTTGTTGGTGACGGTTGTTTGATGGAAGGGATTTCACACGAAGTGTGCTCGCTGGCCGGCACCTTGCGTCTGGGCAAACTGATTGTTTTGTATGACGACAATGGTATTTCGATCGACGGCAAAGTTGAAAACTGGTTTGCCGACGACACCGCCAAGCGCTTTGAGGCCTACGGCTGGAACGTCGTAAGCGTGGCCGATGGGCACGATGTCTCTGCCGTGGATTTGGCCATCAAGCAGGCTCGCCTGTCCGGCCCGCAACAAGCCCGCCCAACGTTAATTATTTGTCGCACGGTCATTGGCAAGGGTGCACCGACCGTTGCTGGCACAGACAAAGTTCATGGTGCTCCGTTGGGCGCAGCTGAAATCGCTGGCACTCGTGCTGCGATTGGCTGGCCGTATGCACCTTTCGAAATCCCAGAAACTGTTTATCAGGGGTGGGATCAGCGCGTTGTCGGGGCGCAGGTTCAAGCCGTTTGGCAAAAAGGTTTTGATGCTTACGCGGCAAAGTTTCCGGCGCAGGCGCACGAGTTTACGCGTCGCATGCGAGGCGAATTACCCGCTGATTTTGCCAACGCCGCACAACAGCTTTTAAACGCCACCAACGACAAAGCTGAAACCGTGGCCTCACGCAAGGCCTCGCAGCAAGCCATCACCGCTTTGGTTGAATTATTACCCGAGATGCTAGGTGGTTCTGCTGATCTGACCGGATCGAACTTTACCGACTGGAAAGGCGTGGCCCCAGTGCGTGCTGGCGCCACAGGCGTCCAGTTTGGCCGACATATCAATTACGGTGTACGCGAATTTGGTATGGCGGGCATCATGAATGGGATGGCTTTGCACGGTGGCTATTTGCCCTTTGGCGGAACATTCTTGACGTTCTCTGATTATTCACGCAACGCGTTGCGTATGGCGGCGCTGATGAAGCAACGTGTCGTGCATGTATTTACGCACGATTCAATTGGTTTGGGTGAAGATGGCCCCACCCATCAGTCGATTGAACATGCCAGCAGCCTGCGCTTAATTCCTAATTTATCTGTGTGGCGCCCGTGCGATGCCGTCGAAACCACGGCGGCCTGGCTGGCAGCAGTGAGTCGTCCAAGCAGTATCGGGATGGCTGTGCATGCGGGCGGCCCGACTGCCTTGCTGTTGTCGCGTCAAAACTTGCCGTTTGTTGCGCGCAGCGCCGAAACCTTAACGCACGTGGCACGTGGCGGTTATGTGTTGCAAGAGGCCGCCAACGCAAAGGCTGCGATCATTGCGACAGGCTCAGAAATTGCAATTGCGATCGATGCACAAAAACTCTTGGCTGCCGAGGGTATTGCGGTGCGTGTGGTGTCGATGCCATGCACAGATGTATTTGATCAGCAAGACGCGGCCTGGCGTGCGTCGGTGTTGCCTAAAGGGATGCCTCGCGTCGCTGTCGAGGCTGGGGTCACAGGTTTATGGCACAAGTATGTTGGGCTTGACGGTGCGGTGATTGGCATTGACACCTACGGTGAATCAGCACCCGCTGGAGCGTTGTTTAAGCATTTTGGCTTGACGGCAGCAAAAGTCGCGCAAGCCGTTAAAAACCTTTTGTAAATCTCAAATAATCAGGAGCTCGACACATCATGACGATTCGCGTTGCTATTAACGGCTATGGCCGTATCGGCCGTAACATTTTGCGTGCCCATTACGAAGGTGGCAAAAAGCACGACATTCAAATCGTAGCCATTAATGATTTAGGCGATCCTAAAACCAATGCTCACTTAACCCAATACGACACCGCCCACGGCAAGTTTTCGGGCACAGTTGGTGTTGAGGGTGATTTCATGGTGGTCAATGGCGACAAAATTCGCGTGTTAGCCAATCGCAACCCAGCTGAGTTGCCTTGGGGCGAACTCAAGGTTGACGTCGTGCTCGAGTGCACGGGCTTCTTTACGACTAAAGAAAAAGCTTCGGCGCATATTAAAGGCGGCGCTAAAAAAGTCATTATTTCAGCCCCGGGTGGTAAAGACGTTGATGCAACGGTTGTGTACGGCGTCAATCATGGCGTGCTGAAAAGCTCAGACACCGTGATCTCAAACGCATCTTGCACCACTAACTGCCTGGCCCCCTTGGTGCAGCCTTTGCACGAAGCCCTGGGCGTGGTGACTGGTCTGATGACAACGATTCACTCTTACACCAACGATCAAGTGTTGACCGATGTTTATCACGAAGATTTGCGTCGTGCGCGCTCGGCCACCATGAGCATGATCCCTGCTAAAACGGGCGCTGCGGTGGCCGTGGGTTTAGTGCTGCCTGAACTCAACGGCAAGCTCGATGGCTTTGCGATTCGCGTGCCCACCATCAATGTGTCGCTCGTTGACCTGTCGTTTATTGCTAAGCGCGACACCACCGTCGACGAAGTCAACGCGATCCTTAAGACTGCTTCTGAAGGCAAGCTCAAAGGCATTTTGACTTATCAAACTGAACAACTCGTTTCGGTTGACTTCAATCACAATCCAGCCTCAAGCAATTTTGATGCGACCCTGACCAAAGTGTCGGGTTCGTTAGTTAAGGTTTCGTCTTGGTATGACAATGAGTGGGGCTTTAGCAACCGTATGCTAGACACCACGATTGCATTGATGACGGCAAAATAATCGCCAGTAAGCAAAGAGGCCCTTCGGGGCCTCTTTGCTTAGGAGTCACCTGAAACAACTGCATATTGTCTAGTAAGCTTTGCATGTTTCGCGACTGATATTTTTGTTTCCTTTGCGTTGGATTTCATGACA
>CAMBZR010000096.1 GCA_945872285.1 Bordetella parapertussis | reverse complement strand
CTGCTTGAGCGTGTCGCCAAATTGTTCGATGCGCTGCTTTTCTTGTTCGACAACAGAAGCAGGCGCGCGTGCGACAAACGCTTCGTTAGACAATTTTGCTTGCGCTTTTGTGATTTCACCCGTCAGGCGCGCGATTTCTTTGTCTAGGCGCAGGCGTTCAGCCGCCACATCGATTTCGACTTTCAGCATCAGGTGTGTGTCGCCAACGACTTGCACGGGCGAGCCGTCATCGGGGAGTTCGTTGACGACCTCAACGCCCGACAGCTTGGCTAAAGCGGCCAGATAACCAGCATGTGCCAAGAGCATAGTCTGCGGGCCACGCGCAAATAACGGCACCCGAGCGGCTGGCGACAAGTTCATGTCTGCGCGCAAGGCTCTGATAGCTTCGATCTGACCTTTTAACAAGCGCACCTGCGCGGTCGCGCTACCATCGACGGCCTCAAGATTTGGTTTCGGAAACGGCTGAATTGAAATGCTAGTGATGTCAGTTGCACTTCGCTTGCCAGCGACCAGCGAGACCTTTTGCCAGAGCTCTTCGGTAATGAAGGGCATGATGGGGTGAAGCAGTCTTAATACCGCCTCGAGCACTCGAATTAGAGTGCGGCGCGTGGCGCGTTGTTGCTCGGGCGTACCGTGCTGGATTTGAACCTTTGCAAGTTCAAGATACCAGTCACAGTATTCATCCCAGACAAAGTGATACAGCGCGTTCGAAATGTTATCGAAGCGATAGTCTGCAAAGCCCTTGGCTACCTCTTGCTCAAGCAGTTGCAACTCGCTGATGATCCACCTGTCAACAAAGCTCTGTGCCGAGTTGTCAGCCTCGCCCATGTCCTGACCTTCGGTGTTCATCAATACAAACCGCGTGGCGTTCCAGAGTTTGTTACAAAAGTTACGATAGCCTTCGCAGCGTTTGAGGTCAAAGTTAATGTTTCGTCCGAGACTGGCGTAAGCTGCCATTGTGAAGCGCAGGGCGTCTGTGCCAAAGGCCGGAATCCCCAGCGGAAACTGTTTGCGGGTGGATTTTTCGATATTGTCCGCTTGTTTTGGGTTCATCAGGCCATAGATGCGTTTGCTCACAAGGGTTTCAAGATCGACCCCATCAATCAAATCAACAGGGTCAAGCGTGTTCCCTTTTGATTTGCTCATCTTCTGGCCTTCTGCATCGCGAATTAAACCGTGCACGTACACGTGCTTAAACGGGACTTGGCCGGTCAGGTGTGTGGTCATCATGACCATGCGTGCGACCCAAAAAAAGATGATGTCAAAACCAGTGACCAATACGCTTGAAGGCAAATAGCGGGCGTAATCGGCGGTTTGTTGCGGCCAGCCCATCGTCGTGAAGGGAACGAGCGCAGAAGAAAACCAAGTGTCGAGCACATCGGGGTCGCGCGTCAGTGGGCCACTGACACCGGCGGCTTTGGCTTGACTGAGCGCCTCAGCCTCGGAGCGGGCGACAAAAACCTGACCATCTTCTGCGTACCAGGCGGGAATCTGATGGCCCCACCATAATTGACGCGAAATGCACCAGTCTTGAATGTTTTCAAGCCATTGGTTGTAGGTGGTTGTCCAGTTAGCAGGAAAGAACTGTACATCGCCTTTTGCAACGACCTCGAGTGCGACTTCGGTAATGCTTTTGCCTGGATGTAAGGTGTCAGCGGGTGCGGGCTGACTCATGGCAACAAACCACTGATCGGTCAGCATCGGTTCAAGCACAGCGCCGCTGCGATCGCCCCGCGGCTGCATCATTTTATGGTCATCGACCTTGACTAAGAAACCTTGCTGCTTGAGTTCTGCGACGACGGCGGTACGTGCGGCGAACCGATCCAGACCGATGAATTGGCTAGGGGCTTGCTCGTTGACTTTAGCGTCAAGGGTAAAGATAACAATCAAGGGTAGGTCGTGCCGCAGGGCGCAGGCATAATCGTTAAAGTCGTGAGCGCCCGTGATTTTGACGCAGCCGGTACCAAAGGCCTGATCGACAAAGCTATCGGCAATGATTGGAATCTGGCGGTGACATAAAGGCAGGTCGACCATCTTCCCGATAAGGTGCTGATAGCGCGCGTCGTCGGGGTGCACGCACAGCGCGCCATCGGCCAGCATAGTCTCTGGGCGAGTGGTGGCGATGGTCATGCCCGCCAGCGTTTGTACAGTGCCGTCAGGCTGTGTCACGGTTTGTGGGCCATCAACAAACGGGTATTGGATATGCCACAGATGCCCGTCGGTTTCGACTGCTTGTACTTCAAGGTCAGAAACGGCAGTCATCAGTTTGGGATCCCAGTTCACCAAACGTTTACCGCGATAAATCAGACCTTGCTTGTGCAGACGCACAAAGGTTTCGATGACGCCCTCTGACATTTGAGCGTCCATCGTGAAGTATTCACGCGGCCAGTCAGCCGAGGCACCTAAGCGTCGCACCTGGCTGGTGATGGTGCTGCCGGAGACTTCTTTCCATTCCCAGACCTTTTTAATGAAATTTTCACGGCCCAGGTCGTGGCGCGAGACTTTTTGTGCATCGAGCTGGCGCTCAACCACAATTTGGGTGGCAATGCCTGCGTGATCGGTGCCTGGCACAAAGACGGTGTCGCGCCCAAGCATGCGATGGTAGCGAATCAGCCCGTCCATGATGGTTTGATTAAAGGCGTGCCCCATGTGCAGCGTGCCCGTGACATTTGGGGGCGGAAACTGAATCGCGTAGGCAGGAGCAGATGCCGGTTCGGCTACCCGCGCGCCGGTTTGCGCGCCAGGGGTGGCTGCTGCGTTGACTTGAACGTGCTGACCTGCGGCAAAATAGCCTCGGCGCTCCCATTCGGGATACCAACGGGCTTCGATCTCGGCCGGTTCGAAGCTTTTTGGGAGATCCACGTTGGGCAGTGGGTTGGGCAGGGTCATAGGGGTTCCGCAGGGGTTGAGCAAGGCGGCGCACCTGCCTTCAGGCGCGCACAGATTCAGTGCAAGCCCGCTATTTTAGAATGTTGTCGGGTTTAGTGCCGTGCTAGAATCTCGGGTTAGGGTAGGTATAAGCAAAGTCCCTGTTTTTATTGAGATTTATTGGAGTTTTACATGTCAGTCGAACGTACACTATCGATCATTAAGCCCGATGCCGTCGCAAAAAACGTGATCGGTCAAATTGTTGCCCGCTTTGAAGCCAAAGGCCTCAAAGTCATTGCTGCACGCCTTCTGCAATTGTCGCGCGCCGATGCCGAGCGGTTTTACGCTGTGCACAGTGCTCGGCCGTTCTTTAAAGATCTGGTCGACTTCATGATCTCAGGTCCTGTGTTTGTGCAAGCCCTTGAAGGCGAAAACGCCATTCAAACCAATCGCGATCTGATGGGTGCCACGGATCCTAAAAAAGCAGAAAAAGGTACGATTCGTGCTGATTTTGCCGACAGTATCGACGCTAACGCGGTGCATGGCTCTGACGCGCCTGAAACCGCGCAGGTCGAAATTGCGTTTTTCTTTCCAGAAATCAACATCCACAGCCGTTAATTCGGCTGATTGAAAAGTGGCTTGCTCCGCATGCACCCTGAACCGATCAATTTGCTTGGGCTTGATGCTCCGGCACTGACCCAATTAGTGGGACAGTGGGGGGGCAAGCCTTTTCGCGCCCGGCAACTGCAAAAATGGGTGCACCAACGCAATACTAGCCAGTTTGATGCCATGACCGATCTGGCGCGCGATTTTCGCGCCCAGTTGTCTGCCCAGTGTGTGGTGCAACCGCCCACTGTGCTGACGCAGCAACGTTCGACTGACGGTACACGCAAGTGGTTGTTTGATGTTGGGCAAGGCAACGCAATCGAAGCGGTCTTTATTCCTGAAGACGATCGCGGCACACTGTGCATCTCTAGTCAGGCAGGCTGCAATGTCGGCTGCCGGTTCTGCTCAACGGGGCATCAGGGCTTTAACAGAAATCTCACGGCTGCCGAAATCATCGGTCAATTGTGGTGGGCTCGGCACGAACTGTTAAAAGATATTGACGACTCCCGTTTAGCCGGAGCCGATCAGGCTGCAAACACGCGCGTGATCAGCAATGTCGTCATGATGGGGATGGGCGAACCTCTGCTCAACTATGAACCGGTTGTAACGGCGTTGCGGTTAATGCTGGATGACAACGCGTATGGGCTATCGCGACGCCGCGTCACAGTTTCTACCTCGGGTGTTGTGCCGATGATTGACCGTCTGGCAAAAGATTGCCCGGTGGCACTTGCTGTTTCTTTGCACGCGCCCAACGATGCTTTGCGCGATCAACTCGTGCCCCTTAACAAAAAATATCCACTCGCTGAACTGTTCGCTGCTTGCGAACGTTACCTTGAGTTCGCGCCGCGAGACTTCATCACGTTTGAATATGTGATGCTGGACGGCGTGAACGACTCTGACCAGCACGCGCGCGAGCTCATACAACTCGTGCGGCGTA
The DNA here is from genome assembly GCA_945872285.1 of Bordetella parapertussis. GTDB lineage: Bacteria > Pseudomonadota > Gammaproteobacteria > Burkholderiales > Burkholderiaceae_B > Zwartia > Zwartia parapertussis_D. The sequence continues at coordinate 6,034 of CAMBZR010000096.1, read as the reverse complement.
TTCATTGCAAACTCAATCTGATCCCCTTTAATCCTTTCCCTGCTTCGGGGCTGAAGCGATCAACGGCGGCTCGTATTAAAAGTTTTTCGCAGGCTTTAAATGAGGCCGGCATTGTTACCACCGTACGCAAAACGCGCGGCGACGATATTGATGCCGCTTGCGGGCAATTGGCGGGTGAAGTGCAAGACCGCACCCGTCTAAGCGAAAAAATGGCTTTGAAACGATCGATTCCGATAAAAGAGGTTCGGGCATGAGTGCTGGCGAATTGAAAAATCCTTTGCATACAGAATCAGTTCCTGTTCAAAATGAACTGATGATTTCGGCCGGTTCGCTGCGTGGCCTGCGGGTCGCTAAGGGACTCTCACTACAAGACGTTGAGTTGCGTATTAAGTATCCGGCGCGCCTGATCGATGCGCTCGAGTCTGAGCGTTTTGAAAGTTTGCCTCGAGGCTTGCCACTAAAAGGTTTGATCAAAAATTACGCCAAATTATTGGAAATTGATTCTAAACCCCTAGAAACAATGCTCGAGCCCTACATCGGACAGGTGCAAGGTGGCATCGCCGACCACACATCGACTCGCAGCCTGGGTTCGCATGAAATCGAGATCGCACAAAACGGTTCTGTAGTCTGGGTCGTCTTGATTCTGATCCTAGTTCTGGTGGCGGCGGGCGTTGGGGTCTGGCAAGGCCTGGTGCCAGCAAACTGGTTGCCGGCCTGGCTCGGGACATTTGTAAAATGAACGAGCCCGTCAGCGTCTCTGTCAGCGCTTCTTTGACCCAGGCCAGTGCAGTGCCTCAGTCGACCGGCGTCTTGGTGGGTTCACTGACACGTCAGCAGACTCGGCTTGTGCCAATAGAATGGGCCGGCAAAGTGTTGGCGATTGGCGGACAGGCACCGGTTTTGGTGCAGTCCATGACCAACACCGACACTGCCGACGCCGTCGCGACGGCGATTCAAGTAAAAGAGTTGGCGCTTGCAGGCTCTGAAATCGTGCGTATTACGGTGAACACGCCTGAAGCGGCTAAAGAAGTCGCGGCGATTCGCGAGCATCTCGACCGCATGGGTGTCTCAGTGCCTTTGGTCGGTGATTTCCACTATAACGGTCACAAGTTGCTCACACAGTTTCCTGAGTGCGCCCAGGCATTATCTAAGTATCGGATTAATCCGGGCAACATGGGTGGTGGTAAACGGCGCGACGATAATTTTGCGCAAATGATCGAAGTCGCGTGTCGATACAAAAAGCCGGTGCGTATTGGCGTGAATTGGGGCAGCCTGGATCACGAATTGTTGGCACGCATGATGGACGACAACAGCAAGCAGGCTGCACCGCGCAACGCACAGGCTGTGATGCGCGATGCGTTGGTGGTGTCTGCGATTAGCAACGCGCAGCGCGCTGAAGAGCTTGGCTTAGATCCGAACGCGATTATTCTGTCTTGCAAAGTCAGTCATGTCCAGGATTTGATTGCGGTGTATCGGGATTTGGCCGCGCGTTGTGATTATCCTCTGCACCTCGGTTTAACTGAAGCGGGCATGGGCAGCAAAGGGATTGTGGCCTCGACTGCAGCCTTGAGTGTATTGCTCCAAGAAGGAATCGGCGATACGATTCGAATTTCGCTCACGCCTGAGCCAGGCGGAGACCGTAAGCGCGAAGTGGTTGTCGCGCAAGAGATTTTGCAAACGATGGGGTTGCGCGCGTTTACGCCAATGGTGATCGCCTGCCCAGGCTGTGGTCGCACCAGCAGCACGGTGTTTCAAGAACTGGCTGATCGGATTCAGACTTACCTGCGCGAGCAAATGCCTATCTGGAAAACTCAGTACCCAGGCGTCGAGTCCATGAACGTTGCGGTAATGGGATGCGTGGTAAACGGTCCTGGCGAAAGTCGGCATGCCGACCTTGGCATTAGCCTGCCCGGCACGGGTGAGGTACCTGCAGCGCCAGTCTTTGTTGACGGGCAGCGAACCGTCACCCTCAAAGGTGATCACATTGCCCAAGAGTTTCAAGCCATTGTTCAAGAGTACGTTGCACGTCGCTACGGTACGAAAGCCCTCTAAAGTTAAGACATGACCCAAGCTTTTTCAAAAGTCACCGCGATTCGCGGTATGAATGATGCCTTGCCCGGCGCCTCGGCGCGCTGGGAGCAGCTCGAAGAGATCGTGCGTAATTGGCTGCAGGCTTATGGCTACCGTAATATGCGTGCCCCGATCCTTGAGCACACGCGCTTGTTTACGCGCGGTATCGGTGAGGTCACCGACATTGTTGAAAAAGAAATGTATACCTTTACCGATTCGCTCAATGGTGAGTCGTTGACGCTGCGCCCAGAATTCACCGCTGGCATGGTGCGCGCGGCAATCGAACACAATCTTTTGTACGACCGGCCTCAACGTGTCTATGCGCTGGGTCCCGTGTTTCGTCACGAACGCCCGCAACGTGGTCGCTATCGGCAGTTTCATCAAATTGACGTCGAGGCTTTGGGGTTGGCCGGACCCGATATTGACGCTGAACTCATTGTGATGACCGCCAGACTTTGGAAACGTCTGGGGATTACCGACATTGAGCTAGAAATCAACTCGTTAGGGCAAGGCGACGAACGCGCCGCCCATCGTGCTGCGTTGATTGCTCACCTTGAACAGTACAAACACATTCTGGACGAAGACGGGTTAAGACGGCTTTACACCAACCCTCTTAGGGTGCTCGACACTAAAAATCCAGCTCTGCAGGCGATGGCCGACGCCGCCCCTAAGCTTTTTGACTTTTTGGGCGAAGCTTCGCGCACGCATTTTGATGCAGTGTGCGCGCGGTTGACCGATGCGGGCATGAGCTATCGTTTGAACCCTCGCATGGTGCGCGGACTGGATTATTACAACCTGACCGTGTTTGAGTGGGTGACCAATAAACTCGGAGCGCAAGCCACGGTGTGTGGTGGCGGGCGCTATGATGGTTTAATAGAACTCTTAGGCGGAAAATCTGCGCCCGCAGTGGGCTTTGCGATCGGGGTAGAGCGCTTACTTGATCTCTGGAGCCAATATCAGCCTGAAATCTTGAGCCCCGAATGTGACGTTTATATCGTGCATCAAGGCGATGATGCGCAGCGCCGGGCGGCGGTATTAGCCGAGGCGATGCGCGATGCTGGTATTTCGGTGATTGTGCACGCAGGCGCTGCGAGTTTTAAATCGCAGTTCAAACGGGCCGATGCAAGCGCCGCCGCCATCGCGGTTATTCTTGCAGCAGATGAGCTCGCCGACGGGGTCGCCTCAGTCAAGCTGTTGCGCGTGGCGCAGCAAACCCCTGATACCGCGCAGTTGCGCATACCGCTCGACGATTTAGTGGCATTTTTGAAAGACAAGGTTAAATAAGCATGGCATACGATGTCGACGAACAAGAACAACTCGATCAACTACGCGCCTGGTGGGCAAAATACGGCACCGCTGTGCTCACGGCCTTGATCGTGGCGCTGGCTGTACTGGGTGGCTGGCGTGGTTGGCAGTGGTATCAAACGAGTCAGGCCACCCAAGCGCGTGGCTACTTTGAGGCTCTCGAAGACGCTAGTCGTCAGTCGGGTGACGAAGCAAGCGCGCGCATCAGCGCGGCGATGCAAACCTTGCGTACGGATTTTGCCGCAACGGATTACGCGGCTCGCGGTGCCTTGGTGGCGGCGACCGCGTTAGCGGCGCGTAATGACTTGGCAGCAGCACGTCAGCAGCTAGAGTGGCTGGCACAGACTAAAAATACCACGCTGTTGCCCGTTGCGAAACTTCGTTTGGCTGGTATTTTGCTTGAGCAAAAAGAATTCGACGCGGCCTTGACCCAACTCAATGAGCCTCCAGCAGCCTTCGCGGGTCTGTATGCCGACCGCAGGGGCGACGTGTTGTCGGCCCAAGGTAAAACTGCTGGTGCACGCGAAGCCTGGACGCAAGCGCTAGAGGCCTTAGGCGCTACAAGCCCTTTAACCCCCGTCGTCAAGCTCAAACTTGATGCACTCGGAGCATAGCGATGTTTTTTCTGTTTAATGCCAAGCTGCCACGCTTGTTATGGTTGTCTGTCACGTTGTTGTTGCTGTCGGGTTGTGCACTACTGACTGGTGACGACGGACGCTATAACCCTGCGCCACTCACTGAATACAGGCCTGGCTTGTCGGCGCGCATTGCCTGGAAAGCACAGCTTGGAAAAGGCTCAGGAATTGGCTTTGTACCCGCCGTTGTGGGTTCGGTTGTTTATGCAGCGACCAGTGATGGGGTGGTCGGTAAATACGACCTGAATTCTGGCGCTGCGGTCTGGACGGCCAAGGTGGATAAAAAACTATCGGCGGGCATTGGGAGCGATGGCAAAATTACTGCGGTCGTGACCGCTGACGCGATGGTGGTGGCATTTGATGAAAGCGGTCAAATCAAATGGCGCTCGAAGGCCTCAAGCGAAGTATCCGTGCCGCCAGTTGTGGGCGCAGGGGTTGTTGTGGTGCGCAGCGGCGATTATCGTGTGCAGGCGTTTAACGCCGAAACGGGCGAACGTATCTGGAGCGTGCAACGTCCGGGTCCGGCGCTGGCCTTGCGCGCACCTGCACGCATGCTGCTGCTCGAGGGGTTGGTGATCAGCGCAATACCGGGCGGCAAATTGATTGCCATCAATGCGGTGTCTGGCGACGTGCAGTGGGAAGGTACGGTTGCCTTGCCAAAAGGTTCGACCGATCTTGAACGAGTGAACGACGTCGTAGGCCTGCCCGCGTTATCAGGCTCGCTTTTGTGCGCCGTTGCCTTTCAAGGGCGCGCCATTTGCTTTGACATCACAGCGGGCGGTCGCACGGTCTGGAGTAAAGATTTTTCAAGTACGGTGGGAATGACCATTGATGCGACACAAGTGTATGTGCCAAACGAACGTGATGCCGTCTCGGCGTTTTCGCTAAAAAATGGCGGTCTGGCGTGGCGTCAAGACGCGCTGCGTAATCGTAAGCTGACAAGCCCGGCGGCCGTGCCAGGTGGTGTCGCTGTCGGAGATCTTGAGGGCTTCGTTCATTTCTTGTCGCCAGTTGATGGTCAGTTGCTCGCTCGAATTTCTGTGGGTGGTGGTGCCATTCAGGCACCCCTGCTCTCGACTCCTCAGGGGGTTTTGGTTCAGTCGGGCGATGGCTTGCTCGTGATGATTGGGCTGAATTAATCCGTGCCACTTAAACCTGTCGTCGCCCTGGTTGGACGTCCAAACGTTGGTAAATCAACGCTCTTTAATCGCCTGACGCGCTCGCGCGCAGCTTTGGTTGCAGACTTTTCGGGGCTGACTCGAGACCGTCACTACGGAGAAGGTCGCGTTGGCGACAAACCTTTTATTGTTGTTGATACTGGCGGTTTTGAGCCCGTTGCTAAAACCGGTATTTTGCACCAGATGGCGCGTCAAACTAAGCAGGCAATCGCAGAAGCGGACGTTGTGATTTTTTTGGTCGATGCGCGTGCCGGCTTAAACGCGCACGATCATGATATTGGGCGTCTGTTGCGCAAACTTGGTCAGCGCGCGGTATTGTGCGTGAACAAAGCCGAGGGAATGGCGCACGGTAGCGCCATCGCAGAGTTTCACGAGCTCGGTCTGGGCCAGCCTTATGCGATTTCGGCGGCTCATGGGGATGGTATTGCCGATCTGATTGAGCATGCGCTTGAAGGGCTGGGCCAAGAACCCGTAACCGAAGACTTCGATGCGGATGATGCAGAGCCTAGCGCCGAAGCTGTCAAAAGTGATTTTTTCGAACCCGTCGAGGTATTCGATCATCGCATTAAACTTGCGATCGTCGGACGTCCCAACGTTGGTAAATCGACACTCATCAACACCTTGCTGGGCGAAGAGCGGGTCATTGCCTTTGATATGCCGGGCACCACACGTGATGCGATCGAAATTGAATTCGACCGGGGTGGCAAAAAATACACCTTGATTGATACGGCGGGCTTGCGCAAACGCGGCAAAGTATTCGAAGCGATTGAAAAGTTTTCGGTGATTAAAACGCTGCAAGCGATTGAGGCCAGTAACGTTGTTTTGCTCATGATTGATGCTCAACAC
>CAMBZR010000095.1 GCA_945872285.1 Bordetella parapertussis | reverse complement strand
CCTGAGCTTAAAACGCTGGGTCTGTAGCAAACGGCAAGAGTTGAAAGCGGTCTGCGTCACGCGGTTTTAGTCAAGATAAAAAGGATTGTTTAGCCTTGCGAAAAGGCGCGCGGGCAAATTTCACCCCGCGCGCGCGTATTAGCCATGAGATTTCTGGTTCTTTAATGGCATGGGGAGGCGGGTTGGTATAAAAACCCGTTAAAATCAAAGGCTTTCCTTCTCGTTTGACTCCCTTTCTCTTTCATCCAGAATTCAAGACGTTTATCGTGCCAATCTACGCTTACAAATGCTCAGCCTGTGGTCACGCTGAAGACAAACTGCAAAAAATGTCTGATGCGCCCCTCACGTTATGCCCCCAGTGTGCTCAGTCAACCTATTCAAAACAGGTTACCGCCGCCGGCTTTCAATTAAAAGGCTCGGGGTGGTATGTCACCGATTTTCGCAGCAACGGCAACGGCGGCGCGAAAGCCAGCGAGGCTTCCGCTCCGGCGCCCGGTGCGGAAGGCGCAGCGGGCGCCACAAGTGAGGCGGGTGCCGCAGCGGATTCGGGCGGTAAAGACAAGCCCAGTTCAAGTGATGCGTCTGCCGGTCAGTCGGGCTCGTCGTCCGAAAGTTCGGCCGGCAAGTCTTCAGCCCCTGCCCCAAGCAACGCCTCGAGCCCCGCGTCTGCAAGCAGTTCAGGTGCGGCAAATTCAGGACACAGCAGTACGCCGTCCCCCTCGGGCGGGGCGTAACAAAGATGGCTTTATCGAGCCCCACATGCGATTTCTAAAAAAGTACTTCATCACTGGTTTACTGATTTGGGTGCCTGTCGTGATTACGATCTGGGTGCTTGGGTTGGTGATCAACACCCTCGAAAGTGTGGTGCCGACCTTTTTGTCGCCTCAGGCTTTGTTCGGCTTTGAGCTCCCAGGCTTCAGGGTGGCCCTGGTTCTGGTGGTTTTGCTTGCCACGGGGATGTTCGCCGCTAATTTTTTAGGACGTGGCATCTTAAAGTATTCAGAAAAAGTATTGGGCCGCATCCCGTTGGTGCGCTCAATCTATCAGTCGGTTAAGCAAGTGAGTGACACACTGCTTGCGCCTAATGGACAGGCGTTCAGGCAAGCCGTGTTGGTGCAATATCCGCGCCAGGGCTGCTATACCGTCGCACTCTTGACCGGTGCGCCAAGCGGCGAAGTCGCCGAACACCTGCAGTCTGATTACGTTAGCGTCTATGTGCCCACTACGCCGAACCCGACCTCTGGTTTCTTTTTGATTATGTTGCGCAGCGAAGTCGTGCCGCTCAATATGTCGGTGGATGCCGCGCTTAAATATATTGTCTCGATGGGGGTCGTGGCCCCCCCCGCAGGTCCGATCCTCAGTGCCGTCGACGCCACCGCTCAGGGCGCACCCGCGTCCACTGCGTCTTCTCGTTCGTCCGATTAATTTATTGTCAGATCTATTGTCAGATCATTTGGAGTTTGCATGCGCACCTGCTACACCGGCCAGGTTTGTCGAGACCACCTAGGTCAAACCGTTACGTTATTTGGTTGGGTGCATCGCCGTCGCGATCACGGGGGCGTGATTTTTATCGATATGCGCGATCGCGCGGGCTTAGCCCAGATCGTGTTCGATCCAGATAATATTGAAGGCTTCGCGATCGCCGAGCGCCTGCGCAACGAGTTTTGTATTCGTATTACGGGCTTGGTGCGTGAGCGCCCTGCCGGCACCACCAATAAAGATCTCGCCTCTGGCGAAATCGAAATCCTGTGCCGCGAAGTTGAGATCCTGAATCCTTCGGTCACGCCACCGTTTCAGCTCGATGATGAAAACCTCTCTGAGACCACACGTCTGACGCATCGCGTGCTTGATTTACGTCGCGGTCAAATGCAACGCAATATGATGCTGCGTTATCGCGTGTCGATCGAAGTGCGTAAGTTTTTAGATGGCTTGGGTTTTATCGACATCGAAACTCCCATGCTCACCAAGAGTACGCCCGAAGGTGCGCGTGATTATCTGGTGCCTTCGCGCGTCAACGCAGGCGAGTTCTTTGCCCTGCCGCAATCGCCACAGCTCTTCAAACAGATGTTGATGGTGTCGGGCTTTGATCGCTACTATCAAATTACCAAATGCTTTCGCGACGAAGATTTGCGTGCCGATCGCCAGCCCGAATTTACCCAGATCGATTGCGAAACCTCGTTCTTAAACGAAACCGAAATCCGTGCGATTTTTGAAGACATGATTCGTCACGTCTTTAAAGCCGTGCAAAACGTTGAGCTCGCCAATCCGTTTCCGCTGATGCCTTATACCGAAGCCATGCGCTTGTATGGTTCAGACAAACCTGATCTGCGCGTCAAGCTTGAGTTCACAGATTTAACCGACGTCATGAAAGACGTCGACTTCAAAGTGTTTGCCCAAGCGGCCACCACCGAAGGCAGTCGCGTCGTGGGCTTGCGCGTGCCAAAAGGTGGCATCATCTCGCGCAGCGAAATCGACAGCTATACCAAGTTTGTGTCGATTTATGGTGCAAAAGGCTTGGCCTGGATCAAAGTCAACGAAGTGGCCAAAGGCCGCGATGGCTTGCAGTCACCGATCGTTAAAAACTTGCACGACGCGGCGCTCGCCGAGATGCTTAAGCGCACCGGTGCGCAAGATGGCGATCTGATTTTCTTTGGCGCGGATCGCGCTAAGGTTGTGAACGACGCCTTGGGCGCGTTGCGCGTCAAAATCGGCCATAGCGAGTTTGGGCGCACCAACGACTTGTTTGAGGCCGTCTGGAAACCACTTTGGGTGGTTGATTTTCCGATGTTCGAATACGATGAAGGGGCCGATCGTTACGTGGCCGCGCATCACCCCTTTACCAGCCCGAAAGACGGCCACGAAGATCTTCTCAGTACCGATCCTTCAAAGGCAACCGCCAAAGCCTATGACATGGTCTTGAATGGCTGGGAGATCGGTGGCGGCTCAGTGCGTATTCACCGCGAAGAAATTCAGAGCAAAGTGTTTAGGGCTCTGAAGATTGACGCCGAAGAAGCACAACTTAAGTTTGGCTTCTTGCTTGACGCTTTGCAGTATGGCGCGCCACCTCACGGCGGTATCGCTTTTGGCCTGGATCGGATCGTGACCATGATGACCGGTGCCGAGTCGATTCGTGATGTGATTGCCTTTCCAAAAACGCAACGCGCGCAGTGTTTGCTCACCCAGGCACCTTCGCCTGTTGACGAAAAGCAGTTGCGCGAATTGCATATTCGTTTGCGTCAGCCAGAAGTTAAGGTTTGAGCAGTATCGGTCAATATGTCGCTGCTTCGGGTCGTTAGCTACAACATCCATAAAGGTCGCTCTCTTGCGGGGCGCGACTCTATGGTGGATTTGCGACTTGGGTTGCATGGCTTGCGGCCCGATCTGTTATTTTTGCAAGAAGTGCAAGGGCGTAACGACCGGTATGGTCGTCTGCACGCTCAGCACGAATCTTTAGCGGCGGCCTTGCATATGGAGGTTGCCTACGGTTGCAACGCCATTAAAAGCCAAAGTGATCACGGCAACGCGCTCTTGTCGCGCCATTCGATCGTCAGCTTTGAAAACCAGGATATTTCAGATCATCGCTTAGAGCAGCGAGGCTTGTTGCATGGTGTGCTCGACGTGGGTGGGTGCGAAGTGCATTGCTTTGTCGTGCACCTCGGGCTGTTTGCGGGCGGGCGCGTGCGCCAGATCGAAGTGATGGCCGAGCGCATCAAGCGCATGGTGCCCGATAATGCCCCTATGTTGATCGCTGGCGATTTTAACGACTGGAAAGACCGACTTGCACCCTTGTTTGTGCAGCAACTAGGCGTCTACGAAGTATTTGCCCACGCGCCACGCGCGCAAGGGGTCATGCCCAAGTTGCGCGAGTCAATGCACCAATTGCGCGGCGTCTGGCGAGGTGACAGTCCACTTGAGATTCGTGCCGGTTTGTTTCGTCGTGAAGCGCAGCGCAAAAATCAATTGTCGATGGAGGGCTCTTATAGCCCGACACCGTCACCGCGCACGTTTCCGAGCGCGTTTCCGTGGTTGCGTCTAGATCGTATTTATCAGCGCGGCTTTGCGGTACGCAATGCCCGTGTGCTGCGCGGCAGGCCGTGGTCACAGCTGTCAGATCATGCCCCCATCTTTGCCGAGCTTGAACTGCCCTAGCGCGTTAATAGTCGCCACCCTTACCCGTTAGTGCCACCCCAACCCTAAGAAGCAGGTAGGCCAGCCCATCGGTCAGTCGCGTGAGCACAGGCCGCTTTGCATAAAGGGTAGGCTCAATGATTTTGCTGCCGAACGCGATTGCCGTTTCAAGCGATTCGCGCAAGGTTTGCGTGAAGGTCGTATCCGCAACCCACAGGTTGGCCTCGCGAGCAAGCAATAAACTGAAGGGGTCTAGGTTTGACGACCCCACGGTTGATAACTCGTCGAGTACGGCGACTTTAGCGTGTAAAAAACTCGGCAGATACTCATAGATCTCGATGCCAGCGTGTAGAAACTGTTCATAGATCCAGCGCGTCGCGTGATATTGCATGCGGTATTCAATTTTGCCTTGCAGCAGAAGCTTGACTTTGACACCGCGCTGCGCGGCTTCGAGGAGCGCCTCGCGCAGTTTGCGGCCTGGCAAAAAATAGGCGTTGGCGATGATGATGGAGTGTTTCGCTTGCCGGATACCCTCAAGGTAGGCGGCTTCGATCGCTTTGCGAACCCGCAGGTTGTCGCGCAATACCAAAGCGGTGGGGGCGGTACCTGTCGCGGGGTGCAGGGCGGTGAGGTGGCGCTGGTGTCGAAGGCGAAGATGCCGCCACGTGCGCGGCGGCCTGAGCAATAAGCGCCAGTTCAGCCGCAGCCAAAGCAGATCTTGTGCATGAACGACTTGGGCGACCGTGGGGCCAGTGAGTTGCACGGCGTAATCAAAGCGTGGATCGCTTGCGCGACTGAGCCGAGCGTTTGTCAAGTAATCGTCTTCAAAATTGATGCCACCGATGAAGGCGAGCTGCGAATCGACCACAACGATTTTGCGATGCAAGCGCCTGAGTCGCCTAAAGTCAAACGATTGAAGCGTGAATGGCTTGGGCTCTGTGCGATAGACTCGGCCTTGCGCGCCTACCTGATGCAAGGCAGTCAAAATCTGTTGTTCGTCTGCGGCGCTGCCAAAGCCATCAAGCATGACGCGGACGCGCACGCCGCGAAGCGCCGCAAGTTTTAGGTGGTGCAAAAGTTGTGTGCCGGCCGTATCGAGCCTAAAGATATAGGTTTCGATGTGAATGCTGCGCGTCGCCTGATCAAAGGCCTGACATAACGCTGGAAACAACTGAACGCCGTTTTCGAGAAGCGTAACGGTGTTGCCCGGGGTGAAGTGCAGCATTTAGGTTAAGCCTGGGTGAGTGGCGCACCCTTGGCGCCGGTAACAAGAGTCTGCGCTCGGGCGGCTTGCAATTCAATGCCTCGGGCGCCCCGACAACCAAAAAACGACACAGGTCGAAGTGCAAGCAAAAGTAACGAAACACTTGACTGCTTTGCAGTTTGATTTTCTGAGGTTTGTGCTTGTGATAACCGCTTCAGAGAAGGTAGTATGTTCAGACAGGCTTCGCTTCTAACAAAAGCGCAGCAATTTGAAGCTAAAAAAGGCAGGCAGGATGAACGTATTGCTTACGGGTGGCGCAGGGTATATCGGTAGTCATACTGCGGTCGTCTTGGCAGCCGCGGGGCATCGCGTCGTGGTGTACGACAACTTTAGCAACAGTGATCGTGCTGCGCTCGGGCGACTTGAGCAAATCCTCGGCAAGCCGGTTGCCGTTACTGAAGGCGATATGCGCAACACCGAGCTCTTGCAGCGGACGTTGATCGAGCAAAATATCAATGCCGTGATTCACTTTGCCGGTTTGAAAGCCGTCGGTGAGTCCGTTTCACAGCCGGTTGATTATTACGCCAATAACGTACAGGGTGCGATCAGTCTGTTGCAGGCGATGCAGGTCGCGCGCTGCAAAACACTGGTTTTTAGTTCAAGCGCCACCGTCTATGGCGATCCTAAATACTTACCCATCGACGAAGCGCACCCGACGGTGGCCACCAACCCTTATGGGCGCAGCAAGCTCCATATCGAAGAAATCTTGGCAGATTTAAGCGCGTCTGATCCTTCGTGGCACCTGGCCGCCCTTAGATATTTCAATCCGGTGGGGGCCCACCCCTCTGGCCTGATTGGCGAGAATCCTAAAGGTGTGCCGAATAATCTGATGCCGTTTGTGGCACAGGTGGCGGTGGGTAAGTTACCCAAGCTCAAGATCTTTGGCAACGATTACGACACGCCTGACGGAACAGGGGTGCGCGATTATATTCATGTCATGGATTTAGCCGAAGGCCACCTCGCCGCGCTCGATTTTTTAACCCAACACGTAGGCTTGCACACCTTTAATTTAGGAACTGGACAGGGCTACAGCGTGCTCGAGATGATTGCCGCCTTTGAGGCAGCAAGTGGCAAGCCCGTGCCGTTCGAGATCGCACCACGTCGCGCGGGGGATATCGCGAGCTGCTATGCCAGCGTTGAGCACTCTGCACAGCAATTACAGTGGCGCGCTAAGCGTGACCTCAAAGCGATGTGCGAAACAAGCTGGCGTTTTCAGCAGCGGGCAACGCTTTAACCGAGCATGCGAAGCGGTTAGAGAATAGGTCAGGCGTTTAGTGAAGAGGTCAAGCGTTTAGCGAATAGGTAAAGCGTTTAGCCAGATATCCGCGCTTCGTGACGCGCTAAAAAGCGCGCGTCTGAAAGCGCAAGCAACCAAGCCAGCATCAACGCATAAAAGCTCAAGGTGCGCATGTTGCGCAAAATCAACTCAGTCCAGCCAAACGCAAACAGACCCAGGCATAGCACCAGCCCCATGGCGGCGGCTACGCGCGCCGGCTCAGGCGCCGACGAGGCTAGCCTTTTGGCAAACAGCCAGATCGGCACAAAATGCGCCAACAGCAAGGCCAGCAAGCCCAACACACCATGGCTGGCCATACTAAACAACATATCGTTGTGCGACTCGCCAAAACCTTGCGAGTGCATAAAATCCGACACCAGACCTTGACGCCAATACTCATCTAGTTTGGGGCCGAAGTCTTGTGTCGCACCGTTGCCAAACACGGGGTCAGCTTTAAACATCAACCATGAAATGCGCCAAAGCTGAATACGACCGCACTCTGACGAAATCGTCAGGGGGTGTTCAAGGCACTCGACTGTTTGCGTGAAGGTATCGGTAAATCGTTGTCGCATGACCGAGCTCGAGGCAAAGACTGCAGCGGCGATCAGCAGCGCGATCAAGGCGGGCGCGATTAGCTTGCGCGGGCTGGCTTTGCCCCCGATCAGGACCAGGCCCGTGATAATAAAAAACGGTACCGCTAACCAACCGCCGCGTGTCTGCGTCAACATAAAGCCTACTAGGCCCACGATTAGCGTCAGGACTTTAAAGGCGATTTCAGTTTTACGATAACGCGTTAAACGCCAGCCAAGTGAAAACGTGCCGAGCACTGCCATTAATAACAGCAAATCACCGTACGACACCGCGTTATATTGCGGCACCTCGAGTGGCCGCCTAAAATTGGGCCATGTGGTGGGCCAAGAAAACCAAAGCGTATAGACCGTCGCCACCCAGGTGGTTACCACGAGCCCCCAACTAGCCTGACGCAGCCACTGTGGGCGTAGCGATAGACAAGCCCCCAAAATAATCAGGGTGCCAAAGCACAAACGTAGGGCGCGTTCGATCTCAGTATCCAGGCGCTTATCGCTGCGCAGCGCAGCGATGGTGATCACGAGTACCGAGAAAAAAAGCGCGACAGCCAGGCCACGATAGGGGCTTAAGGTTTCAAGCGTCGCGTGCAGCCCCCCGACTCTTGAGAAACAGATGCTCAGCGCAACAACCGCCAGAACATAAAACACCGTGCTGGCTTGACCAAGATCGCTTAGAAGATTGACAGGCACCGCGGCGATTAACAGCGCGATTAAAAACGAATCGATCTTGACCTTCAAACTTTGAGGCGGTGCTGCAGTCAAAAGAGTGTCCTGAAGAGGTGTTTTAAAGGAGTGTTTTAAATTACAGGCCACGACAGCGCTAGCCGCCTCGTGGTGGCGCTGATGCACTTAAGGCGATACTAGCCGATCTGACAGGCTTTTTCACTTATTAAGCGGGTTTGCGGCAAGCGTGTCAGGGTCGTCCAAGCTACTTGCCGATATTTTTCATTTGAATGCGCGAGCAGACCCAGCCGATTAGCACGCACAAGAGGACGCAAAAAAATAACCCCAACCGCACCCCCGTAGCGATCGAGATTTTAGCCACGGCGATACCGACCAACGCGGTGCCAAGCGCGCTGCCTAGGGCGCGAGTGGTTTGAATCAGGGCAGAGGCAACGCCCACGTCGCGCTGCTCTGCCAACATCTGCATGAACAGTGTGAAATTGGGTAACAAAAAACCAAGGCCCGCGCCGCAAAGCGACATCGTCAGCACGATCCACCAGGACGGACTCGTGGATGAAAAGGTAAGGGTCAGTAAGCAGCCTGTGCCCAGCATGAGGCTGCCAAAAATCATCAGGCGTGCGGGCTCACGTTGCTGGGCAAACAGACGGCCACTGACGATGCTGCCCAGTGGCATGACCGCCACAAAGGGTGTTAACAACAGACCCGCGTAAGTAGGCGAAAAGCCAAACTCGTCTTGCAGTAGCAAGGGTAGGTAATAAATCAAAATAAACATGACGGCCCCTGACATCAGGCCAGCGAGGTTGAGCAAGCGCGCCTCGCGTGGTTGCAAAATGCGCAGCGGAAAAATCGGCGTGATAGCGCGACGCTCGATTGGGATCAGCAGCGCACCCGCGGCCAAGCCCACCGCAATCAAGCCTACCGCCCAAAGCTGAACGGTCGTGTCAGTACTGCTCGACACCAGCTCAATCCCCGCTAAGGGGGCGCCCACGGCGATGACAAGTGTGAATGATCCCAGCCAATCGATTCGAGGTGCGACGCTGCGGGTCGACTTGATCCAAGGAAAATATCGCCAAGTGGTATAGATTCCGACCAAAGCCGCAAGAGGCGTCACTAAAAAGGCCGCGCGCCAACCTAGAGCCTCGGTGACCGCACCCCCAATCACGGGGCCTAAACCGCTGGCGACCGCAAAGGTTGACGAGGTGAGAACCATCCAGCGCACCCGCCGACGCGGATCCGGAAACAAATCGGCCGGAGCGGCAAAGGCGGTGGCCAGCAGCATGCCCCCGCCCACCCCTTGCAATACCCTAAACCAGATCAGTTGCACCATGCTTTGCGACAGCCCGCTTAAAACCGAGGCCACCACCACAATTGCCAGCGAGCACAGCATCAGAGGTTTGCGACCATACAGATCGCCCAGCCGCCCAAAAATCAAAATACTGACCGCCGAGGCTAAAAAGTAGCCGGTTCCCACCCAGGCATAAAGGCTCAGACCATCGAGCGCTAACGCGACTTGCGGCAACGACGTGCTAACAATCGTTGAGTCAAAGGCCACCACCACGGCGGCGGCGGCGATGCCTGACATGGCGAGCACCAAGTCGCGGCGCGTGGGTTCAGAGGAGGTGGATGACGGGGGGGTTGGTTCGGGGCGCTGCATCAGAAGACTTAGGGGTTAACACCAATATATACAGGATAGCACTCCTGACGCGTACAGTTTCGGGGACAATAAGCCAATGACGGCTGCACCACTCACTTTAAGCGCGCGTTGAGCGCCCCAAGCCCCGGAGACTAACTTGAAAAAAATCAAAAATAGCACCATTCTGAACCCCCAACGCCAGCGCTTAGGGTGGCTTGCGCTAGGCGCAGCACTGACGTGCGCTGGCCTGGGCGCGAGTGCTCAGGCGCAACTTTCAGACTGGCCGACCAAGTCCGTGCGAATCATCGTGCCGTATTCACCAGGTGGCGGCACTGACATTATTTCGCGGCGCCTCGCGCTAGGTTTGGGGCCATTGCTCAAACAGAACGTTATTGTTGACAATAAGCCCGGTGCCAACGGCATTATTGGCACGGACTTGGCGGCGAAGGCAGAGCCCGATGGGCATACCTATGTCATGGTGGTGTCTACCCACCTCATTAACCCACTGGTCATTAAAAATCTGCCGTACGATACTTTTAAAGACTTAATTGGCGTCACCGTAGTGGCCGACTCACCATTGATCTTTGTGACGTCGTCGCAGTTTCCGGCCAAAACGATGGCCGAGTTCACCAAAGTGATGCGCGCTAAGCCAGCCACCTACTCTTTTGGCAGTTCAGAGAATATGACTAAGCTGGTGGGTGCCATGTATGCCAACTCTGAAAAGCTCGATATGGTTAGCGTGTCGTATAAGGGTGGCGCGCCTTTAATGACCGATGTCGTGTCAGGCGTGACAACAGTAGGCATCACCAGTATTTTGACCGCACGCAACTTTATGGATAGTGGTCGTTTGACTCCACTGGCGGTCACCAGCTCACAGCGCTCGGCTGCCGTACCCAACGTGCCCACCATGCAAGAGGCCGGCGTCAAAGATTTTGATATTACGCAAAGCTATGCAATGTATGCGCCGTCAAAAACGCCCAAGCATATTTTGAATGCCATGCAAAAAGCGGTGCATCAGGTTGCGATGTCGCCTGACATGAAAGCCGCTTTGGCCGATCAAGCCGCGTGGCCAGTTGCGCAACCGGTTGATGAGTTCAACGAGCGCATTAAAAAAGAAGCCGCGTTTTTGCAAGACTTGGCGAAGAAGATTAATTTGCAGGGCGATTGAGCTAGCGCAGTGGGCCGACACCCAGCAGTCACAGTAAAAATTAAATATACATAGACGCAGTCGCAGGAGCAAAGATGTCAGTTGTAAAGTTGTTGAACGAACTCCCCGCGCCCAGAGGTTGGGTGCGAGCAGAGCTTGAGCAAGA
>CAMBZR010000094.1 GCA_945872285.1 Bordetella parapertussis | reverse complement strand
TGACTTCATCGACTCCACCCTCTGGCGTTCAGGCGCCAGGCCGCGAACTTTCTGGCGCAACGCTCAGTTGCGTCGTACCAGCCTTTAACGAACACGACAATCTGGGCGTGCTTCTGCCACGACTACAGGCTGTGCTGGCGCAACTCGGTGCTAACTGGGAAATCATCGTGGTCGATGACGGTAGTCGCGACAACACGGCCGAATTGATGGCGGCCTGGGTGCTTAATCCTGGTTTTCGCTTCGTCCAGCTCTCGCGCAACTTCGGCAAAGAGCCAGCAATCACGGCCGGCATCGAGGCGGCTACGGGCGACGTGGTGATGATTCTTGACGCTGATCTACAGCACCCCCCTGAGTTGCTGCCGGCGATGTTGGCGCGCTGGCAGGCCGGAGTCGATATGGTTTACGCGGTGCGCGAAACCCGTGCCGATGAAAGCACCAGTAAACGGTGGGGAACAAAATTATTTTATTCGTTACTTGCCGGCTCGCGCGGCGTAACCGTACCGCCCGACGCAGGTGATTTTCGTTTGATGGATCGCGCGGTGGTCAATGCACTGCGTCAGCTGCCTGAGCGTAACCGTTTCATGAAAGGCCTCTACGCCTGGGTGGGCTTTCATTCAGAGTCAATTTCCTACACCCCCGCCCAACGCGAGCATGGCCAGACGCATTACAGCGCGTTCAAACTATTGACGCTTGCACTCGCTGGATTAACCTCGTTCACCACCTGGCCGTTGCGCGCGGTGAGCCTCTTTGGCTTTTTGGTGTCGCTTTGTTCGTTTACTTACGGTCTCTATATCGTTTGCGAATATTTTCTTTTTTCAAATCCCACCAGTGGCTGGCCGACGATTGTGACGATTTTATTGTTTTTTTCTGGCATCACTTTGATCTCGATTGGTATCGTGGGCGAGTACATTGCGCGTATTTTCGAAGAGGTCAAAGGGCGCCCACTTTATATCGTGCGACAAGCAAGCGGTCGTCGCTTTCGTGATTAACTCCACCCACGCAAGCGACGCGGCGCAAGACTTTACGCCGCTCATTGTCTGTGCAGACGACTTTGGGCTTGAGGCCGGCGTAGACGAGGCGATCGTTGCGCTGGCTCAGCAAGGTCGTATCAGCGCAACGGGGTGTCTGGTTCAGGCGCCGGGCTTCGAAGCCTCTGCAAAGCGACTAAAAGGTTTGCCCCTTGACCTTGGTTTGCATCTGAATTTAACCGAACCGCTTGGTCAGACGGGGCTGTGCATGCCCTTGGGGCAGCTTTTGTTGCGCACCTACACGCGTGTGATTTCCCGAAAAGCGGTTGCGCAACAAATCGAGACTCAGCTTGATTTATTTGAACGACATCTGGGTCAGGCGCCTGATTTTGTGGATGGGCATCTGCATGTACATCAGTTTCCGGTGGTTCGTGAGGTGTTGATTCAAGCCGTGCAACGACGTTATTCGCAACACTTGCCTTGGGTGCGTGACACGCGTGCTGCGCCGTCTGACAAACGCTTGCCTGCCACGCAGCGCCTAAAAGCATGGCTGATCGGTGCGCTTGGGGCTGCAAGCCTAGTCCGCTTAGCCCATCAGGCACGTATGCAAAGTAATGAAAGCTTTGCCGGCGCGTATGATTTTGATCGCCCGCATCCTGACTATGCGCTTATGCTGCGTGCCTGGCTGACCCCTGTCAGAGCCAAGATGCTGGTGATGGTGCACCCGGCCAAATACGCATCGCCCGAGTTAGCCTTTGGTCAAAAGCGCGTCGAAGAATACCGAGTGCTTTCGAGCGATAGTTTTGCCCAATTCCTGACGCAACAGCGCTGCCAAATTACTCGTCTTTCAACGCTTTTAGCTCTTCACGCCCATAAAACTTAACTCCTAGCGCGATGCGGTCACGGCCCTGCGAGCGTCGGTGTCGGTTGGTATCGCGCAACGAATACACACAGCCGCAATACTCTTGTTGATAGAACTCCTCGCGCTTGCTGATTTCTATCATGCGCGTCGAGCCACCGTGCTTGCGCCAGTTATACGTCCAATACAGTAAGTCTTCGTAACGCGAGGCGGCCCTCTGGCCGCTAGCGTTGATTTGATTCATATCCTTCCAGCGCGAAATCCCCAGCGAACTTGTGATCGTATCGTAGCCATGTTCAGAGGCGTAAAGGGCAGTACGCTCAAAGCGCATATCAAAACATTGCGTGCAACGTTCGCCGCGCTCAGGTTCGTTCTCAAGGCCCTTAATGCGTTCAAACCAGTTGTCAACGTCATAGTCGGCATCAATCATGCGAATGCCGTGTTTTTCGGCGAAGCGGATATTTTCGTTTTTACGAATTTCGTATTCTTTAACCGGATGAATATTTGGATTGTAGAAAAAAATATCGTATTGAATCCCGGCAGCAAGTAGACCCTCCATCACTTCACCCGAACAGGGCGCGCAACAAGAATGCAGCAAAACCTTGGTTTTGCCCTCAGGCAAGGCAAACGTAGGGCGTAAGGCGTCTGACACAGTTCAATCCACTCTTTGGTTTTCGGGGCAACTCAGCTACAAGTGTAATCTCAACCCAGACGCTTGTGCGCTTAGCCCGGCACGGTCGCCGTTTCGCTCAGTACGGCCGCCCACAGGTCTTTGACGGCCTGGCGCTCGTCAAGCAGCTCGCTCTGAACCACGCGCGCTTTGTCTGCACCTTGCAGGCGCACTTCGTGCTGCCGGCGGCGCAAATTGCGGTAGGCATCGCTCGCGCGCTCGGCAAGCGTCGCGTCAAGCAGCCCGGCAGTACCTGCCAAGCGCAACAAGGCGATATTTCCGAGGTTTTGAAGCAGTTCTGGATATTGCCCAGCGTGCACCAGAATCAAATATTGAGTGACAAATTCGAGATCGACCATACCGCCTTTGTCATGCTTCAGATCAAACAAGGCTGTGGTGTTTGGATGTCCAGCTGTCATTTTGTCGCGCATGGCGCGCACCTGTTGCGCAAAGGGGGTAGGCGCGCGCGCACGTTTTAAAATGTCTTCACGAATCTGTTCGAAGAGCAAACCCACGCGTGGGTTGCCTGCTGCAAAACGCGCCCGTGTCAGCGCTTGATGTTCCCAAGGCCAGGCGTGGCTGGTTTGATATTGCCTGAAAGCGTCGATCGACCCGGCCAGTAAACCCGAGTCTCCGTCGGGTCGCAAACGTAGATCAATGTCGTATAAGCGTCCCGACGAGGTCATGGTCGAGAGCCAAGACGTCAGACGGCGTCCGAGCTTTGTATAAAGTTCAGCGGCGTCTTCGCGTGTGTCGTCGTACAGATACACCAGATCAAGGTCAGACGAGTAGCCCAGTTCTTTGCCCCCAAGGCGCCCGTAGGCAATGATGGCGATTTGGGGCTCGGTCGCGCACTCTGCGAGGTCAGCCGGACACACCTGAGGCCAGACTCTGATTAAAGACTCTTGCAACAGCGTGTCTGCCAAGGCAGATAATTGATCAGCCAGATTCTCGACCGTCAAAATACCTTCAAGATCTTGCGCCAGTAATTGAAAACTGATCTGGCGCTGCGTATCGCGCATCAAATTCATTTGCTGTTCAATGTCAAACGTACCATCGGGCAGCACGCAGGCTTGAAGGTCGGCATGCATCGCGGCGGCGACACGCGCCAAGTCGACCGGTTCCATTAATGTTCGCCAGGCGATCAGGCTGTCGAGCACCAGGGGATGCTGGATCAGGTATTGCGCGGCCCAGGGGCTGGCCGCCATCATGCGCGCAATGCGCGCCATCGTCTCGGGATACTCGGCCAGCAAGGCCAGATACGCGCTGCGCTGAGCGATCGTTTCAATTAAATCAAGCAGTCTGAAGGCCGAGGTGAGAGGCTGGGTGGTGTGCTGAGCCGCAGCAAGCGCCAGCGGCAGCAAAGTGTCGATGCGATTGCGACTGGTGGTTGCCAAGCCGCGGATCCGGTGTCCTTCTAGAAACGTGTCGACTCGAGCCGCCAAGGCCGAAGCGTGCTCGCCAAAGTGCGACAAAGCCGCTTCTAACGCCTCGGTGGGCGTGGATGACGTATCCGGTTCAAGCCGAGATTCAGTGAATTCGTCGGTCAACCCCGCGAGCCGAAACGCATCGCGAAACGCCTCAGCGACAAACTGCCGATGGCGTGCCAGCGTGACTTCAAAGTCGGCTTGCGTCAAGTGCAGCGCCCGCGCCAGAGCGGCAATACGTTCGGGCTCTGCGGGCAAAAGATGGGTCTGTGCGTCTTCGGCGTATTGCAAGGCATGTTCAGTGCGTCGCATAAAGACATAAGCCTGAGCCAGTTGCTCGGCAGTCGCTGCGGGCATTAAACCGGCGCGAACTTGCGCCTCAAGTGCGATGAGCAGTCCGCGCTGTTGCAGGGCAGGCATACGACCGCCCTTAATGAGCTGCGTGAGTTGCACGACAAATTCGATTTCGCGAATACCGCCTTCTCCGAGCTTGATGTTGTGCTTGGTCTCGAGCCCCGGCCGCATGAGCGACCGACGCTGTAAATCAAGGCGAATACGCTCACGCAACGTGCGCAAGGCCGCTAACGTATCAAAGTCGAAGTATTTTCGGTACACAAAGGGCTGGCGCAGACTTTCAAACTGTTGCACCTGTGCGGTTGAATCGCTGTCATCAAAGGCCCGCGCCGGAATCACCCGACCTTTTAGCCAAGCGTAGCGCTCCCATTCGCGGCCTTGCGTGAACAAATATTGTTCAAAGGCGTCCAGACTCCAGGCTAGCGGGCCCGAGTCACCATCGGGGCGCAAACGCAAATCGGTTCTAAAAACTTGCCCGAGAGCGTCAAGCTCGGACAACACAGGCATCATGCGTTGCGTGAGCCGGCCATAGAACTCGTGATAGCTCAATGGGCGCGGTCCTTGGGTTTCACCTTCTTCGTCGTACAGCATCACTAAATCAATATCCGAAGAGACATTCAGTTCTGCTCCGCCTAGTTTGCCCATGCCAATCATTAGCATTTCTTGCGGGCGACCCGTCGCACTGTCTCTGGGTTGACCATGGATGGCAACCATCTCGTGCATGACCGAACGATAGGCTTGCTCGATGCAACGGTCTGCCAGGGTGCTCATCATTCCTACGACCTCTTCAAGAGAGGCGAGCCCGCCCAGATCGCGCACCATCAGCAAAAAGAAAGTCCGCTTGCGCAACGTGCGCAGCACTTGTCGGCATATTGCGACCTCTAAGACCGCGCTGCCGATTGGCACACCCGCCAGTTCAGCAAACCAGTCATGCAGTCGCTCGGTGCTAACCGGTGTGGACTGTTCTTGTTCGAGCCAGCGCACAAAGGCTGGATCGCCTTGTAGCAGGCGGCTAAGGGACCCTGACCAGGCCAGGGCAGACGAGAGCGCAGAATCAGGCATAAGAAGGGGGGCAGGGGTGTTTGAAGGTGCGCGCGCAGTGCCACGTGTGCAGCCCGCATGACAGGCTTGAACAATACCCTATAGAATGGATCTTCACAAAATCTTTTTTTTTGGTTTGTTGCTCCTTAATTTTGCATCCCTTTAAATATTTCTTGCGTATCGCCTTGCTGAGCCTGCTGCTGCTTTACTTTGCAGCTGCGGGAACACTGTTGACCGTACGCTATTGGGCATTGCCCCGTATCAACGATTGGCGACCGCTGATCGAACAGCACCTGTCTGAGGCAGTAGGCGCTAAGGTATCGATCGAAGATATTTCGGCTGACTGGTCGGGGTTCAACCCGACCGTTAAAGTGCGTAACCTTAAGCTCAGGGATACGACAGACCAGTTATTGGTTCAGGTGCCCGAAGCCTTTGCGATTGTGTCGTACAAAAGCCTGTTCGAACTCGACCTTCGCCTGGCGCACCTAGAGATCAATGGCATTGCTTTGGCCGGCACCCGGCACCCTGATGGCAGCGTTTGGCTCGCGGGGCAACGTCTCGCGGCGCATTCCAACCAACCACTCAAGCTTGACCGCGATACGCTCGCGGTGCGCTGGCTGTTGCATCAGGGCGAAATCTTCGTTCGTCAGGCGAGTTTTCTGTGGCATGATCAGCTGCGTCAGGCGCCCGCGTTAAGCCTATCCAAGATCGACATCAGTCTGGTCAATAGCGTTTTTCGACACGAGCTTCGTTTGGTCGCGTCTTTACCTCAGGCAGTGGGCCAGCGCGTCGAGTTGGTGATCAAGACAGAAAACGTTTTTAGTCAACTTACCGCGAAATCTAAACGCGAGGCTGAGATTTTTTTTGAAGTGCAAGACACACACCTGACAGAACTGGCGCCTTGGCTTGACTTGTCTTCTGTCTCGGGCACGATCGCCGCGCGCTTATGGGTCGACGTGCAGCAAGGCATGTTGGGTCAGGCCACCCTCGAAGTATCGGGCAAGCAACTCGCTCTGCCGCTATTGGGTCAGGGGCAGGGCGCCGCCTTTGCGCAAACCGGTCAAGTCAGACTGTCTGGTTGGCTGGGCGACCTTTTGCCCGAGGATCGCTGGCCGTTGTTGGCACGTAGCGCTGCGCAGCAAGGCATGAGCTTGAGCGCGACCACCACTGGCCTGGCAATCGATAGTCCGTTGTTTGCGCCGTCTTTGCTTGAGCTCGGCGAGGTCACCGCGCGCGCAAAGTTATCAAAAACAAGTGCAGGACTGCTGTCAGTGAACGCAGCACAACTCGATCTGAAAGCCGCCGAAATCGCCGCGCAAGTGCAGGGGTCGTGGTTGGCGGGTGGTTTGACAGGGGCCGGGGTACTTGATTTGACTGCCACCATTGCCAAGGCTCCGGTCAATCGTCTGCATCAATACGTCACCACTTTGACCGATCCCGATGCGCGTGCTTTTTTACGCAAGGCACTGACTCAGGGTCAATTGAGTCAGGTCGCACTCACACTCAAAGGCGATCTTGCCCAGTTTCCTTTTAATGCGCCAGACGCGCCAGGCGTCTTCAGGCTTGAGGGGCAGTACCGCGGGCTGACGGTTGATTACGATCCGAGCCTTCCTGGCAAGCCTAGTTGGCCCCTGTTGGAGCAGGCGCAAGGTCAAGTTGTTCTCGATAAGCTTTCTCTCAAGCTCAACGCAGCAAGTGGCCGATTACTTGATACACAGGGCAAGACGCTTGCTGTGCAAAATTTAGTTGCCACGGTGCCAGACTTGCAATGGCAACCCAAGCTCAGCCTTGAGGCAGTGCTAAGCGGCGAGGCGAAGGATTATTTGTCGGTCTTGCGCCAAGCACCTTTGCCCTCTGAGTTTGCATCCACTCTTAAACGGCTCGAAGCGACTGGCTTGTTAACCGTACCGTTGTCCATTGAACTTGCGCTCGATAGCGACCAGACGCCGCAAGCCAAGGGGCAGGTTCAGGTGTCGGGCGGGACGTTGAGCCTGGGAAAAGAGTTTCCGTCTCTTGAAAATATTCGTGGCGCCGTTGATTTTTCGATGCAGCAGCTGCGTACCGAAAATTTGCGTGTTCAGTTTTTAGGCGGCGAGTCTGTGCTAAGTGGTAGTTGGGGCGAGGCTGCTCAGCGCCTGCAGGCGCAAGGCACCGTATCGGCTGTTGGGCTGAGTCAGTTACTAGGCACTCAAGCCTCACTTCCCTTGACAGGGCAGGCTCGCTACGACGCGCAGCTTGTCCCAACAAAACAAAAGGGCTACGCGGCGACCCTGACGTCGACGCTTGAGGGTTTGGCTGTGAATTTACCTGCGCCTTTAGGTAAGGCGGCGCAAGGCCGGATGCCACTGACGCTGCAATGGTCGGCCCTACCAGTAAAAACCGAGTTTTTGCAGAGTGTGTCTTTTAGCCTTGGCGACCTTCTCAAGGCTCGTTTCGAGCGCCCTGCAAACGCCCGGCCCTCGCCGTACTTTACGCGTGCGGCAATCGTGATGGGCGAATTTGCGCAATTGCCCCGAAGTGGGCTGTTACTCGATCTCAACCTAGGTAAAATCGATGTAAAGGACTGGGCCGCCTTGTTTGACCAGGTCACGCAAGAGCCTAAACGCGCCTCAACTGGAGACCTCCGCGTGTTTCCGCCATTAGCAAGTGCAAGACTGCGCTCGCCTCATTTGCTTTGGTCTGACTTAAGCTTCACAGAGCTCGATGTCACCGCCATGCAGAGCGCTCCCGAACAATGGACAGCGCGTATCAGTTCGAAAGAAACGCTGGGTACCGCCACCTGGAGCGCTGCGGTCGGCGCGCTTGACGGTCGGATTCGTGCCCGATTTTCAAAGCTGTCGCTGGGTGCGCCAGCTAACGACCAAACCGAAGTCCTCAAAATTGATGTCATCGAGAAGCAGCAGTGGTCTGACATCCCTGCGATCGACCTGACGATTGATGACTTGACTCTTTTTGGTAGCCAACTCGGCTCGTTACGACTACAGGGTTCCAGTCAGCAGCGCGCAGAGCTCTGGAACATCGAAACACTAGATCTGCGTAGCGCTGCTGCGACTACCACGGCGACCGGTCAGTGGCGCTTAAAGGGACCCGAACGCGGCGTGCGTTTGAACGCTGAAATGATCGTTAACGATCTTGGTCGTTTTTCAGAACAAATGGGTCAGCCCGACCGAGTCAAGGGTGGTCACGGATCGATTCAGGCGCAGATCAATTGGGTGAATTTTCCGTGGCTTGATAGCTACCAGGGGCTTAATGGCACGGCAAAAATCGATTTTAAACAAGGGGTGTTTGAGCACGTCAATTCTCGTAGTGCACGCCTTTTAGAGCTGCTGTCACTTCAGTCCTTCCAACGTCTGTTGAGCTTCAATTTCAGGCCTGGCAATGAGTTTAAAGACGGATTTCCCTGGAACGCGCTCACAGGCAGTTTTGACATTAAAAACGGTCTCGTCCACACCGATGATCTCACCGTGAACAGCCCCGTTGCCAGTATCGTTTTAACTGGCACCTCTGACTTAGATAAAAAAATCTGGGATATGCAAGCCGATGTCAGGCCGATGTTCGACATGAGTGGCGCTGCGCTTGCGACAGCCTTTGTGGTCAATCCGATTGCTGGCTTAAGCGCGTTGGTCACACAGTTTTTGTTGCGCAATCCAATCGAGAAGGCAATGACTGTTAAGTACTCGGTCACAGGTCACTGGGACGAACCCAAGCTCGAACTAAAAGGTGCGCCCGAGCCTGCGCCCGTTTCAAACCGTGGCCCGGCGCCATCCGGCAACTAGCGATTCCTAATCTTTCAGGCAGTCCGACCACCTTTTGGGTGGCGGGTTGTGACCTAGCGCTTCATGAGTTCAAAGAACTCGGCGTTATTTTTAGTTGACCGCATTTTGTCCAGGATGAACTCCATCGAGTCCACATCATCCATATCGTGAATAAACTTACGCAGCACCCACACTCTTTTTAAGATATCGGGCTGAATCAGCAACTCTTCTCGACGTGTGCCAGACTTGTTTAAGTTAATGGCAGGATACACACGCTTTTCAGCTAGGCGGCGCTCAAGGTGGATTTCAGAGTTACCGGTGCCCTTGAACTCTTCGTAGATCACCTCGTCCATGCGGCTGCCGGTTTCAATCAAGGCGGTGCCGATAATCGTCAGCGAGCCACCCTCTTCCAGGTTGCGCGCGGCGCCAAAAAAGCGCTTTGGGCGTTGCAGGGCGTTGGCGTCAACGCCGCCGGTCAAGACCTTGCCAGAGGCGGGTACGACGGTGTTGTAAGCGCGCGCCAGACGGGTAATCGAATCTAGCAAGATGACTACGTCTTTTTTCATTTCGACCAGACGTTTGGCGCGTTCAATCACCATCTCGGCGACCTGAACGTGACGTGTTGCGGGTTCGTCAAAGGTTGACGCTACCACTTCGCCGCGCACGGTACGCTGCATTTCAGTGACTTCTTCTGGACGCTCGTCAATGAGCATGACGATCATGACTGCGTCCGGAAAATTATCGGTAATCGCATGTGCAATGTGTTGCATCATGACCGTTTTTCCGGACTTTGGACTTGCGACGATCAGGCCGCGTTGCCCCTTGCCGATTGGAGCAAAAATATCCAAAATACGACCGGTCAGATTTTCTTCGCTTTTAATGTCACGCTCAAGTGGCATGACCTTATCGGGGTGCAGTGGGGTCAGGTTTTCGAACATGATCCGGTGCTTAATCGCCTCAGGCGCGAAACCATTGACCTTGTCGACTTTGACCAAAGCAAAATAGCGCTCGCCGTCTTTGGGCGTGCGCACTTCTCCTTCAATTGAGTCGCCGGTGTACAGGTTGAACCGACGAATCTGCGAGGGTGAAATATAAATATCGTCGGTACTAGCAAGATACGAGGTGTCGGGCGAGCGCAAAAAGCCGAATCCGTCGGGCAAGACCTCTAGTACGCCGTCACCAAATATTTGTTCGCCTTGTTTGGCCCGCTTTTTCATGATGGCAAACATGAGTTCTTGTTTGCGCAGGCGGTTGGCATTTTCGATTTCGAGGCCTGCGGCCATTTCGAGCAGCTGCGAAACGTGCTGCGCCTTCAGTTCGTTCAGGTGCATTGATGTCAGTGTAAAAAATTACTTCAGCAATAGAAGAGGAGGGGGGTAAAAAGGTTTCACAGTTGAACAGCCCGCATCAAGCGAAGCCAGTGGCGAGCCGCGAAGGGGCTCGCGCGCGAGGGCATCTTAGATTGCGCTGTCCAGCCATGCGGTTAATTGTGCTTTGGACAGAGCGCCAACTTTGGTGTCAGCGACTTTGCCGTCTTTGAATAGCATCAAGGTGGGGATGCCGCGAATGCCAAAATTACCTGCCGTGGCCTGATTCTCGTCGACATTGAGTTTGGCGACCGTGACTTTACCTGCGTATTGAGTGGCAACTTCTTCGAGCATCGGTGCGATCTGTTTGCAAGGGCCACACCAAGCCGCCCAGTAATCTACCAACACGGGCTGTGAGGATTTGAGGACGTCGGCGTCAAAACTTGCGTCGCTCACGTTTTTGATGTGTTCGCTCATGGGTTTTCTCTTAGAGTGATCAGTCTGGCAATATTGGAATAGTTTTTAAGGTTAGTGCCGGCGTTGCCAAGTGATTGGGGTTCCGGTGTTGATTTGAATCGGTAACTTCGATCCAAAACTGCTTGATGGCAGAATAACTTAACGTTATTAAAGCACAA
>CAMBZR010000093.1 GCA_945872285.1 Bordetella parapertussis | reverse complement strand
GACCAAAACATTAACCGGTTAAAGTTTGTATGTTCGATTTCGTTAGGCTCGCTTGGCACCGGAACCCTTATCCAATAACAAGAACGGAGCACATCATGGCTGAAACATTGTTAACACCTGCTGTCACGGCGTACGTGGGGCACCAGAGTCGCTCAATCACGAATCGTTTTCCGGTCAGCGAAGAGATGATCTTCGAACTGGCCGATGCGATCGAAGAACCCAACCCCCTCTATCTGGATGCGGACTACGCCAAAAACAGTCGGTTTGGTGGGCTGCTCTGCCCGCAATTGGCCGGGTGGAAGGACTGGGCTCCCCGCATCGACTATTTCGGAGCGGGTCAGGACACCCATTTCGAAGTTCCACTTCCCTTCAAGAGCTACGGATTCAATGGCGGGAGTAAGTGGACGTTTCATCGGCCCGTTCGCGTCGGCGATCACATTACCAAAACCGAAAAAATTGTTGATATCTCAGAAAGGCCGGGGCGCACCGGACAACTCGTTTTTATTGCCCGTGAGATCACTCAGGTCAATCAAAAGGGCGAACTACTTTTGACCATTCGTCATACTAGTATTTTTCGCAAGCGGGCCGAGACAGAAGTGGCAGACCAGCCGGAGATTTCGAATTCGGTACATTTACCCAACATTTCTCCTCCTGAACGTGGTCAGGTAGTGGACAAGAAAACATGGAAGGCGCAACCGCAGCGGACCTTCGACCAAATCAATGTGGGAGACGACCTACCATCCGTGGTCAGAGGGCCAATGACGACGGGGCATCTCGTTCGTTGGGCCTCGGCCAACGGCAACTACGCCCGCATCCACTGGGATCTGCCGTACGCGATGTTGCGTCAAGGCCTTTCAAACCTGGTCGTTAACGGCTCGCTCAAAAATGAATACCTTTACATATTGCTGCAGCGCTTTGCCGGAGAGGCAGGCTGGGTGCGAGAGATGTACCTGGAGCATCGAGGGATGGATCATCCCGGCGATACGCTGACCATCACTGGCAAAGTGACCGAGAAAACGGTGCGTGACGGCCTTGGGTATTTGAAGTGTGAAATTGGTTTGCGCAACAATCGCAGCGAGACGGCGCGAGGCTGGGCTGAGATCGTATTGCCCAGAGGCCCAGAGCCGCTTCCTCTCGTTTGGCTGTAGATAGCGAACAATACACATCAAGAGAGGTATGGCTGTTGATGGCGAATGATACAAATCAAGAGAAGCGTGAACACCCTGGAGCATCTTCAGGAGGTTTGCTGAGCAACGTGCGCGTGCTGGACCTTGGTCAAGGCGTTTCGGGGCCCTTTTGTGCCCGCCTTTTAGCCGATCAGGGCGCCGAGGTGATCAAGATTGAACCCCCTGAGGGCGATCTGGCGCGCCGCATGGGGCCCTTCGCCGGCAACGAAGCGCACAGTGAAAAGAGTATCCCGTTTCTGTATCTCAACACCAACAAGCGCAGCATCACCCTTGACCTGTCTACTGCCAGAGGGCGTATTTTGCTGCATGCACTGGTGCGTTGGGCTGATGTACTCGTAGAAAATTTTGAGCCTAAACTGCGCGCCTCGCTTGGCTTAGATGATGAGTCACTCGCCGCGGCCAACCCACGCTTGGTAACGACTTCAATCTCTAATTTTGGTAGCACCGGGCCCTATAGTGACTGGAAAGCCACCGACCTGATCACCAGCGCCATCAGTGGTCTGATGTACCACTCCGGTAACGCTGACAGAGAGCCTCTGCGCAGTGCGCTTTCCCAATCTCTTTACGTCGCCGGCATCAATGCAGCGGCGGCCACGTTAGTGGCGATCTACCGTCGACTTAGCACTGGCAAGGGTGGGCGCGTGGACGTGTCGGTTGCAGAGTGCATGACAGCTCATTTAGTACAAGCGTCTGCGTCCTATGCTTACACCGGCGGCCTAAGAGGACGGCGACCCGCGCACGGCGCGCCGCTTGAAGAGCTCATGCCATGCGAGGATGGGCATGTAGTAGTCTCTGCGCAAGGCTCTCAGCCTTTCAATACCGTCGCTGATCTGATCGGGCTCGAAGAACTAAAGGGACCAATGTTTGCCTCCGCTGAGGGTCGCATCGTCAATGGTGAGGCGCTTGAACATCTCATCCTAGACGGGCTTGCCCACTGGAAAAAGAATGAGCTATTTCATGCCGCAAACAAACAACGGCTTGTATTCGGTCAAGCGCAAGAACCCGCCGAGTTGTACAGCTGTCCGCACTTGAACGAACGAGAATTCTTTGCGTCTGTCAATCATCCTGTTGCCGGAGCTGCTATGTATCCACGTGATTTGATACGTCTAAGTGAGGGATCTTTCGCCACACGCCATCCAGCGCCACTATTAGGTGCGCACACAACGGAAGTGTTTCGAGAGATCTTGGCGCTCAGCGATGCAGAGATCGAGCAACTCCGCAGTGTAGCGGTTATCTAAGAGGAGGCTGTCAGTGGTCAATTTGCCTTTAAAGGGATTGCGCGTTATCGACTTAAGCCGAGTGTTTGCGATGCCATACGCAGCGGCATTTTTAGCCGACTTAGGTGCCGAGGTGATCAAGGTCGAAGGTTGTGCCTTTCTTAGCGCAGATACTCGTCTTGGAGGACCTTTCGGAGGTCCGTGGGCCGATGACGCACCGGGAGAACTGCACTATGAACGTAACGGCGTCTTTCATGTCCTGAATCGAGGCAAGCGCAGTCTGACCCTTGACCTGAACCAAGCTGCGGGCCTTGAGACTCTCAAAAAGCTCATCGCAACAGCCGATATCGTGATTGAAAACTTCACCCCACGAGTGATGCGAAAGTTTGGACTAGACTATCCCAACCTTCGAGCGCTTTGCCCTGATGTCATCATGGTGTCCAATACTGGGTACGGGCATTCTGGGCCCTTTAGCAATTACGGAGCCATGGCCGCATCTCTAGAGCCTACGCACGGTAGCGGAGCTTTCATTGGTTACGAGGGCGGGCCACCAAACAAGATTAGCAACTCTTATACTGATTTTCTTGCCTCGTGGACGGCTCTGTACTCTGTAATGGCGGCGCTGCTGTACCGCACTCGCACTGGCAGGGGGCTTTGGATCGATCTGGCGATGTATCAAGTGGGCACCGCGTTCATGGGCGAGGGTCTGCTAGATTACGCCTTTAATGGTCGCGCGAATCGATGGATGGGGAATCGCCATGACGTTCACGCACCGCACAACACCTATCCTTGCAAGGGTCACGACCGCTGGGTGACGATTGCCGTCACAGATGACTCAGAATGGCGAGCGCTGTGCGCAGTGATCGATAACCCCGAACTCGCAGAAGATGTTCGCTTCAGTGATGGCCCTTCACGCCTCAAGCATCAAGACGCGCTCGACGCACTGATCTGTAAGTGGACCACGCCCTTGGATCAGTACGAGGTCGCGCACAGGCTTCAGGCCGCTGGTGTGCCGGCAGGACCGGTACTGGACTCCCGCGACTTGTTTACCGACCCGCACTTGATGGCACGAAAGTTCTTCGACCACATCGAGCACTCGCCAGAGACGGAGGTTGGGTGTCGTCCACAGCTTGGCCGTCCGTGGCGCTTCTCTGACTTCGAGGTTCCTACGCCATCGGCGGGGCCCCGACTCGGAGAAGCCAACAACTATGTACTGAGAGAACTGTTGGGCTTAGGCGAAGCGGCGATCGCAACGATGACCGAGCAAGGAGTGATAGGCACCACCCCAGCTGACGCACTTGTACCTATTCCGGTACCCGTGGCAGAACAGTTGCGACTGGGTCGCTTGGTTGAACTTGATCCACTATATCGGCAACGACTAAAACTCGATTCACAACTAGTCAAGTGATCAAGGATGTGACGTATGTTAATTGTTAATCAGCGTTGCAGTTGACGATAGTCTATGCCCCTGCGATGTGTCCCAATCTGGGGCTTATCAATGACTATACCTTTAAGAAACTCTCAATCCCTGGAGTCAAAGGAAATCGAAATATGAAAACCTTCGCACAATCGATCATCCGTATTTGTATAAACTTCACACTCACCGTAGTTACGCTCTCTTGCAACCTTCTTCCAGTCGCTCAGGCTCAGGATTGGCCGACAAAATCTTTGCGATTAGTCATTCCGTTTCCCCCAGGTGGTGGGTCTGATGTCGTTGGCAGAATCATTGCCAAACAACTTTCGGATGTTTTGCGGCAACAAATTGTCGTCGATAATCGTAGCGGTGCTGGTGGCTCAATTGGCACTGAATTTGTCGTCAGGGCAAACCCAGACGGCTATACGCTGCTGCTGGGTTCAACTTCTGAAATCGCTGTCAATCCAAACCTATATAGATTGAACTACGACACTATGAATGATTTGACTCCGGTCGGAGTGGTGGCCACATCACCAATAATGATCATCTCGGCGCCAGGGTTTGCAGCAAAGACAATCAAAGAACTTGAATCACTTGCGCGCCAGAAACCTGGAGAAATAAATGTAGCCTCTGCAGGAAACGGTACCATTACACATCTGTCGGGCGAATTATTCAAAAACATCAACAATTTAAACTGGACACATGTGCCATATAAAGGCACTAGTCCGGCGCTCGCTGACTTGATGGGTGGACAAGTACAACTTATGTTTGTGACCGCCCCTCCAGTCCTCGGTTTAATCAAGTCGAACAAAGTAAATCTAATCGCCGTGTCTGGCAAATCTCGGATGCCGGACTTTCCGGACACCCCAACTGTCCTTGAGTTAGGAGGTAAAAGTTACAGCGTAGATAATTGGTATGGTGTTTTTGTGCCATCCAAAACACCGAACGAAGTTGTACAGAAACTTAGCTTTGCGCTTAATCAAGCATTAAAGACCCCTGAGTTAACCACCACTTTAAAAGCGCAAGGAGCCGAGCCTGGTGACATGACTGTCGCTCAATTCGTGGATTACGTTAAGTCGGAATTAGATAAATGGGGTGCGATCATCAAAGCCGGTAATATTAAAGCCGATTAACCTGTAGTGGTTTCGCTTTAACTGGGTTAACTCACGCAAAGACTCTTCTGCTTTCTGAACTGACTCTCGTGCCTGCGGCACGCAAATCGCCCATTTCCTCAGTAAGCTGCGCTATCACGCGATCAAGTGGCTAACCCTTTTGATTTGATTCCTTTAGTGCCGCACAGAAGGCCTACTCTGCACCCGGCTCATCCGGAAAAATAGAATTGTAGGTTGCAAACGCAGAGGCCGCAGCTGGGACGCCGCAATAGACCGCAGTTTGAATCAGTACTTCGCGGATCTCTGCAGGCGAGACACCATTGTTTTTAGCTGATCTCATATGCAGCGCAAGTTCTGCATGATGATTGAGTGCAGTCAACATGGCAATATTGAGCAAACTACGCGTGTGCCTGGGTAGTCCTGGCCGTGACCAGACTTCACTCCACGCGTATTTGGTAATGATCTCTTGGTATTCAGCGTTAGATTTTCTGGCAAGATTTTTGTTGACGTGTTCATCGCCTAAAACTTCTCTGCGGATTTTGGTACCTAACTCAAAGCGTTCTTTATCGTTCATAACGGTCCTTTATGTGACGTGGTTCATTGTAATTTTGCACCCGACGTCTTCACGAGATCGCCGTGCTTGCGTGACTCGTCCGCAAAAAAGCGTTTCAATTCTTCGACGGTCATCGCTTTGAGTGGTGAACCTTGTTGCTTAATAAAAGCTTGAAAACTCTCGCTTTTAATCGCAGCTTCTACTTCAGTTTTGAGTTTTTCTGTCACCGCCTTGGGTAAGTTAGCAGGCGCAATGAGCGCTAACCAAGGCTCAACATCAAATCCTGGAATCGACTGTCCGACAGGTGGTACTTGAGCAAGAAGTTCTATACTTTTACCGGTGCTCACGCCCAAGGCTTTGAGTTTGCCTGACTGTACAAGACTCGACACGGTGGCCACCGCTAAAAAGCCAACGTCGACGTTTCCTGAAATCAAATCCGGTACAGCGGGGCCACCCCCCTTGTAAGGCACGTGCGTGAGTTTGAATTGACCCAGTTGCTGGAGTTCTTCGCCCGCTAAATGCTGCGCGCTGCCCACACCACCAGACGAGAGTGTGTATTTGAACGGTTCGCGTTTTGCTAACTCGGCTAATTCACCTGCCGTCTTGGCAGGGAACGCGGGGCGCGTCACCAGCACCATCGGAATGCCCGACAGTAAGGCAATCGGCGTGATGTCTTTGTCGGGATCGAAGCCCAGATTTGCGTACAGGTGCGGAATGATTGTGTATTGAGAAGAGACCGCCGCAAGTGTGTATCCGTCAGCGGGTGCACGTGCCAACATTTGTGATCCTGTTAGGCCGCCCGCGCCAGCGATATTTTCAACGACGATGGGTTGCCCAAGCGATTTTGTGAGCACCGTTGTAAGATTACGGACGATGGCATCGACGCCCGAGCCAACGGCATTGACGGCAATAATACGAATCGGTTTTGACGGATAGGTTTGCGCATACGCTGCACTTACGCTGCTGATACATACTGCTGCAAAAAGAACAGAAAAAATACGTGTTTGAAATCGCATGATCATCCCTTTGATTATTATTTTAAGATGCAAGGCTTTAGTACAGACAGAAGTAAAGGTGTAACCTATATTTATTGATTTCTAAAACGATCAATCAGTAAAGTTAACTGAGCGATCTCTTCTTGGGTGGTGTCCCAGCGACATACTAAACGAAAGAGCGTGGGGCCACGACGGTAAAACAATACACCCGCAGCACTGAGCTGATCGATCGCGCTGGCAGTCATTTGTACAAAAAGTTCGTTTGCCTGAACAGGTGCCAAGAGCTTAACGCCCTCAAGCTTTTCAATATTACGAGCGATTGCAAGCGCCGCAGTATTCGATTGCTTGGCCAAGCGCAGCCAGAGATCGTCAGCGACATAAGCCAATACTTGAGCGGAGGCAAAGCGCATCTTTGACCAGATCATGCCTGCGCGACGCAAATGAAAGCCAATGTTTTTTGCAACTGCCGGATTAAAAACCACAATCGCGTCTGTTAGCAGACCACCATTTTTTGTGACGCCAAAGGATAAAAGATCGACACCTGCTTTTGAGGTCAATTCGGCGGGCGAGCAGCCTAGGGTATCTAGCGCGTTGGCAAAACGTGCGCCATCCATATGAACGACTAAGCCGTTGGCATGTGCAATGGTGCTGATGGCCTTGACTTCAGACACAGAATAGACCGCACCCATATCGGTGGCTTGTACCAGATTCACAGCCTCGGGTTGGTTTTTGTGCGCCTGACCTTTGCCAGAGTTTAGAATGGCATATTCAAACGCGATGGGATCAATTTTTCCATCAACACCACTGACAGGCGTGACCTTTAAACCGCCACCAAAAAAACTAGTCGCATTGCATTCTGAGGTATTGATGTGGGCCTCAGGGCTGCAATAAACTGCGCCAAAAGGTGTGCCGACTGCGGCCAGCGCGAGGGCGTTTGCTCCCGTACCGGTGGGCACCGGAAAGACCTGCACGGTATGCTCAAACAAGGTGCTGAAACGCTCTTGTAACTGGTGTGTGTGTTCATCGCCACCGTAGCCCAAGACAGAGCCAACATTGGCTTGCACCAAGGCCTCAATTAACTCGGGCGCGGCGCGCCCACAATTGTCGCTACGAAACTCTAAGTGTGTGGGGGGCATAGTGTACTTTTTAGCGAAAAAACGGGTCGTTAAATCACGATCTGTGTACCTAGCTCGACCACGCGATTGGCTGGGATTTTAAAAAAGTCTGTGGAGCTTGTTGCGTTTTTAGACATCAGCCTAAAAATTTGAGCCCGCATAAAATTGAAACTGCTTTTTGCAGCGGGCACAATGGTTTCGCGCGCCAGATAAAAAGTGGTGGACATCATGTCAAAACTCATACCTTGTGACTCACAAAGTGCCAGAGCACGCGGTACATCGGGGTTTTGCATAAAACCATACGTCACGATGATGCGGCTAAAGTTTTCGCCAAGGTCTTGAATCTGGATACGGTTAGAATTTTTAACAAAGGGCGAGTCAGCAGTTTTGATTGTCATGAGGACAACCCGTTCATGCAAAATCTGATTATGTTTGAGATTGTGCAACAAAGCCGAAGGTACGCCCTCGGTCGAGCCTGTCATAAAAATCGCTGTGCCACTGACGCGATGAACGTCAGTCGTGAACTGAATAAACGACTCGAGTGGCATACTACTTTGTGACATTTCGTCATTGATCAGTTTGCGTCCTCGTCGCCAAGTTGTCAGCACCGTAAACGAGATCACGCCCACAACCAGCGGAAACCAACCGCCTTGAGGGATCTTGACAGCATTTGCGGCAAAAAAAGTAATATCAATGACAAACAAAGAGCCCGCGACAAGCGCGACAAATAACCAATTCCAGCGCCATAACAGACGCATCACAACGGCAATCAGGATCGTATCGATTAGCATGGTGCCCGTGACGGCGATACCGTAGGCAGCGGCAAGGTTTGATGATGATTCAAACCCAATGACGAGTGCGATGACTGCGAGGTAAAGTGTCCAGTTTGTGAAGGGTACATAGATTTGCCCCTCTTCTTTGCCAGAGGTGTGAATAATTGCCATGCGGGGTAATAAGCCCATTTGTACAGCCTGACGCGCAACTGAAAACGCGCCAGATATGACCGCTTGTGAGGCGATCACGGTCGCCAGCGTTGACAAAGCAACCATTGGGATCAGTGCCCAATCGGGTGCAAGCAAATAAAACGGATTGCGAACTGCTTCTGGGTTGTGAAGTAGTAGTGCCCCCTGACCAAAATAATTCAAGACCAACGCAGGCATCACAAAACCAAACCAGGCTAGACGGATGGGTGAGCGCCCAAAGTGCCCCATGTCGGTATAAAGGGCTTCGCCGCCCGTCACCGCGAGAACCACCGCTGACAGAGCAAAAAACGCCAGTTTGGGATAATCGCTAATAAATTGGAAAGCGTAATAAGGATTTAACGCCACCAACACCTCGGGATGCTTAAAAATTTGAAGGATACCCAGCCCCCCCAGCACCGTGAACCATACGATCATCACCGGACCAAAAAACATACCTACCAAACCGGTGCCACGTTTTTGAATCATAAACAAACCGGTCAGTACGACGACTGTGACCGGGATCACATAGTCTTTCAGCGTGGGGGCAATGATCTCGAGCCCTTCTACGGCAGACAATACCGAGATTGCTGGAGTAATCATACTGTCGCCATAGAACAGCGCAGCCGCAAAAATGCCTAACATCGTTAAGAGCCACGCGAGCCAGGCGGGGTTTTGACGCGACGTAATCAGCGCGAGTAAGGCTAACGAACCACCTTCGCCACGATTATCGGCACGCATGATGATGGCCACGTACTTAATCGAGACCAGCACCATGATGGCCCAAAACACCATCGACAGCAGGCCGAGAATGTTTTCTGGCGTGACGGGGATTGGGTGGTGTCCGCTGAAAACTTCTTTAAGCGCGTAAAGAGGGCTTGTGCCGATGTCGCCAAAAACAACACCAATTGCACCTAGGGTCAGGGCGGGAAGAGCGGTACCAGTTT
This sequence comes from Bordetella parapertussis, assembly GCA_945872285.1. Classification (GTDB taxonomy): domain Bacteria; phylum Pseudomonadota; class Gammaproteobacteria; order Burkholderiales; family Burkholderiaceae_B; genus Zwartia; species Zwartia parapertussis_D. The sequence goes on along the minus strand of CAMBZR010000093.1, from coordinate 1,663 downwards.
TCATGCACTCACAGTCAAAAAACCACAAGCCGTAATTGTATTGAGTATCGCGGCTGGTGGGAAATGAATCGTGAAACGCTCAAACCACCTTAAATGCAAGCTAGTCAGGTTTAATATTTCGTTCTTTCACGATTTTCGCCCATTTGTCGGTATCTGAACGGATTTGAGCTGAAAACTGTTCTGGAGTGCTGGCAATGACTTCTGTGCCCATTTTTTCGAGTTGCTCGCGAAGTGCGGGTTGAGATAAAACGCTTGCAATATCTTGATGCAACTGGGTGATCACCTCTTTGGGGGTTTGAGCGGGTGCCACAAAGCCAAACCAATTCGTAAAGTCGTAGCCGGGTACACCAGACTCAGCCACCGTGGGCACTGCTGGCAGCACCGGCGAGCGCTTGGCACTTAATACCGCCAGCACCTTTAGCCGACCAGACTGAATGTGTGGCAAAGATTGCACCAAACTATCCATCGTGAAATCCACCTGACCGCCCACCAGGTCGGTGAAGCTTGGGCCACTGCCTTTGTAAGGCACATGGGTAAATTGTGTGCCGGTCATGCTGGCGAGCAACTCAATCGCCAAATGCGGGGCACCGCCCATCCCTGAGGACGAGTAATTCAGTTTGCCAGGTTTTTGTTTGGCTAGTGCCAAAAGTTCTTGAACGTTGTTGGCAGGTAATGAGGGGTGTGCGACTAAAACAAACGTGACGCCGACAACGTTGGTGATTGCCGCGAGGTCTTTACTCGGATCGATCTCCATTTTGTAGAGATGCGGATTAATCGCCATGTTGCCCAGAGTAGCCAGCATAATGGTGTAACCATTGGGCTCGGCACGTGCGGCCAAAGCCGTGCCAATCGTGCCGCCTGCGCCACCTTTGTTTTCGACAATGACAGACTGCCCCCACGCTGCGGTCAAACCCTGTGCAACACGGCGGGCAACGATATCTGTGCCTCCGCCAGGTGGAAACGCAACGATCATGGTGACAGGCTTATTAGGATACGTGCTGGTCACTGCCTGCGCGGTGGCTGGGCTGGTTTGCTGCCCGATGGCGGCGCTCGTCAAACAAAGGGTAGTGATCCACAGCGCGAATTTAAGCGTTTTCATTATTTTCTCTAAAAGGCTTTGTTATGCAACCAAAGAACGTATTACTTCATTTGAGTTTGCAAAAATTTCTTCGCGGTGTCTTGATCAAGCAGAGGATAGACATCCATGTGCGCAGGCACAATGTCGCCCCATTCGTTCATCAAGCGGTGCAAAGTCTCAGTTGAGTCCACATCAAAAAGCGCAACCGCGCCTCGCCCAACACGTGCGTGCACCGACACTGCGAGGCCTGATTCAAGCAAGGGGTTCATCCAATCCCAGTAGCTATGACGTGTGCTGGCCATCGAGGTGGGTTTTTCGGGGCGAGGGGTGCTAATGACTAAAAACAGCATGGGGGTCTCCGGGGCGATGGCGCCTAGTTTTTTTGTTTAGATAGTTCGGGTAAGCGTAGCTGCGCTAGCACTCAGCAGCGCGCTTAGTCTACTTTATATTTTTGATAACCAAGGTCTTTTGCGGCTCAGACTTGACGCCGCAGCGAAGCCATGTCAATTCTCGTCTACAGAGCGCGCAAGTCAGGCGCGCCCTGTAGACGTTCTTTGTACCGCTCTAAATAGGATGCTGTGATTT
>CAMBZR010000092.1 GCA_945872285.1 Bordetella parapertussis | reverse complement strand
CTGCGATCTAGTTGCACTGGGCCCTGCTCTGCCCTATGCTTGAGCTATAAAAAGTTGCTCAACGCTGAGGTCGCAAACTCGCTCGGTTGAGCAGCCAAAAAATAACCGGAGACTTGGCATGCAAAATCAATCAAATGATGGACACTACGAGGTGCTGTGGCCACGCAGCCCGATGCAAGTTCAGGGAAAATCTTTGGCCAAACGGCTTGACACCTTGAATGGCAAAATCATTGTTCAGCTTTGGGATTACTTATTCAAGGGCGATCAGGTGTTCGATGCCTTAGAAGAAGGATTAAAAGTTAAATTCCCGAGTGTCACTTTTATACATTGGAGCGTGTTCGGTAACACGCATGGCGCCGATGAGCGACAAATTTTGGCAGATTTGCCCAAACGACTCAAAGAATTAAAGGCGGATGCCGTCATCTCAGGAATGGGTTGCTGAGGCAGCTGCACGCCCGCCGTGTTGCGGGCGAGTGCAGTATGTGAAGAAGCGGGTGTACCCAGTTCTTCACTGGTCAGTCAGGGATTTTTACAGCTTGCCGCAGCCTCGTCGATCGGCTTGGGCTTGCCCAGTATGCCGGTGGCTTTGGTGCCAGGGCACCCAGGCGCCCAAAGCCCCACTATGCTGCGTCACAATATATTAGAGGTCACCACGGCAGAGGTCATTAAGAATCTTATGCAGGCCAGTGGGACCGGTCAGACTGTATCAGAGCCTCAAGCACAGGACATCGTGTTTCAGGGTGGTTTTGACGCAGTGAATCAACTTTTTCTTGAAAAAGAGTGGAGCGATGGCCTACCGATCGTTCCGCCAACGCGAGCCAAAGTTGAAGCATTTTTGCGCTACACCGACAGAAAGCCCGACGAAGTCTTGGGCGTTTTGTTACCGGACAACCGCGCCGCCACGATTTGGAGCATTGCCGTCAATGGCGTGATGGCAGGATGCCGTCCAGAATATATGCCGATCTTGGTTGCCTTGGTGCAAGCCATGGCAGACCCCGCCTACGGCGTCGAACATAGCGGCAACACCCCCGGCGGCGAGACCTTGATTATTTTGAATGGCCCAATCGTTCAACAGCTCGGCTTCAATTATCGAGAAAATGTCTTGCGCGATGGCTTTCAGCCGAACACCTCAGTTGGTCGGTTTTGGCGGTTGTATCTACGCAATGTCGCGGGCTTTTTATTGCACAAAAACGATAAAGCCACCTTTGGTAATACCTGGCGCGTCGTCGCCGCCGAGAACGAAGAGGTTCTACGCGCCATTGGCTGGAGTCCAACGAGCGTCGAAATGGGTTTTCAAGCCAGCGACAACACGGTCACCATTGCGCGCTACACCGGCGGCAATTTGATTGCCTCGGTCTCGGGCAGCACGCCCGAAGAGATCATGCCGATTATTGCGGATGCGGTGATTCGCCAGCATTCATGGCAAATTACCTTCACAGTTGGAGGCGCCTACGGAACCTTACGCCCGCTGATCTTGCTCAGTCCAATTTTGGCCGAGGCGATTGCGCAAGGCGGTTGGTCAAAACAAGCGGTCAAACAATACTTGTTCGAGCATGTACGCATCCCTGCCCGCAAGTTTGAGTACATGCTTCGCGTCTGGGCCGAAAAGCCCATCTGGAACCTCACCGAAGAGTATCAGGCCGGAAGAATACCCAAGGTTTTTTGCGAATCAGACGATCCGGATCGTCTGGTACCTTTGGTCACCTGCGTCGATGACTTCATGATCGCGGTCACGGGCGATCCCTTGCGAACCAACGCCTATATATTCGCCCACAATGGTCGCTTGGGCTACCCCGTTGCCGCGTCAATCGACTTACCTGCGAACTGGAACTTTTGAAACCTGATCGGTCTAGAATAGAGAAAAAGGAGTCGAGCATGAGTCTTTTAAATGCTGCACAAAAATTGCATGTCCTTCATCCTGGAGTTGAAGCAAATACTCCGGTTAAAAATCCACACGATCTGATCCCCGAGGGTGGTCGTGCGCAAGGACAACGTCATCTCGCCCCGCGACTCGCGAGCTTGGTGGGCAAACGACTGGCGCTGCTCGACAATAACAAAGTCAACGCGCGCGAACTGCTCACAGCCTTCGGCGCGCAATTGCAGCGCTTGGGCGTAAGCGACATCAAGATGTGGCGCAAACCGACTTCAGCTGCTGCAGCACCCTTCGTCTCTGAGATCACTGCATGGAAACCCGATCTGATGCTCACGGCCTCAGGCGACTGAGGCTCGTGCTCGTCGTGGAGTGTCCACGACTCGCACACGATAGAGTCTCTCGGGATTCCAACCGTGACGTTCTGCACCCAGCCGTTTCGTGGGATCGCGGCGACACGTTCAAAGTCTTTGGGGTTGCCTGCGCTACCCATCCTATTAATCGATCATCCTCTAGCAAACCGTACCCTGCCAGAAATCGATGTCATCGCACAAGAGCGGTTAAGCGATGTCGTGCAATTTTTGACCGGTCTACCCAAAACTTAAGACCAACACTGCACCGAAAGTCGCGAGTCGTTCAACAGATGGAGGGCTCGTGATGAGCACCAGCGCAACCGTATTAGAGCTAGGCTCATCGCCCGATTCATTGCAAGATTATTTCGAGCAACAAGGCTGGACCGATGGTCTACCGGTTGTTCCTCCGACACCTGAGCGGGTCGCGGCAATGATTGCTGGAAGTGGCTTGTCCGCCACCGCCGAAATTGCCGCAATTGCGCCAGGCTACGCTTTATGTAGTGTTGAAAAGCTTGCGATCAATGCCGTCATGGCGGGCTGTCGTCCATGTTACATGCCCGTGCTCGTGGCTGCCCTCAGAGCGCTCAGCGTGCCTAGTTTTAACTTGTCGGGCGTTCAGTCAACCACTCACCCAGTCGCGCCAATGCTTGTGATCAATGGGCCGATTCGTCATGAGATCGGCCTGAACTGTCAGTCGAATGTTTTTGGCCAGGGCTTTCGGGCAAACGCGACGATCGGACGTGCGGTTCGCCTTGTCTTGATGAATATTGGGCAAGGTATCCCCGGAAAAACGGATATGGCGACGCACGGTACACCCTGCAAATTCAGTTTTTGTGCGGGCGAAAATGAAGAGCAAAATCCTTGGGAGCCCTTTCATGTTGAACATGGCCTGGCACTGAGCGATAGCAGCGTGCTGGTCCACGCAGCGGAGTCGCCTCATAATGTTCAAGACCATGCAAGCGCCAATGCCGCTGAGTTGTTACTCATGATTTCGGATGTGATGATGACTGTGGGCGGCAACAATATGAGTTCGGGTGGTGAAATGCTGCTCGCACTGGGCCCCGAGCACGCCGCAATGTTGGCAAAACATGGGATGAATAAACAAGATATTCGTCAAGAGCTACACACCCGCATGCGACTTCAACTCAGTCGCGTCAGCGAAGGCTGTCAAGAATGGTATCGAACGAAACGCAAAACGTTTAATGTCGTACCCGGCACAACGCATATTCCATATTTGGATGAAGCATCTCAAATCCAAATCATTGTTGCGGGTGGCCAGGGCTTGCACTCGATGGTCATACCCAGTTTTGGTATTTCGCATTTTGTACTTGAGAAAATTGTCTCGTAAATAATGATTGTTGCAACGGCAGGACATATTGATCACGGTAAAAGCACGCTTGTTAAGGCGCTTTCGGGGGTGGATACCGATCGGTTACCAGAAGAAAGAGCCAGAGGCATCTCGATCGACCTCGGCTTTGCCTATCTCACGCTTGCAGAAACTCCAACCATTGGCTTTGTGGATGTGCCTGGGCACGAACGCTTTGTGCGCAACATGCTGGCGGGTGTCTGTGGCATTGACTATGTCATGCTTGTGGTGGCAGCCGACGACGGTGTGATGCCACAAACCATCGAGCACTTAAGCATTGTGAACTTACTTGGCGTTCAGGCAGGCGTTGCCGTACTGACCAAAGTCGATCGAGTCTCCACAGAACGTGTCGCTGAAGTCCGTCAACAAGTACGCGCCTGTCTACAGGGTACGAATCTGGCAGGTATCGATATTGTCGAATGTTCGGCAGTGACGCAAAGCGGGTTTCCTGAGCTACGCAATCGTTTGGCCAACGCCGCTCGCGAACTTCACCCCAAAAAATTAGAAGGTCAATCCTTTCGGTTTGCAATTGATCGGTCGTTTTCCATTGTGGGCAGTGGCACTGTCGTTACCGGAACGGTTTTTGCCCACCAAGTGCGTGTGGGAGATCGCTTGACGATCTCTCCGGCAGGTATCAGTGTTCGCGTGCGTGGCATTCACAAAAATAGTGTTGCCGTCACCGAGGCAAGAGTTGGCGAGCGCTGTGCACTCAATATTGTTGGCGTCAGCACATTAGACTGTGGCCGCGGAAACTGGCTCGTTGCGCCTACACTGCACGCACCCACGACACGCTTAGATGTCAGTTTGACCGTCTTAAGCACAGAAACACACGGTCTCGCGCACTGGACTCAGGTGCACCTGCATGTCGGCACCACAGAAGTCGTGGCGCATGTCTCAATTCGCCGAGGTGGTACGTTGGCCTTTGGTGCAACCGGCCACGCGCAACTTGTTCTCAGCCATGCGATCGCCTGCTTAAGTGGTGATCGCTTCATTGTGCGCGATCAATCGGCGCAGCGTACCCTCGGCGGAGGCACCGTGCTCGATCCCTTCGCCCCGCAGCGAGTGCGGCAAAAGCCGCTCAGAGATACTGAACTTGCGGCCTTGAGCCACACTGAGCCAAGGGCGGCGCTGGCCGCCATGCTCTCTTGTCATGCCGATACCGGATTCGACGCTGATCAATTTGGGCGTAGCCTGAATATTACGCAGACAGAATTGTCAGCAATGCTCAAACAATTAAACGCACGCGTCATTGCAAAAGAACCAACCTATGTTCAGTTAAATGAGGCACACAAGAAGCTAACCGAACGTATTTTGATCGAGGTGCAGCGCCACCACCGTCTTGAGCCTCAGGCGGCAGGGATCAGTCTAAAAGAGCTCCGTCAGCGATCTGCACCGTACATGAAGGCGACGGTCTTTTTATCACTTCTGAAAAGTCTTGCTGTAGAAAAACAAATTGTCATACTAGGCGCTGTGATCGCTTTGACCAGCCATCAATCAACGGCAAATTCTTCTGATCAACTGATGTGGCAAAAAATTCAACCTGCGCTGATGACTGCAGGATTCAAAGCCTTAACGGCCGAAGCTTTAGCGCAAAGCGTCGGTTTGAAGACCTTAGTCCTGAGTGAGTTGTTGCATCGAAAAGTCAAAGAAGGCGAACTCTACCGGGTACGTTCAGAGCGCTTTTATACCCGTGCAAATATTATCGAGCTCTCGAGGCTGGCAAAGCAGTTAGCCCTTGCAAACCCAGATCAAACATTTATTGCCGCGCAATTTCGCGATATTGTTGGAGTCAATCGTATGCTCGCGATTGAGATTCTTGAAGTGCTTGATCGGCTAGGTATTACCCAGCGCGTCGGCGACGCGCGTAAGCTATTCAAATCAATCGAGAGTGTCTTCGGACCGCAATAAGCTAGCGCGCACCGTTCATTGATTGACGATCTTTGCGTCTTTGATGACCTGACCCCACTTAAGCGTCTCTGCTTCAATAAACGCTTTAAAGGCCTCGGGCGTACTGCCCGCATGGTCGGCGCCATGGCTGGCTAATTTTTGTTGAATGTCGGGTAACGCGAGTACCTGATTGATCGCGATGCTAAGCTGCCGCACAATGGGCTCGGGTGTTCCTGCAGGAACCATGGCACCACTCCAGGAGGTTGCCACATAGCCTTCGAAACCAGCTTCGATCATGGTGGGGACTTCAGGTAACAGCGCACTACGCGCAGGACTGGTCACCGCTAACGCTCTGAGTTTGCCCTGCTTCACGTGCTCGATCATTCCAGGCATTGTCGGAAACGCCACCTTCACCGTACCACTTAATAAATCCACGACTTGGGGGCTCGTCCCTTTGTACGAGATATGCACCAACTCGATGCCTGCTCTTGATTTGAACCATTCTGCAGCCAGATGAGGAGAACCGCCAACACCCGAAGAGCTATAACTGAGCTCGCCTGGGTGCGCTCGAATATAGGCGAGCAATTCTTTGACGCTATGGACCGGTAAAGAGGGATGCACAAGCAAAAAACTCGTTACCGACGTTGCTTGTGAGACGGCGACAAAATCTTTAAACAAGCTGTAGCCAAGATTTGGAAATAATGAGGCGCTCACCGCAGTGCCGATCGAGACCCAAAAAATGGTGTGGCCATCAGGCGCTGCGCGGGCCGCGAGTTCGGCACCGATATTGCCACTCGCGCCAGGTTTGTTTTCAATCACAACGGGTTGACCCAACACTTCTGAAAGCTTTTGCCCAACGATTCGGGCCGGAACATCGGTTGACCCCCCCGGTGGATAGCCGACAATAATCTTGAGCGGTTTGCTGGGAAAGGTTTGCGCCTGCACATTGGACAGGTTGAATGCCGCGCATAGACTCACGAGGACGGCACCCCAAACGCTTTTAACTCGATTTTTTTTCATGACAGTATGCAAAAGTTGCCTGAAGGGCATTGAATTAACAAAATATAAGCACTCGTAGTTGGTATATTCTCTAAACATACCATTCATTCAGTATATTTTAGTGGTTAACATAACACTTTAGCCAAGGTGCGTAACTTGTACCTGCGAAGTTTGGCATTCTCTAACAATTAGGGGTGACGACATGATTCGACTCATTCAAAAAATAACGCTGCGCAAGGCATTGAATCATTGGTCTGTCAGTGTTGCTGCCGCAGCCCTTGGCTTGCTCTGTGCGCTAGCACCCGCAAGCGCACAGACTGATTACCCAACGCGATCGATCAAAATCGTAGTGCCCTATACCGCAGGGGGTAATGTTGACATCACCGCGCGGATCATTTCAAAAAAATTATCTGAGCAGCTTGGGCAACAAGTGATTGTTGAAAACCGCCCGGGCGCAAGCACCATTATCGGTAGCCAGTCTGTCGCAAAAAGCCCGCCTGATGGCTACACCTTGCTGATAACCGGCACGATCACGTCGGCCCACACCATGAATCCAGGGCTGTTTGCGAACCTGCCCTATGACACGAACAAAGATTTTGCACCCGTTAGCTCAGTGACTCAGTTGTCATTGATCGTGGTGGTGCACCCTTCACTGCCCGTCAAAACACTAGCAGAACTCATCGCCCTAGCAAAAGCACAACCAAAACAGATTAACGTAGCAACGGGGGGCTCTGGCGGCTCATCGAATTTGGCGGTTGAATTGCTGACTATGGCCTCTGGCGCGCGATTCACTGCAGTGCACTACAAAGGCAATGCACCAGGCTTGGCAGACACGGTTGCAGGGCAAACCTCAATGATGATTGAGACGACCTCGACTGCGTTGCCGCACATCAGGGGTGGCAAACTGCGGGCGCTCGCCGTCACAGGCGTCAAACGCTCGCCGCTGTTGCCCGATGTGCCTACCGTCGCTGAATCAGGGTACCCAGACTACAACGTCACCTTCAAACTCGGCATGCTTGCGCCGGCCGGTACGCCTAGCGTCATCCTAGAGAAACTTGCAGGTGAAATCGCCAAAATTTCACGCGACCCGGTCACTCAAAAAACCTTCGCCGAGCAAGGCTCTGAAGCAATCAGCAGCACACCAAAAGCCTTCGCCGCCGAGATCGAAGCTGACATCATCAAATGGACTGACGTCATGAAAAAGAACGGGATCAAGGCCGAATAAAAGTTTTAACTGAAGCCGCATCTCCGTGACTCAAAAGAGGACAGCGCCTGGCGCTGCGCCCAATTAGGATTTGAACTTCGGTGTGACCGGTAAGACTGCAAGATCCTTCCAGCCGATGGGTGCACCCGCCCGTTTTGCAGCCGCTGCGCCCAGCAGTCTGTCGTCCCATTGATTCGCTAAAAAACGTAGGCCAGTCACCTCATTGGCCTCGCGAGAGCACAGCCAGTAAAGAGGCGGCAACATGGCCTCGGGCTGAATCAGCTCTTCTCGCAAGAAGGGTGCCTCGCCAGGAATCATGGGGGTGTTGACAATGCCACCTGGCACAAGCACATTGACGGTGACGCCTGTGCCGCTCAGATCGCTTGCCATGACGGCACTGAGCCCCTCAGCAGCGGCTTTTGTTGGGCCGTAAGGGCAATAGCCCTCTCTGAGCATGGTGCCTAAACTTGTGGTGACATTGATAATGCGCCCCCAGCCGTCACCAAGCATGTGCTTTGCCACCACTTGACTGAGTAAAAAGACTGCATTCGCATTGACTGCGATCGCGTTGAGCCATTGTTGGGGTGAGACCTCGTAAAACTTGGGCGGATGCCGGTGATAGTCACTGCGGATTTGCCCCTGACCGAGGCCCGCATTGTTGATCAATATATTTACGCCACCTAGCTTTTCTTGGATGCGATCTACCAAAGACACGGCATCGAAGCGAGTGAGATCTTCTGTAAATACGTCAAGGCGTTCGGCCTGTTCTGACTGATTGGCCAAGTGTTTGAGTGCAAGCAAGCTTTGCGCGTCACGATCAACGGCGGCAATGCGCATGCCTTTTGCGAGCAAACCCAAGGCCATTGATTTTCCGATGCCGTTGCTGGCCCCCGTAATCAGTGCAACAGGTGCTTCTGAAGTATTTAGTGCCATCATGTTTGACCTTGTAAATGATCGCATCCAGAAATAACAAACTGTACCTTCACAGAAATCGCCTTCTAAGTTTGTATTATGATAAGTTTACACAGATGAGCAGGTATTAGAGCAACGGCTCGGTGCTATGCACTCATGAATTTTTATAAAAAAACTAAAGAGACGCCCCATGTACAAACGCATCATGACCTACGTTGCAGCTGGCACCCTCGCACTCGCTTCGACCATAGCGTGTGCGCAATACCCAGACAAACCCATACGTCTCATCGTTCCGTTTCCGGCGGGCTCGGTCACCGACATCCTCACACGAGTGATCGCACCAAGGCTCTCGCAACGCTTAGGCCAAAACGTCATCGTCGAGAACAAAGCTGGGGCAAACGGCGCGATTGCTGGCCAGCTTATTGCACGCGCTGCACCTGATGGGTATACCTTGATGATGGGCACCAATAGCCCATTAGCGGGGGTTCCCTTTCTCATGAAAGACCCGCCCTATAACGTGCCAGCCGACTTCACGTCGATCGGATTTATTGGCAACTTCACGCATTTTCTGTTGGTCAATCAAGAGCTGCCCGTCAAAAACCTAAACGAGCTGCTTGCCTATGCGCGCGCTAATCCGGGCAAACTGAACTTCGGCTCTGGACACACTGCAGCACTGATTTACGGGACGCAGCTTAAGACCTTGGGCAAGGTCGATATCGTGCAGGTGTCTTATAAAGGCGAACCCGAACAAACCGCCGACCTGTTAGCCAATCGCATACAACTGGCGTTTACCTCACCGGCCACATCAACCGGCTTCATTAAAGACAACAGGTTACGGCCGTTAGGCGTCGTGCTCGATAAGCGTAGCCCAATTTTCCCGGATGTACCGACGATGACAGAAGCAGGGTTGGCAAATTTCACAAACATCAGCTGGATGGCGCTGGTAGGCCCTGCGAAACTGCCAAGGCCGATCGTTGATCTTCTGAACCGAGAGCTCAACGCGGTGCTCAAGATGCCAGAAGTGCGCGAGCAACTCGAACGTCAGTCGATGGAAAGCGCGGGTGGCTCGCCCGAGGATCTTGATAAGATTATGAAAGATCAACTCGTAGTTTGGAAAAAGGCTTTGGATAGTGCGGGCATTAAACCTGAATGAGCAAGATTCTTTGCGTGCCTAATTGATGTGCATGAGTCAAAACAAAAAGCACCCGCAGGTGCTTGATTTGCTAGATTTACTTAATGACTTGGCGCTAAACAGACTTGCCCCAGATTGACTCCCAATCGACGCCACCCATATCGGTCACCTGCCCATCTTTGAAAAAGAATTTATTCGGGATCTGAAACATCGCTAAAAACAAGCCACCCTTGGGCGACCATGCGCTATGGCGGCTTCCGGCAGGGCGCCAAATAAACTGACCCGCTTTACACTCGATGCCAACGTCTGGCCCAGTTTGGTCAACCAAGTGCCCTTCAAGCACCCAAGTTTGTTCAATCATGACATGCTCGTGATCTGGAAGAACAGCGCCTGGCTCCATGCGCATTAACGAGGTGGCTAAACCGCTGGCGCGATCAAAGATCAGCGGCTTATATACAATGCCCTCAAAGCGCGTCGTCTGCCACGGCAGTGCGTCTACGTCGACCAGGCGCGAGGCCAACGGATTCAGAGAGGCATGCTCTGCAACGTGAGGGGTAACAGCTGTTGTCATGATGGATCCTCGGTGAGACGGTTAAGCTCAGAAAGCAAAAAATCTGACTTCGTTCGCTATGAATTGTTGGCCAAGACGTTCCGAAAGCCATTGGCCCATCAAACGAGCCTGAATGTCGGTGGCTCCGCCAGCAGCAAAGCCAACAACAATGCGAGCCGAACTTGAAGGATAGGCTTGCGCCCAGCTAATTCGGCTAACTGCCGACAAAGCTGATGCACCCATGGCCATTTGCAGGAATGAGCGACGAGGAAATTTCATGATGACTCCTTTTAGTATTTTTTTTCTGAGATCAAGATTCAATACTACCAATTTATCCGATGTTCGCACAGCCGGTGCAGTTGGTGCCGTGAACTGCCAAGACCCTATTTTTTTACACCCTAGGCTAAAGCGTTTAGTACACGATCACCAGATTGCGTGAAGAATCGCGACTCGGAGGTCGCGCCCACTGAAAACGGAAAGCCGCCTGAGGTGCTGAAATCTCAGGTTTTTTGCTTTTGGTCTGCAGGAGGGAGACTAACTGCTCGTAAGTTTTTATTCTTCGCCAAGTAGGAGCGGCAGCAGCTTGCGTACATCACCATGTAAAGATGTCAGTGTGCTTTCAAATGAAAGCTGCGGCATATTCGCCCTAACCAGTCTTGCCACGATTCGAGCTTGCGCTAAGTCGCGCGGTTTTTTAATCGTTTCTCGAGTCGTTAGACCAGAGAGCCAAGCTTTATGCAATGCAAAAGCTCGCGGGTCTGGCACTCGCATTGGTACAGGCCAACCGTCTTCATCGATGGCAATCGCGTCGAGTTTGGGAGAGTTCAGCAGCCACTGCAATCCGGGCACCTCGACCGCAACAAGATCCGACTCGGCGAAGGTGACAAGGTTAGTGGTATGCATTCCACGTGGTGCAGTCACGAGGTCAACCATAAATTGCCCCGCATTGGCAGCTCGGTAGCCATTTTCACGAACACACGCAAACGTTTTATCCGTATTTTTTAACAGCCCTAGCAGGCCGTTACCGTCTAGTTTTTCGGATACGACGGTCATTTTTTTACGCCCATCGTAGAGCAAGTCAACGTCACCTGAGGCAAGTAATTCGAGTAAAAAATGAGCGCCTCCCTCTGCCTCATAGGCATACAGTGCTTGAGTACCAATGACAGTAAAGCTGTCGTACACGCCAG
>CAMBZR010000091.1 GCA_945872285.1 Bordetella parapertussis | reverse complement strand
AGCTCAACTCACAAGGTTGGGCTTTTTTGTTTGCTACCAACCGCACCACGGTATGGCTATTCGTCGCTTGAGCATATCGAGCAAATGTGCGCATTGAAGGCATCATGCGCCCACTCTCTAATCTGGCAATCGTAGATTGGGTCGTGCTCATGCGCTGCGCTAACTCGGCTTGTGTTATTCCGACTCGCAAACGTGCTGCGATAAGCTCGCGCGCGATGGCAAACTCGGGTTGTTGCAATGCGTACTCGGCACTGACCTCGGCATCTTTCAATATGCGTGCTTTAACTTCTTTCAGGCTATCCATTATTTATCCTCCGTAGTCGCTCTGCTGCTGTTTTAAGAGCTTTGCGTGGTGTTTTTTCGGTCTTTTTGATGAATACATGCATCATCACTAACTGCTTGCCAGTTTGTGCAACATAAATCGCCCGAGCGATGCCGTCTCGGCCTTTCATTCGCATTTCCCGTAGCTTGTCTTGCAAAAAACGAACATGCGGTAGCCCGACTGATTGTGGTCCAAACTCTTGAAGCATTTCTGAAATGTGCACAAAACGCGCCTGAATATCTGTGGGCATTGTCCTCAGTTCCGTTTCAGCTAGCGGGCTAACTTGGACTGTCCACATCGTTAATTTATCTCTTTTTTGCTATTAATGCAATGATTGTTTGACTATCGCAGTCTCAGTGCGCTAATGCTAAGAGCAATTGGCCAGTTTCGGGGCTTGGAGGCGCAATTTCAGCCTGCTCTAAGCTCCAGCCCTCGATGCAGAGGTGTGCCAAACCAGCAGTAAGTCGAGGGGCGGCGGCGGTGGGGTTTTTCCGCAGTCGTGCTTGGTGTATGCCTCATGATCTGCGCTGCGATGCCTGCAGGGCGATATGAAATGGTGGTAAATTTTCCCCAATCATTTAAATAACAACAAGCCAAAATGAATCCAAACCAAACCGCTATCAACGACCCAGCACCCACCCAGAAACTTGACGTAATCATTATCGGGGCTGGGCTAGGCGGCATGTATCAACTGTTTCGTGTGCGAGAGCTTGGCATGTCGGTGCGCGTCATCGAGGCTGGCAGCAATGTGGGGGGCACCTGGTATTGGAATCGTTACCCCGGCGCGCGGTTTGATTCTGAAAGCTATAGCTATGGCTACTCTTTTTCGAAAGAATTGCTCCAAGAATGGGACTGGACTGAGCATTTCGCCCCGCAACCCGAAACACTGCGTTACGCCGGTTTCGTTGCTGATAAATTCAACTTGCGCCAAGATATTCTTTTTAATCGCAAACTGGTCCGTGCCGAGTGGAACGAAACAACAGGGGATTGGCACTTAACCTTAAACACCGGTGAGCGACTGGTTGCGCAGTTCCTTATCACCGCGATTGGGCCGCTGTCGGTGCCGACCCTGCCAAATATTGCAGGTGTCAAAGACTATACCGGCATTGCTTGCCACACAGCAAACTGGCCGCATGAACCCGTCAGCTTTGCAGGAAAACGCGTTGCGGTATTAGGAACCGGCGCGACTGGTATTCAAACCATTCAAGAGGTTGCCAAAACGGTCGGCCAGCTTACCGTTTTTCAGCGCACAGCAAACTGGAGTGCGCCCTTACACAACGGTCTCATTACTGCCGAACAGCAAAGCACGATCAAGGCTTCCTATCCAGATATCTTCAAACGTTGTCACGAAAATGTTTCTGGCTTTCTTCATAATCCTGATCCACGTCGTGGTGTCGATGTGTCAGAGCAAGAGCGTAAAGAGCTCTGGGAAAAACTATACAAAGAACGAGGTTTTTCTGTTTCGGTTGGAAATTTTCGCGATCTTTTGACGGATCCTCAAACGAATGCCTGGATGTCCGAGTTCATTGCTGACAAAATTCGTCAGCGGGTCAAAGACCCCGTCACTGCCGAAAGACTCATCCCTAAAAACCATGGTTTCGGAACGCGTCGTCTGCCTCTTGAGAGTGGCTATTTCGAGGCTTATAACCAGCCCAATGTTGAATTGGTCGATCTACGCGAGACCCCAATCGAGCGAATCACCGCGACTGGGATTAAAACGACAGAGCGTGATTTTGAGTTTGACATGATTATCTACGCGACAGGCTTCGACGCACTGACCGGCGCCTACGATCAGATCGACCTGCGTGGCATAGGAGGCCAATCGCTTAAAGAGCAATGGGCCGCGGGCGCCAAAACCTTTCATGGCTTTCAAAACGCAGGTTTTCCGAATTTGCTGATGATACTGGGGCCAATGGGAGCCCTGGGCAACATCCCCCGCATCCTTGAATATAACGTCGAGTGGGTCTCGCAACTACTCGTCTACATGCAAACAAAAAATCTCTCACGCGTAGAAGCTAGTTCAGAAAGCGTTGAGGCATGGATGGACGTCGTCAAAGCCGCCTCTGTGGGTCTCTTGGCCAATGACGTCGACTCGTGGATGACTGGTGTGAATAAGAACGTCGAGGGTAAGTCGGTACGTGTGCTTGCACGTTACAGTGGCTCAGGCCCAGACTTTCGCGCACGCTGTGATGCCGTTGCAGCGGGTGGTTATGCCGAACTCGATATCACGTAGCCTAAGCTTTTATCGCGCTTATTATGGATAACCCTAGCATTGATTATCAGCTTCGGTATTACGATTAGGTTGTTGATTCAGATCAATCGTAAACCAAGCTTATAACTATTTAAATCAATGCGCTTGGATTTATGCGAAGTGGTGTAACGGCATTAGGTTCGTTCGTTTTCTAACTATCAGGAGACACACTCATGGCTTCAAATGTGAAATTTTCTCGTCGGCGTCTGATTGCAGGTGCAGCTTCTGCTTCAGCACTGACGATTGCCTCACCCTTTATCAGAACTGCGCACGCCGCTGGCAGCCTTTCGATTGGCTTTTGGGATCATTGGGTTCCGGGCGCCAACGATTCCCTCACCAAGCTTTGTAAGGAGTGGGGAGAAAAAGAGAAGGTGGATGTCAAAATTGATTACATCACCTCGCAGGGTAGCAAACTGCAACTTACCGCGGTGGCAGAGGCACAAGCCAAATCCGGACACGACATTCTTCAATTGATCAGTTGGGATGCACCCAATCAGGCTAAGAACCTAGTGCCAGTGGATGACATTGTGAATGCAGCAATAAAAAAGAACGGCAATGCGACTGACGTCGTGCAGTACCTTGGAAAAGTCAATGGCTCTTGGATCGGCGTACCAGCTACCAATGGCAGTCAAGTCAAGGGGCCGTGTGGCCGCATAGATCTTTTAGCGAAATATGCCAATCTAGATGTTGTCAAAATGTATCCAGGGGTAAATGGAAAACCAGACAAGGCGCTGCAAGATCAATGGACCTGGGACACTTTCTTGTCGGTCGCTGAGAAATGTCATAAAGGTGGCAATCCTTTTGGTTTGGGACTCGGTCAAACAACGGACTCGGTGGATTGGGTCGGCGCACTCTTTGCAGCCTATGGTGCAATGTTGGTCGATGCTAAAGGCAACATTACAGTGAACTCCGATGCAACCAAGCAGGTGCTAGAGTTTATGCAACGCTTGGTGAAAGTCATTCCGCCTGACGTGTTTGCTTGGGACGACGCTTCGAATAACAAGTATCTGATCTCGGGTCAAGGCTCGCTGATCATGAACCCGCCTAGTGCTTGGGCAGTCGCTGTTAGGGATAATTTAAAAGTTGCAGAACAGTGCTGGACGTTTCCATCTCCCAAGGGACCAAAGGGTCGCTTTTCCCCTGGTTTGCCGTTTTTTTGGGGCACGTGGAAATGGTCAAAAAATATCTCAGCCGCAAAAAGCTTGCTCACGCATTTGTCTGACAGAGACAGTATCGAGAAAATGGTGATTGGCAGTGGTGGCTATGACATTCCTGGTTACTCTAATCTTCGTGACTTCAAAACCTGGGCTGAAGTCGGGCCTCCTGTCGGTGTTTCCTACAACTATCCACCACGTGGCGAAGAGATTGTCTCTATTGCTGCGGCACCAGCACCTGTCGCGATTGCACAGCAAATTTATGCTCAGGCAACCATGACCAAGATGATTGCTAAGTGCACACAAGGTGGTGACTCGGTGGCGAAGGCAATTGGTTGGGCTTCATCTGAACTTGAAGGTTTCATGCGAACCTAAGTTCTAAGTCGAGGTGTTTTATTGCTGGGACATGGTTGTGCGCCCGCGTGCGCACGCCATGATTCACTGATCCGGCTAAGAGTCATTCTGGAAAATTTCAATGGAAAATGACGTGAGGGGTTTGCAGATCCCTGCAGCACGAAGACCTATCACGATGAAGGTTTTTCTTCGGCGCAAGTCGACGGTGGCATTTTTTCTGGCCTTACCCTTGATCGTGTTGGTCGCGTCACTTGTGATTTACCCAGCGTTGTTTTCTATGTATTTGGCGACCTTGAATAAATCGATGGAACGATTTGTTGGTCTGGGCAATTTCGAATTTTTGTTCAACCGTAATACGTTTTGGATGGTCGTCAAGCAGTCTTGTCTGTTTGCTGTGACGGCGGTGATCTTCAAGGCTGCCATTGGTTTTATGCTGGCACATTTTGTTCATACGATTCCCGCCAAGGGCCAGCGCAAATGGCGTGGCATGCTGTTAATCCCCTGGGTGATTCCGCCAGCCATGAGCACCTTAGGCTGGTTCTGGTTGTTCGACCCAACCTACAGCGCACTGAATTGGGTTTTTGTTCGTATCGGTATGGGCCCAGTGAATTGGCTTGGAGATCCTTTCTGGGCGCGGTTTTCTGTCATTCTGGTCAATGTTTGGTATGGCGCACCGTTCTTTTTGATTATGTATTTGGCAGCCCTAAAGTCAGTGCCCGAACAATTGTTTGAGGCCGCATCGATTGATGGTGCAAACTGGTGGCAAAAAATTTGGTACATCACGCTACCGATGATGAGAAATATTATTTCTATTACGGTCTTGTTTTCCCTGATCGTCACTTTCTCTAATTTTGATATTGTTCGGATTCTGACCTCAGGCGGCCCAGTCGACCAAACGCATGTCTTTGCGACTTGGGCCTTCACTCTTGGCATCCAAGGTAACGACATCCCCCTAGGCGCGAGTGTCTCGCTGTTTATGCTGCCAATATTAGGGATCGCTGCGATATTCATTTTGCGTGGTGTTAACAAGCGTGGAAACGAGGCCTGATCGTGTCACAACATTCAATCGCAGCGAAGAGCAGTGTGGCACCGGTCCAGCGCAGCATGCAGCGCAGTAGACGCTGGGCGTTACTCTGGTCGTACTTTTTTCTCGTTCTTTTCGCAATATTCTTTTTGATGCCTCCGATATACATGCTGATTACTTCACTGAAAGACAGTGGTGAAATTTCAGCAGTGACAAATCCCTGGTGGGTCAATCGCCCAACTTTTGATAATTACGTGGCACTGTTTCGCTCAAGTGAATACCTAACGTTTTTCAGAAACTCGTGCGTGATTGCTGTGATTGTCGTGATCGTTACGATGTTGATCAGTATCCCGGCTGCATTCTCGTTGTCGAGGATGAAGTTTTGGGGCTCGACCACGCTGGCCACTGGCGTCTTTCTGACCTATCTCGTGCCTGACACGCTGTTGTTTATTCCGTTGTTTAAGATCTTTGCCTTTCTCAATCAAACGATGGGTATTGAACTAATTAATCATTGGTGGGCATTGATCATTATTTATCCCACGTTGACCGTACCTTTTGCGACCTGGATTTTGATTGCGTATTTCGCTTCGATTCCCAAAGAGCTAGACGAAGCAGCGTTGATCGATGGGGCCGGATACTTCCAGATGCTGACAAAGATCTTTATTCCGGTTGCGATTCCGGGGATCATCGCAGCCATGATCTTTGCCTTTACAGTGGCTTGGTCTCAATTCCTATATCCGTTGGCGTTCACGACGTCAACTGACCAGTTGGTGTTGCCGGTCGGGATCGTCACCACACTGATTAAGGGCGATGTGTATAACTGGGGGCAGATTATGGCGGGTGCCTTGTTAGGGGCTGCGCCACCTTTGGTGATCTACGCTTTTTTGATGGACTATTACATTGCCGGGCTTACGGCAGGTGCTACAAAAGGATAATCAAATGGCTCAGGTCAAGTTACAGCAACTTGTTAAAAACTATGACGACACGCCGGCGGTTCGCGGTATCGATTTAGAGATTGCTGATAAAGAGTTTTTAGTTTTAGTCGGGCCCTCGGGTTGCGGCAAAAGTACGACCCTTCGCATGATCGCTGGGCTAGAAGACATTACGAGTGGCGATATCTTGATCGGCGATCATGTGGTGAACGATGTACCGCCCAAAGACCGAGACATTGCGATGGTCTTTCAGAACTATGCGCTGTACCCTCATATGACAGTCTTTGAGAACATGTCTTTTGGCTTGCGTCTAAAAAAAGTACCCAAGCCTCAGATAGCAGAGCGCGTGAACGCGGCAGCCAAGATTTTGGATATTTCTGAGCTATTACAACGCAAACCCAAACAACTTTCTGGCGGACAACGTCAACGTGTTGCGATGGGACGAGCCATTGTCAGAGACCCCAAAGTATTTTTATTTGATGAACCTTTATCGAATTTAGATGCCAAGCTGCGAGTCCAGATGCGCACAGAGATAAAACGCGTGCATCAAAAAGTTCAGACGACGACGGTGTATGTTACGCATGATCAAGTCGAGGCGATGACTCTGGCCGACAGAGTCGTGGTTATGAATGCCGGACGTATTGAGCAGGTCGGTACTCCGCAAGAGCTTTATCATTTTCCGGCGACAAAATTTGTAGCGGGTTTTATTGGCTCGCCTTCGATGAACTTCATACCCTGTCGGCTTGAAGAAAGCTCGGGTGAGTTGAAGGTTCGGCTGAATGATCAAATTGCCTTTCCGGTTCCTTATGAGAAGGCAGCGCGCTATCGCGACTATTTGAGTAGCACGTCTTTACTGTTTGGGCTGCGACCTGAACACATCATGGAACAACGCCCGCACCGTGAGCCTGGGCATCATAACTTTGAAGTCGTGTTAGAGGTCACAGAGCCTATGGGGATGGAGACCATGGTTTATTTTCTGCTTCAAGGTGTTGAAGTGTGCGGTAGAGTGAACCCTCTTGCTGGTGCCCAAGCGGGGCAAGCAATCACCCTAGTCGCAGATCTCACGAATATGCATTTGATAGACGAGGCGTCTGGTAAGGTGCTTTGAAAATGAATTGACTGCAAAACCAGATCAATAACTCACACTAGCTATTAAATCTGACACTCCTATTGTCTAAATCAAAGAGACCCTCAGTGATTGGCATATGAGTCACGATATAGCAGATTTCATCTCGAAATTCAAAGGACGATATCTTGACCTCAAACCATCTTTTTTCTTTTTCACTATGACAAGGGTATTTAGCGCCAAAGCTCTTCGTATTGTCTTGCACGACATCACGAATAAATTGTGCGATCTTGACCGCTGAGTCAGAATTTTTTGCATTGTCACACACGGCAAGATAATTGATTCCCTCGCAAGCTAATTTGCCGTGCTTCAGTTTTGGGTAGTTCTGGGCCGAGGCTCGCCACGCGGTATTCACCAAAATAATGACGCCCTCTTTATCGAGAATACAAGTCAGAGGTGACACGAAATTTATCGCAGCTTGTCCTAACCTTTCTCGTTTTTGATGCAGATAGACTTCTAGATGACGGCTATCTTCAGCATTTTTATGACGAACGATTGGTGGTGAGCCATCGGGTGTGCGCCTTGAAAAAATATAACTAGCATCGAGTTCAAGCCAATTAATTAATAATCTTAAGCGCACGGGGTTTGGTAACGACTCCCCAATAATCCACTGTCTCGCAGTTTCACGGTTGATGGGAGAGAGGGGAGTATTACGAAAATTAAATTCAATCGTAAATTTTTCTGCTGCAGGGATTCGCCCAAACCGATTGATTAAACCTGCTTTAAAGACAAGATTAAAACGATCAACGAGATTCTGGCTCATCATCGCTCCTAAGTACTTATTACCACTAAGGCCTGACGTCTGACGGTGCCGTGACCATGGGTCTAGGCGGCAAATAGAGTTTAGTGGTTATTTGGCCCTCATTTGCCACGTTGAGCATGGCATCTGTGGCTGTTATTTGACGCAGCCTGTTGAAAATCGTTTTTTTGCTAATTGAGTTAAGCCATATGCAACTCAAACAAGGTTACAGCAGGTCAACGTCATGCCATTCAGTTAAGGCGACCCAATTTTATCTGTTTCGACGGTGAGCTCGAAAAGCCCCGTTCTTTTTATTCACTCAGCCCTTGCCGGGGCGCGAGTCGGGTTCAAACACCGACTTAGCCGGCCTATTCGTCGACTTTAATTTGAGTCAAAGCTAAGACTTCAGCCGTAAAAATTTTTTCTTTCTCTATCAAGGTACGCATCTGTTCAGGTGTGGTGATCAAGGGAATGGCGCCCCGCTCAATCAGTTTATCCACAAAAACTTTGTCTTGAAGTAAGGTTGCTAAGGCTGCATTGAATTTCATAATCACTGTAGCGGGGGTATCTTTAGGTGCAAAGTATCCATACCAGGCACCGACTGACATTTTTTCGTAGCCCAACTCTTTAAACGTTGGCACCTCAGGCAGGCTAGGTAAGCGGGCGCTACTCGTGACGGCAAGCATCCGTATTTTTTGAGCCTGAATATTGCCACGCACAGTAATCAAGGCCGGAAACGTGAACAGCACTTGCCCAGCCATAACATCGGTGACTGCCGGCGCGGCTCCCTTGTAAGGTACGTGCACAAGCGTAGAGTTGGTCAACTTGTTGTAAGCCTCGCCCATCATGTGAGCTTGGCTGCCTAGCCCGTAAGACCCATAGGCAAGATTGCCCTTGTGAGTCGTGGTGTATTCGACGAGTTCTTTGAAGGTTTTAACGGGTAGGCTATCGGCGACAACGATGCCAAGCGCGACCTCGTTGAGCGTACCGACTGAGACAAGATCTTCGGCCTTATAGGTTAGATTTTTGTAGAGCAACGGATTGGCGACTGCCGTAGAGTCTGTGGTGAACAGTAAGGTGTACCCGTCAGGCTTAGCTCTTGCCATCGCCTGCGCCCCAATGGCCGAATTTGCACCCGCCATATTTTCAATAAGCAACTGCTTGCCCAAAATCTTCTCAAGTTCTGGAGCAGAAAGTCGTGCAAAGGAATCAGCTCCGCCGCCTGGAGCATAGGGCACGATGACTTTAATTGCCCTCGAGGGGTAGGTGTCAGCAAGGGCAAGGCTGCCAAACGCAAGCGCGCTCGCGATCGTTGCCAATGAAATTAAAATTCTGCAGGACTGTTTCATTTTTTGTGTCTCGATTGATCTGAGCGGATATCCGTTGTGTATTTGATATAGTTATAGCCTAATTGCCTGTGATCGGCACCACGCAGTTGCTAGACCCTCGGATGCTGCAGTGCAATATTTCCAGCATAAAACGCAAAAGTTTGCCTCATTTTGCAGAGGCTCAGTCAGCGCAGGCGAAGCATTCTGTTTTGTCACCTCTCCACGAGGCTCGAGGGCGTTGTACGTTTTGATCTGATCAATATGACGCAAACTGACAAAGACACGCGAACGATCAAGGCGGTGGGCTCTGTCGCAATGTCAGTGCCGGTGCTCTTGCGTAGCTACACCGAACTGTCTGGCGTATTAAGTAAGTTAGTCGAGCAGGGCATAGTCAAAAAGACTGAGGCACCGGTTTTAACGCCACTCAAACCTCAGCCTGCTACGGCTCCAGAGGCTGCGTGAGCTTGAATGGGGCACGTTTAGTTTATTGTTTATCTACATAAAGAGAAAAAATGCGCTTATTGCAAATGCGTGTCGTTCAGATAAGCTTACTTCGTTCGCTACTTTCTGGCGTCTTGACCTTGTCGTTGTTTGTCGGGTTGTTCGGCGTGAACGTCGCCCGCGCAGCCTATCCAGACAAGCCAATCCGTTTGGTTGTGCCTTTTGCGCCGGGTGGCGGCACAGATCAAACCTCGCGCGCTTTAGCAGTAGGGCTGGCTAAAGAACTTGGTCAAACTGTTGTGATCGAAAACAAGCCGGGAGCGGGCACGGTCATTGGGATGGATAGCGTGGCAAGAAGTAGGCCTGATGGCTACACACTGGTCATGGCGACTTTTGCGCACGCAGTAAACAGTACGCTACAAGCAAAGTTACCCTACGATTCCGCAAGTGCGTTTACGCCGATCGCGCTCATTGCCCGAGGGCCGAATGTTTTGGTGGTGCGCGCTGAAAGTCCGTTTCAATCAGTACAAGAGATCATTGCCGCAGCGCGCGCCAAACCCGGCGCGCTCACTTATGCGTCTCAGGGTAACGGCACCTCGGCCCACTTGGCTGGTGAGCTCTTTCAAAATTTAGCAAAAATCGAGTTCACGCACATTCCTTATCGCGGAGCCAGCCCGGCCATGACTGATCTGTTAGGTGGACAGGTTGATCTGTTTATCGGCACAGCGGCTGGTGTTGCACCGCTGATCGGTAGCGCTAAGCTGCGCGCGCTTGCGGTGACAAGTCCGATGCCTTCCGTGGCTTTTTCCGCGATTCCTACCCTTGCAGCGACCTTACCTGGTTACGCGGTAGAAAGTTGGTACGGCTTGTATGCGCCAGCGGGTACGCCTGTAGCAGTGGTAGAAGTGTTAAATAGAGCGATTAGTCAGGCAGTTAAGAATCCTGAATTTATCAAAAAGATCGAGCAAGAGGGCTTAACGATTGCCGTTGGAAAGCCCGCCGAACTAGAGCAATATGTTCAAGCCGAACAGGCGCGCTGGAAAAAAATCATTCTTGAAAATAAAATTCAAAGTCAATAACTGTAAAACCCAATGAATATCATTACTCGTTTAATGCGGCCGCAACGTGTCGCTGTAATCGGCGCCTCGGCTGATATCACTAAGACGGCTGGCAGACCCGTTTCCTACCTGTTAAAACACGGCTTTTCGGGTGACGTGTATCCCGTCAATCCAAAGGCGACAGAGATTTGTGGCCTACCTTGTTATCCCGATATTGCCTCGCTACCTGCAGTGCCTGATGTAGCGATTGTGTTACTTAGTGCCGAACGCGCGCAGCAAGCCGTCAAAGAGCTCTCGCACTTAGGTTGCGCGGCTGCGATTGTATTGGCCAGTGGCTATACAGAAGTCGGTGAAGACGGTGCTACGCGTCAGGTCGCGCTGCTTCAAGCGGCCGGCTCGATGCGTATTCTTGGTCCCAACACGATTGGCTTGGTCAATATTACCGACGGCATTGTGTTGTCTGCCTCTGGTGCACTCGAGATGGAGCATTTTCCGTCTGGGGTGATTAGCCTAGTCTCACAAAGCGGCGGCATCTTGGGTTCGCTGTTGTCGCGGGCGGCTGCACGCGGAATTGGTCTGGCTAAATTGATTTCTACCAGCAACGAAGTTGATTTAGAGTTGGCTGATTTTATTGAGTGGCTCGTCGATGATGAGGCCACTAAAGTGATTGCGCTCTATGTTGAAACGGTACGCGACACGCAAAAATTTCGTGCGGCGGCATTGCGCGCAGCGCGGG
>CAMBZR010000090.1 GCA_945872285.1 Bordetella parapertussis | reverse complement strand
GCGGGTTGCATCGTCAGGTTGAACAGATAACAAAAAGGATTCCAAATGCGCCAGGCGCTGCCAATCGAGCCGTCTGCCTGTTTGGGGCCGAGTTGGTTGACTTCAAATGCGGTGCCCGGCATGGTGGGCAGCACAAGCAGATCCCAGTTAGTATGAAACTCGCGCATGCGTGCACCGAACGCACTGCGCTCTTCGGCGGCTTTTAGATACTGCGGCAAGGTGTAGGCACGCCCACGGTCGGCCGCTTCGCGCAGCCCGGGCTCTAAGACATTCAGTTGTGCTTCAGTCATGTTGCGTTGGCCGTACGCACAACCCGACTGCCACAGCACATCAATGGTGTCATTCATGTCGCCGATGGGTGGGGTGATTTCAGAGACGTACGCACCAAGTTCAGCCATTTTTTCAACAGCTGCTTTTACAAGCGCAGTGACGTCTGGGTCGACTCCGCCAAAGCCTAAGTCAGGGCTGTAGGCAATGCGCAGACCCTTGAGCCCCGTGCTGGGCAAATCCGCCCAATTCATCTCTTGCTGGGGTAGCGCGTTCCAGTCTCTTGCATCCCATTTTGAAATAATCGACAACGTGAGTGCCGCATCCGCCACCGTTCTGGTCATGGGGCCGATATTGGCAAGTGTGCCGACCTGGCTCGTGGGCCAGGCGGGTACACGGCCATAACTTGCCTTATGGCCGAAGACTCCGGTGTAGCTTGATGGGATGCGAATCGAACCGGCACCATCGGTGCCGATAGATATGGGCCCCAGTCCGCAAGCAACCTGTACAGCAGAGCCACCACTAGAACCACCGGGTGTATGAGTGGGCTTCCAAGGGTTTCTTGTCGTACCTGCAAGCGCAGAATCAGTAATACCTTTCCAGCCAAATTCTGGTGTTGTTGTTTTGCCTAGAATCACCGCGCCGGCTTCGCGCAAGCGTGCAACCGCTGGCGCATCCGCGTCGCAGGGATCATCGGCCGAGGTTGTCAGCGACCCTCTTCTAGTGGGCATGCCTTTCGTGACGAGCAAATCCTTGATGCCGATGGGTACGCCATCCAAGCCAGAAAGCGGTGCGCCCGCGTTGTAGCGTTGCTCAGAGGCGCGCGCCGCGCTCAGCGCCAGTTCTGGATTCAGATGACAAAAAGCATTGAGACCGTCGAAGTCAGGGATGGCGTCTAGAACCGCCTTGGTCGCTTCAACTGGCGAGAGCGTTCGGGTGCGATAGGCTTGGGCGAGTTCGATTGCTGTTGCGCTAAGAGGGTTCACGGTAGTTGCCTTGATATCGATATCCCGAGTGCACGAGATAAAACGGTTTGCATTCTGCAAAACATCGTATTACAGAACCTCGCCCTGTCAAACCGTTATTTTTTCAAGTATTTAAAGCTCAACAAATCTCGGTACGACTTTTTGTGACTTTGCCAATTTTGTGGGAAATTTATTGGGTGCCTAGTGGGCCGGTAGTTCAGACGAGGTTGAAGTTTGGTACGATTCACGCTGCGCCTAGCATGACGGCCCCTCAAATAAGAGGTGAATAGGCGGCCAAAACTAAAAAAATTTATTCACAGCCCCCAGTCAACGCGTGATCATGACCCATCCTCTACCAAGCCAATCTCCCAATCCGTGGAGTTTCTTGCCCTTTGCGCTGACGATATTTACGAGCGCTTTTTTGTTGTTTCAGGTTCAGCCCCTGTTGAGCAAACAAATCCTTCCATGGTTTGGCGGCAGCCCAGCAGTTTGGACGACGGCCATGCTGTTTTTTCAAAGTCTGTTGTGCTTGGGCTACCTGTATGCCCATGCTTTGGCCTCTTTGCCCTCGCGAAAAACGCAGGCGCGTATCCATGTGGTCTTGTTGGTGCTGGCGGCCTTGTTGGCGTCTAGAGTGCTGCCCAGTACAGAGCTTCGACCTGAGTCACCCGATTCACCTGTTTTTCAGGTGTTGCTGATTTTGGGGGCCAGTGTGGGTTTGCCGTACTTCTGTTTGGCGACCACCGGGCCTTTGGTTCAGCATTGGTTCACCAGCACGGCACACTCCTCCTCAGTTTTCCGTTTGTACGCTTTGTCTAATGTGGGTTCGTTCTTGGCCCTGTTGTCTTTTCCGTATGTGCTAGAGCCTTGGCTCGAGCAGCAGGAAATGGGCCGTCTTTGGACGGCTGGCTTTTGGGTGTTTGCCTTGCTTTGTTTGCCAGTGGCGTTGGGTGCGTGGCAAAACAAGTCTCCGGTCTGCGCAGGCCCCTCTGAGGCTGCAGACGGTGTACCAGCCAAACAACGGAGCGCGGTCAGTGCGCTCAAGCCTTCGTTGGCCCAGCGCCTGTCATGGGTGGCTTTGCCGGCCTTGGCTTCATTGGTTTTTATTGCGACTACTGATCAGATCAGCCACGATGTGGCCCCCGAGCCGGGGCTCTGGGTGGCGACGCTAGGTTTGTATTTGGTTACTTTTATCCTGACGTTTGACCACCCTCGGTGGTATCGCCCCAAGTTGTTTGCGTCTCTCACGCTGGTTTTGTTGCTGGCGTCTTCAGGGTTGAGCGATATACCGAGTTGGCTCGGTATTCAATGGGAGTACGGCGTCAACGAAGTGCGTTGGTCGCATTACGCTTTGTTGTTTGTGGTGTGCATGCTGTGCCATGGTGAGTTGTATCGCCGCAGGCCGGTGGATACGCGTCGATTGACCGAGTTTTATCTGTGCATGTCGATTGGGGGGGCATGCGGGGGCTTGTTCGTGACCCTCGTGGCCACTCAATTCTTTGACGATTACTTCGAGTGGTTGATGGCGTTGATCTTGGTGGCCTTGTTGGCGTGCCATGTGTTGTTTCGCTTTGAGGGGCACGCCTCTGGTCGTGTGCGTCAGGCGGCGGGTGCTTTGACGGCAGTGGTCATGGTGGCTTTGTTGTTTGTCATGGAAAACCCATGGTCTTGGCGCGACGTCCATAAGGGCGACCGTACCGAGGTTTTACTTAACCAAGTCCGAAATTTTTATGGCACGGTCGCCGTGAAAGAGCGACGGTTTGCGTCGGAGCCCGAGCGTAATGACCGCGTTTTTTTCAGCGGTAATGTGACTCATGGTCAGCAGTTTCTTTCTGACGCGCTTCGTCATGTGCCGACCACTTATTATGCGCGAGACAGCGGTATCGGCGAGACTTTGCAGTGGGCAATGAGCCAAAAACCGTCGCTTTCGGTTGCCTTGATTGGTTTGGGTGCTGGCACCTTGGCCAACTACGCGCGCCAAGCCGATGCCTATGACTTCTATGAAATCAACCCTGCGGCCGTACGGATTGCGCAGGAGTGGTTTGACAACTTATCGACGTGTAAAGCGGGTGAGAAAAATATTTTGTTAGGTGATGCCAGGCTGCGCATGGAGCAGCTGCCCAAAGACAAGTTGTACGACGTGATTGTGCTGGATGCTTTCACAGGCGGATCGGTGCCGATCCATTTGTTGACACGTGAGGCGTTTCAGATTTATCGCGATCACCTTAAACCGGATGGTCACATCGCGATCAACATCACCAACGGCTATTTGAATCTTTACCCTATTGTGAAGGCCCAAGCCGAGGTGTTGGGTATGGCTCACCGTCATAAATATCAGAATTTAGATGAGGTGCGCAACGTGAGAAGAAACCTGCACTTCATCATGACACGTGATCAGGCCTACCTGAAGGCGTACCCCTCGATCAATCGCGAAATTCGAGACGATCAGGGTCGTTTGCTCAGATACGAGCCTGTCGACCAAACGGGGTTGAGATTGTGGACGGACCAGTTCAGCAGCATTGCGCCGATTGTCCGGTGAGTGTTGAGTTGCGTGACGAGTCTTCGCTCACGCAACTCAATAAAAAGCTGAACGGCGACTACAGTACCCTTGTATGCGTTAAGTTCTTACTCAGCAAATTGATTTGCGAGGTGGTAGCCGCTTAACCATGCGCCTTCAACTCGACCGCCATTTAACCAATCGCCACAGAGGCTTAGCTGCAGCGCGGGATTCGTATAAAAGCCCAGCGTCGCAGTCGTCGAACCGCTGGCGTAGCGCCAACGATGCATAGAAATCTCAGCACCTGTGCAATCTAGGCCTAATTTTTTTGCGCACGCCAACATCTGATCTGCCACGTCTTCTTTGCTTAGCTCGATAAACTCTTGGCTCCAGAGTGGGTTCGCTTGGATTGTCCACGACTCTTGCCCTGTGCGTAGAGGTTTAGACGAATTTCTGGCAACCCAACTAATAATCTCTTGATTGACAAACGCAGCCTCAAAGGACACCTTTGGCTGATGTTCAAAGCGCGCCATCAGCGTCCAGCACCCCTTCATGTTTGACTGACCCGCAATCGCTTGAATGTTGGGATCAAGGTGCTGTGCAAGGGTAAGGGCCTGAGGTCCGGGGATTGCCAGGATCAGTTCATCAAACCCTTGAGCGATAGCGCCTGTTTCTGCGCTATGTAAAAACCACTGTCCGTTTTTTTGAGCCAGCTCATCAATCGTTTGGCTCGCGTGAAGCACGAGTCCCTTGGCTAGCTGCTTGGCGGGGGTATTCATTCCAGGTGTCCCTACATAGCGCAGATCTTGTGACTGAAAAGTTGTCCATTGATTCGCTTCAAACACTTTGATTTCAGGTGTCCAGAGTGCAACCACTTGCTCGGCTACCCACTTTTTCACTTGTTCAATAAACAGTGGATCTCGTGCTGTGAAGTACTGGGCACCGTGGTCGGCAGCCCAATCCTCACCGCGCTTGGTGCTCATGCGCCCGGCGGGCCCACGACTTTTTTCAAAAAGCGCTACGTGATGGCCAAGCTCTTTGAGCCGAGCCGCACAGCTTAAGCCCGCGAGGCCCGCGCCAACAATCGCGATAGTCTTTTTGGTCATTTTATTGCTGCTCTTGCCTGATGGCTCTAAAGGTGAGGTTAATTCGAGGAGAGACAATCCGCTTGGTTTTAGTCAAGCTGTGCTGCCAAAAATGTTGAGTCGGTGCGTGCATCAACAGCACACTCCCATTTTCTAAGAGAACAGAGGCGCCAATTTTTTCAAACTTATGTTTAAACGAAAACTTACGCTCGCCACCAAAACTGATTGAGGCGATCGGTGCGTTTTGCTCGAGTTCTATTTCATCATCACTGTGCCAGCCCATGCCCTGAGCACCGTCGTGATACAGATTGAGCAGGCACGAGTTGAACGTGTGATGCGCCAGCGCCTCAGCGGTGTGTTTGATGCGTAACAGCTCTGGCGTCCATGCTTGCGGAAACTTTTTGACGCCCGAATACGTATAAGAACAGCCCGCATCCCCGACCCACGCGACTTCTCTTTTTGTCGTGACTAATTTTCCAAACATAAATAACTGGTCTTGTTGCCAGTCGAGCGTCGTGCGTAACGACGCGAATAACGTCGAGCAGCTGGTTGGGTCGAAAACCTTAGGGATATACGCTGCACTGCCGTCTTTTGCCAAAAGATTGACAACGGCTGTTGCTGAGTGGTGTTCGCTTGGGGGGGGTTCAAACAAGTCTGTTTGCATAGGGGTTATTCTAAGTTCTGGGGCACAGAGTCGCCTGCTTGCGGAATAGTAGCAAACTATCTCGACCGCTTTGTGCCGGTAGGGGCGATAGACGGTCTTGTACTGAGTGGCTTGAAAAAAAGTACAGCCGATTGGCTTGCCCCATTGAATTTCCTTGTTCAGCGAAATGGCGCCAGTTGATAGCGTTGGCTAAAGGCGATTTGGTTTAAGATAAACTCCTGAGAAACAAATTGATATCTCGGGAGACAAAAAATGACAAACGTAATCCGAAGACTGGGCGCCCTGATTGCCCTAGGCTGTTTAGCGATAACAGCGGCTCATGCTCAGGATGTCGCTAAGCCTTGGCCCAATAAACCGCTTCGCATTGTGGTTGGGTTTCCTGCGGGCTCGGTGACTGATACTGTGGCGCGAGTAGTGGCCGAGCAATTAACAAAAACGCTGGGGCAGCCGGTTGTGGTTGAGAACAAACCTGGTGCAAACGGGGCAATCGGCGTGGGTGAAGTGGCGCGAGCCGCGCCCGATGGGTACACCTTGCTTGTCACGAACTCGAGCAGCATCACCATCAACCCACAGCTATATAAACAGATTACCTATAAAGCGTCAGATTTTGCGCCGATTACGATGATTATTGAAGCACCGTTCATTTTGGCGGTAAATCCTGAGTGGGCACAGAAAAATTCTGTGGATAGCATACAAGCGCTAATCCGTTACGCTCAAGCGCAGCCTGACAAGTTGACCTACGGTTCGGGCGGGCAAGGCAACCTGGCACATCTAAGTTTTGTATCGCTTAGCAATCGGGCCAACATCAAAACAACACACGTGCCCTACAAAAGCGGCGCGTTGGCTGGGCTGGCGATAATCAGCGGAGAACTGAACGCCGGCTTTGATACCTTAAGCACGGTGCCTAATGTTCAGGCAGGCAAGCTCAAGGCGTTAGCTGTGACGTCGTCAAAGCGGATTGCTCAACTTCCTGATTTGCCGACAATGGCTGAGGCAGGCTTTGCCGGTTTTGAGATCACATTTTGGATGGGTTTGTTGGCGCCTGCGGGGACTGCACAGCCGATCATTACAAAAATTTATGAAGCGGCTAGACTGATTACGACTAACCCGAAAGCTGAGGCAGTTTTAAAAAGTAATGGCGAGCCTGTACTGCTTGATCCCAAGAGCTTTGCTAACCTCATCAGCAAAGAGGTGCCGGTGTGGGGAGAGGTGATTCGTCGTGAGGCCCTAGTGCTTGATTGATCGCGGTTGGACAGGCACACATTAAATCGCCAGAACTCGGGTAAGAGGGCTTAAAGTTTAAAAGCTCGAGCGAAGCAGCACTTTGAAACAAGCGGAGCACCACATCATTCCAAGAAGATCACCACTTATGAAAAAAGTCTTGAGCGCGCTGGCTTTATCTTGCGCAGCTTTTGTTGCCTACGCGCAAACGTTTGATACCTGTGTTGCGGGGTTGAGGCAGGCCGCGAGCGCGCAGGGCATCAGCGCCTTGACACTCGATTTGGCCTTCAAAGGGATCGAGCCCGATGAAACGGTACTGAAGGCTTTTGATTTTCAGCCAGAATTTCGTACTCCCATTTGGGATTATTTGGCGGGTTTAGTCGACGATGAGCGCGTGGCAGATGGACAGGTCAAGCTGAAAGAGTGGTCAAAGACTCTTGGCGAGGCCGAGCAAAAATATGGTGTTGACCGGTACACCATCGTAGCCGTTTGGGGTGTCGAATCTAATTTCGGACGGATACAAGGGACTCGCGAAATAGTGCGTTCGTTAGTGACCTTGGTCTGTGCCAATAAGCGCCAGGCCTTTTTTAAGGGCGAGTTGTGGGCAACTTTAAAGATCGCTCAAAGTGGTGATATCCCTGTGCAAAACTTGGTCGGGTCGTGGGCGGGGGCCTTTGGCCAAACACAATTTATGCCCACCACCTATCAACGTATTGCTGTTGATTTTGATGGAGATGGTAAGCGCGATATTGTGAACTCAGTACCCGATGCGCTGGGCTCAACGGCAAATTATTTGAAGCTGGCCGGTTGGGTGAGTGGTGCAAACTGGGGGTACGAGGTGCAGCTGCCCAAGGGCTATGCAGGGGCAACGGGGCGAACTGCGCGACAGCCCTTGGCTCAATTTACAAAGTTAGATGTTAAGCCCATCAAGGCTGATCAAGCGGTGCCCAGTGAGACCACACAGGCCGCGCTGCTGTTGCCTGCTGGCCCGACTGGCCCTGCATTTATTGTGTTTCGAAATTTTGATGCCATGTATAGCTATAACGCTGCCGAGTCTTATGCCTTATCCATCGCCCATCTGGCCGATCGCCTGCGCGGGGCCGGGCGTTTCAGCACCCCATGGCCAACCGACGATGCGGGTACGAGTCGCGCCGAGCGTCGCGAAGTGCAGCAACGTTTGGTTGACCGAGGCTATGACATCGGCGAGATCGACGGCATGATTGGCACAAAAAGTCGTGCCGCGATCAGTGAGTTTCAAACATCAATTGGCGTCAAACCTGATGGCCGCGCTGGGCAACGCGTGTTGCAGGCGTTGCGCGCTGCCAAACCGAAATGATACCAACCTGTATTGAAATGCAAAAATATTGGACAGATGCAAAACGTACTGACAGGTAAGCATCGAAAACAAGTTGTGTTGACAGCTAGTATTCAGGTCAACTAGACAAAAAACTAAGCTTGGAGCCAGTACATGAGTAAAGAACAGACAATTTTGCAGACTTTTTCTGAGCTTTTTTGTCAGACTCAGTTTAAAGACGTACCCCCTGAGGTCGTGCATAAGGCCAAGCTGTTAACCATCGATTTAATTGGCGTCTCGATTGCTGGTTTGAAGATGGATTTTCCGCGGATGATGCTCGATTATCTCTCGAGCTTGCGGGGGACTGAAGATGCCACTTTGTTTGGCTTCAAAGAGAAGGTGCCTGCGATTCATGCGGCCTTAGGCAATGGCGTGACCGCGCATGCGCTAGATATGGATGATGGTTATCGCTTTGGCGGTGTGCATGCGGGTGTCGCAGTGATCCCTGCCGCGTTAGCCTATGCTGAGACTGAGCAGGCGGACGGTCAGTCCTTTTTGTTGTCGATGATTTTGGGTTATGACATCGTCAACCGCATATCAAAGGCAATGAATCCCTCGCATTTAAATCGTGGGTTTCATACGACGGGTACGCTTGGCGTGTTGGGAGCGGCGGCGGCTTGTGGCGTGCTGGCGAAGTTAAATAAAGAGCAACTGACAAGCGCAATGAGTATCGCGAGTTTGCAAGGCGCGGGCTTGTTACAAATTTTGGTCGAAGGTGCGATGGTAAAGCCTTTGCATCCGGGTAAGGCTGCGATGGCCGGCGTGCTGTCTGTGGATTTAGCGAAGCGCGGCGCCAAGGGACCAGTGACTGTGCTTGAGGGTGAAAAAGGTCTCTTCAAAGCAATGGCCGATGAGATTCATCTTGAGACCCTATTTGAAGAACTCGGCAAACACTTTTATTTGGCAGATCAATACATCAAGCTGCATGCGGCCTGTCGCCATATTCATCCGGCAGCCGATGGTGTCTTAGCAGTAATGAAAGACAACCACTTGGCTTTTGCCGATATTGAAAGTGTTGATGTGGCAACCTACCCTGTTGCGGTAAGTTTTTGTGGCGCCACTGAGATGCCTGATACTGCCGAGGGCGCTAAGTTTAGTATCAAGTACTCTGTAGCGATGGCGGCCTATTATGGCGACGTTGGCGAAGACCGTTACGTGCCTTCGGTTGTGAAGAATACGGATATTCAGGGTTTAGCCTCGCGCATTACCTCAAGGCTGGATGACGGTTGGGCCAAGGCTTACCCCAGCCAGCGTGGCGCTTCGATGGTGATCAAAAGCAAAGCGGGCGCCGTGCACAAGATCGATGTGCCACTGGCGAAGGGTGAGCCTGAAAACCCGGCCTCCGACGAAGACATCATTGCTAAGTTTCGCCACAACGCTGAAGGGCAAGACCCGCAGTTGGTTGAGGCGATACTGTCGCTCTTGTTATCGTTTGAAAATCATTCGGTGTCTGAGTTGGCCGCCCTGATGAGGCAGCTACATCGTTGATACGGTGATAAAAGTACATGACAACACCTACAGCGCGACCACAGCCTGAGTCGCTTAAAGACTTATTTTTTTCTTTTACGCTTTTGGCGATACAAGGTTTTGGCGGTGTGCTGGCCTACATGGAGCGCGAGCTCGTTGAGCGTAAAAAGTGGCTCACACGCGCCGAGTTTGTTGAAGAGTGGGCCGTCGCCCGTACCATGCCGGGGCCACCTGCCTTAAATTTAAGCATCATGGTGGGGTCGCGCTATTTCGGCTTACGCGGTGCCATCGTGTCGATTGCCGGTATGTTTTTGTTACCTTCCTTCACGATCGCTTTGATGGCTTTGGCGTATGCGCGTTTTGGTACCGATCCTCACGTGATCGATGCCTTGCGTGGCATGGGAGCGGTAGCGGCAGGGTTGTTTATTGCTACGGGGCTCAAACTCTTGACGGCCTTGAAAACCAATCCACTAGGTGTGCCTTTGTGTTTGGTGTTGGCCTGTTTAAGCTTTGCGGGTGTTGCCTTGTTGCACTGGCGTCTGGTCTATGTCATGTTTGGTTTAGGTGGGTTGGGCTATTTGTTGACCTTTCTTAAACTTCGGGGCAAGCCATGAACGCGCCGTTAAGTTTTGTGATGCAGTGGACAGATTGGTTCGAGCTTTTAATGCACTTCTTTTTGTTTTCGGTGAGCTCGATTGGTGGCCCGTTGGTGCTGTTACCCGAGATTCATCATTACCTTGTGACGCAGCAGCACTGGTTAACCAGCTCGCAGTTTAGTGCGTCAGTTGTGATCGCGCAGGCCGCACCTGGGCCTAATGTTTTGTTTGTGGCGTTATTGGGTTGGAACATCGGCTTTAACGCAGGTGGCTTGTTTGTTGGATTCTTTGCGGCGGTGCTATGCATGGTGGGCATGTTATTGCCTAGTTGCATGCTGATTTTTTTCACTGCGAAGTGGGTGTATAAAAATCGTGAACGCGTCGCTGTGCGTGCCTTTAAGTTAGGCATGGGTCCTATTGTGATTGCGCTGTTGATCGCATCGGGCTGGATGCTGGCAACCAGTAACACCGAGGCTGCCCGAGATTGGCCCTTATGGGCGCTGACCGCCGCGACTACAGTAATTGTGGCGCGCACCAGGATCAATATGTTTTGGTTACTACTAACGGGTGCGACGCTTGGCGCGACGGGTTTGCTTACGATCGGCTAGGCCGTACGTACGATATCCCCCTTTAAATAACGTTTCAATATTGCGGGGTCGGGGTCAACGCCTAAGCCAGGCCCTTGCGGCAACTGCACTTTGCCGCCCGTGCTGCGTACCCACGGATCAAACGGGTTGCCTTGCATCTCGATCCACAGAATTTCAATCAACGGCTGCTCGATCAACGCCGAGGCAACGTGATAGCTGGCCAGTAAGCCTGGTCCAAAGTAGGGGCAGTGTGGATACACCTCAACACCGTTCGCCTGACAGTAATGAATGACCTTGACCATCTCGCCAATGCCGCCGACTTTGGTGACACTGGGTTGTGCAATGTCGATCGCTTGCGCATCAATCAACGTTTTAAAACCAAATAAGCCCGCGACGTTTTCGCCGGCAGCAATCGGTACACCTTTGGCGCGTACGCCGGCCAAACTGTGCACGTCCTCGGGCGGCCAGACAGGTTCTTCTAGCCAAAGCAGGCCATCGTTTGCTAGCGATTGCGCCATCTCGCGGGCTTTAACCGGTAGCCAAGCGCAATTCACATCCAGCATGATTTTGGCGTTTTTGGCACCTGGTGCCTGGATTGCCGCTAGGGTCGCCTCGCGCGTGACCTCGTGCAGTTTAATAAAGCGATAGCCTTGGCTTGCGGCTTTCGACACATTTTTGGCGACCAGTGCAGGGTCGGTGTAGCAAAGCAAGCTTGCGTAGGTATCAAGCTCTTTACGCGCGGGCCCGCCTAGCAACTGCCAGACGGGTTGCTTGGCGCGCTTGCCAGCCAAGTCCCACAGCGCGATTTCAATCCCAGAAAAACCATAGACAAATGAACCGTTGCGTCCCAGCAGGTGCGTGCCGTGCAGCACCGAGCGGGTGAGCCCATTGATATCGGTCGCGTCACGCCCCAACACCAAGGGTGCGATGATTGAATCGATGGCCGCTTTGGTC
>CAMBZR010000089.1 GCA_945872285.1 Bordetella parapertussis | reverse complement strand
CGTGGTGCAGGCCCTGCACGTAGCTATAAATTTGAAACAGCATGGCTTCGGGCGCACAGTCTTTTTTGAGATCACCCACTTCAATGGCCTGCTCGATCGCACGCTTAAGCGCCGCGCGCCAGATTTGGACGCTGCGCACAAGTTCATCGCGCACCGGGCCTGGTCGGTCGTCGAACTCAACCGCACCCGAGATAAAAATGCATCCCGCACTAAGCTCTTGGATGCTCGTCTGCATCCAAAGGTTAATCATCTTTTGCAAGCGTGCAAGCCCTTTGGGCTCTTGAAGTGCAGGCTGAAACACCGCGGCTTCAAAGCGGTCGTAGTACTCTCGTACCACTGCGAGTTGCAGCTCTTCACGCGAGCCAAAGTGTGCGAACACGCCACTTTTACTCATGGCGAGGGCTTCGGCCAAGTGGCCGACGGTCAAGCCCTCGAGCCCCTGACGGCTCGCGATTTTTAAGGCTTGGTCAACGATCATCGCCTTGGTCAGCGCGCCCTTTGACCGCGCCGGTACTACAGGCTGAGTCGCGGTCATACTTGCAAGAGCGGTCAGGCAGGCCTGAGTCAAAACGATCACCTGTACAGTCAGTCAAAGATAGGAGTTCAGAGTTCAGAGTTCAGATTTCAAGATTTCAGATTGCGAGATTGCGGATTTCAAGATTTCAAGATTTCAGGATTTCAGGATTTCAAGATTTCAATCCATAATAGCACGATCGTTCGTTTTTTTACTATAATTGTATTTCGTCAACTAGTAAAAACGTCAATGGTACTTACCGAGTGCTCAAGGCTATATTGGTCAAGTCACAAACTTTTAAAAAGCTGGCCAAGGCTAAAGGACAACCATGACAGAAGCGACTCAGAACAGCAAACCTTGGCTCAAAAACTATCCAAAGGGCGTGCCTGAAAATATTGATATTTCGGCGTACACCTCTCTAGCCGCCTTGTTTGAAGACTCGTTTCGACGCTTTGCCGAGCGCAATGCTTACCTGTACATGGGTCAGGCGCTCACCTTCGCCCAGTTAGACGTTCAATCTCGCAGCTTTGCCAATTACCTGCAAACACTCGGGCTAGAGCCTGGCACAAGAGTCGCCATCATGCTGCCAAACGTCTTGCAGTTTCCGATTGCCATGATTGGGGCCCTGCGAGCCGGCTACGTCGTCGTCAACACCAATCCTCTTTACACCGCCCGCGAACTTGAACACCAACTGAACGACAGCGGTGCCAGCGTGTTGATTGTTTTAGAAAACTTTGCGCATATCTTTCAAAGTCTGCAGGGCAAAACGCAAGTCAAGCATGTCGTGGTGACGAGCCTAGGCGAGCACCTCGGATTCAAAGGAAAAATCGTTGATTTTGTGGTGCGCCATATCAAGAAACTCGTACCTAACTGGGAGATTCCTAATCACGTCAGCTTTGCGCAAGCCCTCTCTGCAGGCAAGCTGCAACCGGCTAAGAGCGTCACGCTCACCCATGACAGCATCGCATTTTTACAGTACACCGGAGGCACCACGGGTGTTTCAAAAGGCGCTGTACTGCTACACAGAAACATTCTGGCAAATCTTGAACAGGTTGATGCGTGGCTGGCGCCTGCATTGAATCGTCGCCCAATTGAGCAGCTCGTTTTTCTGTGCGCACTTCCGCTTTATCACATCTTCGCGCTGACCTCGTGCGCCATGGTCGGGCTGCGCGAAGGTGGCATGAATATTTTGGTACCTAACCCCAAAGACATCACAGGCTTCATCAAGCTGTTATCGCAACACCCAGAGATCAATATTTTCCCGGGGGTCAACACCCTTTTCAACGCCTTAATTCATCGCCCCGACTTTGCCAAGGTCAAGTTGCCCAATTTACTTGTGACGATTGGCGGTGGCATGGCCGTTCAAAAAGTCGTTGCAGACCGCTGGCAAGCATTAACCGGCACACCGATTGTTGAAGGCTACGGGTTGTCAGAGACGTCTCCGGTGGCTTGCGTCAACACGACCATCATCGAGCACTACACGGGCAACATCGGCTTACCGGTTCCAAGTACAGAAGTTCGAATCCTAGCTGACGACGGCAGCGAAGTCGCACTCGGTTCGCCCGGAGAAATTGCAATCCGTGGCCCGCAAGTGATGGCGGGTTATTGGAACAAACCGCAAGACACCGCAGCAGTGATGACCGCCGATGGGTTCTTTAAAAGTGGCGATATCGGTTTTATGGATGAGGGGGGCTACGTCAAAATCATCGATCGCAAAAAAGACATGATCGTGATTTCGGGCTTCAAGGTGTTTCCAAACGAACTTGAAGAGGTGATCGCGCGCTTACCTGGTGTTTTAGAGTGTGCCGTGATTGGCGTACCCGATGAACATACTGGCGAAGCCGTCAAACTGTTTGTGGTTAAAAAAGATGCATCCTTAACTGAAGAACAGATTGTGGCCTACTGCAAAGAACAGTTAACGAATTACAAACGCCCAAAACAAATTGTCTTCAAAACAGAGTTGCCCAAATCAAATGTCGGCAAAATTTTGAGACGCGAATTGAGGGATATTGCGTAAGACTTAGCGTGCGCGCGAAATGCGAACCTCAGCGCCGCGGCGCTTAACTTCGAGCCCTTCGCTTGGCGAGATACGCAAACCCTCAAGTCCTTTGATGTAGCTTGACCCCTGCATTTGCATGACACGAATCTTATTGCGCATGACGACAGGGTTGTGCACTGGCATCCCGAACATCCAGACTTCGTCAAGAATGCGCGCAGAATTAAATTCGCCAGTGTGTTTAGCGGTGGGGCCCAGGCACAACATATGCCCCTCGCGGCCAAAAGCCGGAATCGTGCCTAACCCACAGGAACTGGTCCAGACCGAGCCCCCCTCGTAACGCCAGCCAGTGTTCAAATCCCACCATGCTTCGCCCTTGGGCAAATAGACTTTAAGCTCGGTCCCGGGCTGCATGGCGGGCGCCACTAACACCGCAGGTCCTAGCAGGTACTGAGTATCCCAGCGCTGCGCCTCAGCGTCTGCCGGAAACGACATGGCCATCGAACGCTGCACCGGCAACCCTGTACGCGCCGCATCTTCGATCGCGCCTAAAACATAAGGAATCAAGCGATAGCGCCACTGCAACCAAGTCTGGATATGCGCACGCGTGGTCTCGTCGAAACTAGTCGGGATCAGTTTTGGATTGGATTGGAAGGCAAAGTTCGCCGAAAACACCGCCATCCCTAACCAGCGCAAATACAGCTCTGGAGTCATTGCGTCTGCCGGCGCCTGCGCGTTACCCAAGGCGTGCATTTGCACGGGTACACCACTTGCGCCAATCGACAAAGCCGTGCGCAACGTGTGCTGCAGCCCCGCCCAGGTGTTCGGTACGCGAGGCGCACTTTGCCAGAGCAAGCGTTGCGCGCCTACAAATAAATCTGAGCTGAATACAATTCCTTCGGGCGGCACGCGATGGCCCGCAACCGCTTCGAACAACGCACGTCTGGCCAGCGCCGGATAGATTGACCGCAGCACCGCGCCGGTTTCACCGCCCCGCGCCACGACCGTGTCAGGAATATCAAATTGCACATCGCAGGCCGTTGCGCCCACGCCGTCTTCGGCCAGATGGCGGTGCCGCTCTGACCACATGTTTAAGACGTCCCGGTGCGTCAGATCTAACAAACCAAAGGGCTTGCCGCCAGTCGCTCGAACGCCAGCAAACACGTGGGCGTCGCCGTTTTCGTTGGCGAGCAACCAACCGCGATCCTCGAGTTCAGAGAAATTGGTCGTGCCCGCAAGCGAGGCGGGTATCGTGTGCAGGCAAAGATGCACAGCATGCTTGCCAAACACACCAAGCACTTGTTTAGGATCAGGAAAGCGAGTGCTATCCCATTCGGGTAACAGCTTTGAATCCTGATAGGTCCAGGCCGCGGGGGGCAGCATCAGGACGCCGTCAACTGCGACGCGCTTCTCACGAAAATCAGCAATCATTTCAGCCGTTTGTGTCGCACTATGGCCCTGCGGTTGCTCAACCCATACCCCCATCGACCATAAAGTGGGCTGACCGGCCCGGCCAGTCAGTTGCGTATATTGATTGAGGATTTCGGCAGGATCGCCAACAAACAGAAAAAAATCGAGCGTCGCATCTTCAAGCGCAATCGCATATTCTGCTGGATTCTCAGCGCCAAGATCATGCTCGACGCGACCGAGTGAATTGATATAAACGCCCCAGCCCTTTGGGCTCCAGGCTAAGGGCAAGGCACGATGGCCGGGGTCGTCAGACAAGATGGTTTCGCCCCGACGATCAAGATCACCATGGGTTTCGCCTAAGCCGAAGATTTTTTCTTGTGGGCCGAGTTCAAAGCCGAGGGTCCAAAAGTTTTCTGCGCCTTGTATGCCGGCCACGGACAACGCCAGGACGGGTAGACCTTGACGCTTTAAAAGCAACTGAAAGGGGTTTGCTTGCAGTTCAAGGGTCGCCTCACCTTGGGTCAGTTGCCAGCCTTTAAGCTCGCCGGTCAACGGCTCGAGCACGGCCTCGCCGATCGCCTCTGGGCGAGCCAGCAGAACCTCTGCGTGGGCGCGACCCCGACTGCCAGGCAAAATATCAGAGCTAAGCGCCTCGGGGCGACCGCAACGAATTCGGTAAACACCAGGCGCGTGTGGTTCCACTGCGAGCCTAAGCCCAGCACCGACGTCGAAACTTGCCTTAGTTGGGAGCGTATCGACTAGCTTGAGGGTGTCTAGATACATTGTTTAGCGCGGAGCTTTAAGCGACCAAAGGCGCTATTCTGACGGATTTAGCCACTTTAATAAACCCAAGCCGCAAACAAGCGACCTAAATATATTTTTGAGTGGGCGAATAAGGCTAAAACTGGCTGGCACTGCGAGATGTTTGAACGATTGATGAACCATTAAAATTGCTTTTTTTCATCAAGAAACTGTTAGATTTGACTAATTTTCACAATTATATCGTTTTCTAGGGGTAAGGGCTCGCTATTAAGGGCCGCGGCGATCAGATCACCCGCCAAGCTCGCCCAGGTCAATCCACGCGAGGCAAAACCAGTCGCCACCCAAAGCCCCGGCGCATGCAGCAAAGGCCCCACCACCGGAAACCGGTCTGGCACGACAGCCCTTTGACCGACCCAGCCTTTAAACGCACCGGTTTCGCGCGGCCCGAGCGACAAAGGATCATTGAACAGACGCTCAAGCCTCTTAAGGTTTGCTTGCCCGCCTGCGCAGGTGAGGCCCGCGGGATGAGGCGCGTTCAGGTAGCTGCCGCCGACCACGCAAAGCCCTTCTAGCGCCGGCAACACATAGCCGTCGCCCGACACGATACAACGCGGGCCACCCCCTAGCAGCGTTTGGTCAACATAGGTCAGTTCGCCCGCGACTGCGTACATAGAAAACAAACGCGAGCCCATTCCCCGCAAACCACTCGCCTCAAGCAGGGATTGCGTCCCCAGTCCGCCAGCCAAAACGATCTGAGGCGCCTGTGCCACCACGTGTCCGGCACGATCTCGCACACACCATTGCTGCGCGTGGAATTCCAAGCGCGCAGCGTAAGCGTGTCTGATGGTGAGCCCTTCAGTTTGCGCCAGCGCTTTGAGCAGACGGTGGGGCTGCACCCGTTGCGCCTTTGAAAAATACAAGCCGC
Source organism: Bordetella parapertussis (assembly GCA_945872285.1). GTDB lineage: Bacteria > Pseudomonadota > Gammaproteobacteria > Burkholderiales > Burkholderiaceae_B > Zwartia > Zwartia parapertussis_D. The sequence goes on along the minus strand of CAMBZR010000089.1, from coordinate 6,205 downwards.
CACGCGCAAGCGTCATTCCAGCTAACTCGCTGGCCTGCGCTGCATCGACAAACCGCAACCATTGCTCTGGAAAATCCAGCTCGTCTGCGATTTTTTTTAAGTCGACGATGCGCCCGGTGGCACGTTGTAGCTGCAGGGCACCGCAACCCGTCACGCCTGCGTCAGACAACGCTCCCCAGCGTGCCAAGGCGCGTAAACACCCGGCGCGCGACAAACGCGCATAGGAGTCATCGTCACGCGAGACCACCGGGGTCAGCGCTGCAGCCAGGTGCGTAGTTTGCTGCCCGACGCAAGCCTGTGCGGCATCGAGCACCGTTACTTGCCAGCCCCGCAGGCATAACGCGTGGGCGACATGCAACCCAGCGAGTCCGCCCCCGACAACAATCATTTGTCGCGAAGCTGTTGCCAGGCCCCGCCACACCTTAGACTCAACAACCGCAACCGCTCGAGGTGACGCGCGCGCCCGCAAAAAAAACGAATGTTTTTGCGTAATGGCTAACGTTTGATTCTGCTCTTGACACACAACAGGGCGGGCGTGCTTACCCGGGTGCGCGGCTTGTTCAGACAGGCCTAATATTTTTTCAAAAGAGTGTGGCCAGCTACGCGCTTCTGACGGCGCCAGCAGCACAGCGTCGTGTTGAATCAGCCCAACCAAGGCACTTGCCACCACCCGTTGCTCGTGCTCTGACATCGCCAAGACCTGAGGTGACAGAAGCACCACATCAGCAGCAAGGCTCAGTCGCGCTAACAGCACGCTTGTACCACCCACCGCTAAGGTCAAGGTGATGCTGAGCGACTCGAATTCGAGTCGGTGTACGCCAGGCAGATTTAACGGCCACTGCAAGGCCAGTTGTTCGACCAGACGATGCGTCTCGGGTGGCAAGACCGCGCACAAGTGCGCACGCAAGGCTTGGACGCAAGGCAGCGTGGCCAGCACCAAGACCACATGCAGTCTCGTGCAACGCTTAGGGTCGTGCCTCCACAGCGCCCAAAGGGTCACAAAGCGCAAGCCGCATGGATCGTCTAAATCCAAAATGGTGTACGACGCTTGAGCCGACCAAGCCTGTGGTAACGCTAAGAGCCTGAGCACTTGGTGGCGTTGGGAGTCATCCATCAAAGGTGGCCAGCGCGTACGTGCAGGCCCACACGCGCGAAAACTGCAGTCATGTTTTGAGTCTTTTCGTTGAGCAACGGATGGGTTTGATTTTAACGGGATGTGCGGCACGGTCAGAAGTGACCGCCAGCAAGCGGCTAAAAACGCCTTTTTTGCCCCCAATTCAGGGTAGTATCACGGTCAACCCGCCTGAGCGTAAGCGCGGCACCCCCAAAGGCGAGCACTCGGTCAATCTTGGCGTCCGGTCACCGCTTTCACTTTTTCACTCTTTTTTCCTTCACCGCATGTCTGAGCCTCTTCCTGCAAGTGCCTCGCCCTGGCGCGACAAAATCAATGGCGTACTCTTTGTTGGCTTACTGGCGGCGGCGGTGGTGCAGTTGGCAGCCACTCCGGCCATCAAGGCACTGGGGTTTAGTCCGCTCGTCGTTGGCATCGTCTGCGGCATGCTTTATGGCAACTTCTTGCGTGGCACGATGCCTGCAGAATGGGGTGCAGGCGTTCACTTCACGGCTCGGCGCATGCTGCGGGTCGCGGTCGCCTTTTACGGACTCAATATCAGCATTCAACAAATCATTGAAGTCGGTTTGCCTGGCATTTTGGTTTCTTGCGCAATCGTTCTTCTTGTTCTGATTGTAGGCACCTTGATTGGTACGCGGCTGTTAAAACTTGATCGCGATACTGCAATGCTGACTGCAGCCGGTAGCGCGATTTGCGGAGCCGCCGCAGTGCTTGCCTTTGAATCGACCCTCAAAGCGGCGCCACACAAAAGCGCCGTCGCAGTTGCAACCGTTGTGCTGTTTGGCACAATCTCGATGTTTTTATATCCCCTTTTGTATCAAACGGGCTGGCTTGACCTTGACACGCGCGCCTTTGGAATCTTTTTAGGCGGGGCGGTCCACGAGGTCGCACAGGTCGTTGGTGCTGCCAGCAACATCGACGCGGCCACCACCGAGGTAGCCACCATTGTAAAAATGACCCGTGTCGCACTCCTCGTGCCGGTGCTGCTTGTACTGGGGCTTTGGCTACAACGTTCGGCCACAGCCACTGCTGGCGTAAACGGCATCAAAGCCAAACTGCCAATTCCGTGGTTTGCCATCGGCTTTTTAGTCTTGGCACTCATTCATTCAGCGCAGGTCATCCCCGCGCCAGTGCTGCAGGCCTTACGCACGCTTGATATTTTTGTCCTCACCATGGCCATGACCGCCTTAGGCATCGAGACGCGCTTTGCGCAAATGCGTCAGGCTGGGCCTCGCGTCATGGTCTTAGGCGTGATCTTGTTTATACTATTGGGGTTAGGCGGCTATGCGGTCGTCAAGCTGGTGACCTAAGCCTTTTTTCCGCACTAAAGCTATGCCCGTTAGTTTGAATCGCTGTGCCCGTTAGTTTGAATCGCACGTTTTTCCGGCCACTGCTCATGACCCAAACTGCCCCCGACTCACTCACCCCAGTTGGTCGTCTCGACCCCGAAGACGCACAACTAGCCCTTGCGACTGTGCAAGAGGTCTTGCATCGCCACAAGTTAGTTGAAAACCTGGTCCACCGGCAAGAGCAAAATGATTCACGCTCTGAGTTAGTCGAAGGCTTGCTGCACCGCCAGCACGAGGCCGAACTCGCCTCACTCGTAAACGGTCTGCACCCTGCTGACATCGCGTTTATTCTCGAATCCCTCCCTAACGATGATCGCCTGCTGATCTGGCGTTTGGTTGGCGCAGAGCACGATGCCGACGTGCTGCTCGAAGTGGCAGATTGGCTACGCGAGTCACTCATCGAGGCGATGGATCGCCAAGATCTGGTGGCAGCCACCGGCACAATGGACGCCGACGAACTAGCGGATTTGGCGCCCGATTTGCCACCCGACGTTGTGGCCGAAGTGCAAAAGGGCCTCACCATCGAAGAGCGTGCGCGTCTGATCGAAGCCATGGGCTACCCCGACGACAGTGTCGGCAGCATCATGGATTTTGAAATGGTGCGCGTACGCGAAGATGTCTCTCTCGAAGTCGTGCTGCGCTACCTCAGACGCTTGCCCGAGCTTCCTGATCATACCGACCAGATTTTTGTGGTTGATCGTCAAGACAAATTACTCGGCACGCTGACTTTATCGGCCTTGTTAGTCAACGAGCCAGAGGTCGATGTCGCCTCTGTGATGAGCCCCGATTACCTCTCTCTAAGCCCGCTTGACTCAGATGCCGAGGCCGCCGGCGCGTTCGAACGCTACGACCTGGTATCAGCACCCGTCGTAGACGAACTCGGCCGACTCGTTGGGCGCGTCACCATCTCCGAAGTGGTGGATGTGATTCGCGAAGACTCTGACGAACAGGCCCTGTCTCGCGCGGGTATGCAAGAAGAAGACATCTTCGCGCCCGTTACGATGGCGTTACGTAACCGCGCCCCGTGGCTACTGCTTAACTTGTGCACCGCGGCCATTGCTTCGTTTGTCGCTTCGCGCTTCGAAGATACCGTCAGCACCATCGTGATGCTGGCTTTTTTAATGTCGATCGTGGCGGGCATTGGCGGTAATTCTGGCAACCAAACCATGACCTTGATTATTCGCGCTCTGGCGGTTGGTCGCATCACAGAAAAAAATGTATGGCAGTTGGTCAAGCGTGAAATGCTTGTGACTTTTTTAGTCGGTCTGGTCGGCAGCGTGGTCGCGGCCGTGTTTGCCTGGGCGATTTCAAACTCGATCCCGATTGCGCTGGTGATGATGGCAGCAATGATCTGCAATATGCTGATTGGCGCCACGATCGGTGTTTTGGTGCCGGTTGTACGCACCCGCTTTGGCAAAGATCCGGCAATGGGCTCTTCGGTGTTACTCACCTTTGCAACTGATTCGCTCGGCTTTTTTATCTTCTTAGGCTTGGCGACAATATTTTTGCTTTGAGAGCCTTTGCTGTGCTTTATCGGATTGGCTTGTCTGGGTCTAAACGCTGAACAGAAGTCAACACGCGATTTACGTGGCTGGCGACTCGCTCTGAATCAATCCCGTAAACATGCAGCGACACCGCAGGCTCTGCGTCATCGTGTGCGGCGTTACCTAAACGGTGAATCATCTCGAGACCCGCATGGCCACACGCACTTTGCCCAGAGATACGTGCAATGCTATTGAAGGGATACGCGTGGCCTGCCGCGGCATCCCAAGCGTAGTGGGTTTCGGTTAGGACTCCGCTCAAAACACGATAGGCGCACCAAGTGTAATGGGAATGTACGGGACTAAATTGCCGCGCAGGCCAGATGATTGCAACGACAGTAAAACGACCTTTCGGGTCTGCATGCAAGACCTGACGCGTGTAGGTGTATTCAGCGCGCGGTAAATTCAAAAGCGCCGTGCTGACAACCGGCACTAAGCTGAGGGTCAACGATCGGTTTAAGGCCTGCCGAATGCGATACGGCACCAAATCAGGTGACTCTTGACAGGCCTGCACTAGTAAGTCTGCGCAGCCGGGTAACAGTTGGTCAAGCCTTGACTCGGTTTGTCGGGCATAGCGCGGCGCCTGGGCGCGCAAGGCGGGGGAAATTGCGGGTTGGGTATGTGCCATGCCTTCTATGATAAAGATAGCATGCAAGAATTTGTTTGCTTTTTATGCTCAATAATAAAACTATTTGGGTAAAATATTCTAGTTTATTAAAATAAATTAGAATTTTATGGCGATTGATAAAAAAGACAAAGAAATTCTGCAGCTCTTACAAGAGGATGCGAGCCTATCCTTGGCCGAGGTGGCGACCCGAGTCAATCTCACGCAAACACCCTGCTGGCGCCGCATCCAGAAGCTACAGGTCGAGGGCGTCATCCGAAAACAAGTCGTTTTGTGTGATGCGAATAAGCTTAATCTAGGGCTCACCACGTTTGTCACGATTCGCACCAGTCAACATAACGAACGATGGATGCAGCGCTTTGTGGCGGGCGCCACGAGCATTGCCGAAATCGTTGAAATTTATCGCCTAAGCGGCGATGCAGACTACTTATTAAAGATTGTGGTGCCCGACATCAGCCGCTATGACAGCGTCTACAAGCGCCTGATCCGCGCCGTTGACTTGCTCGATGTCAGCTCGGCGTTCGCCATGGAAACCATTAAATGTACGACCGCGCTGCCCTTGGATTACGTCGCATAAGCTTGCTCGTGCACCACATCGCCCGCAGCAAACAGCCGCTTAGCTGTTTGCGTCTTTCACAATAGTCTCGGCCATCCAAGACTGCACCAAGGTATACGTCACGGCCAACGCGACAGGGCCGACAAAAATACCAATCAGACCAAAACTCAGCAAGCCACCGATGACTCCAGCAAAGATCAGCAATAAGGGCAAATCTGCACCCCGCTTAATCAGCATCGGACGCAAGAAATTATCTAAACTGACAACAATCAAGCTCCAGACCAATAAGAAAATTGCCCACCCAGTATCGCCTTGCCAAAACATCCAACCAACAGCAGGAAACAACACCAAGCTTGGCCCAATCTGTGCGATACAAAGCATCAACATCACCGCAGACAGCACGGCTGCAAAGGGCACTCCGGCAATCACCAAGCCCACGCCGCCAAGCACCGTTTGCACAACGGCGGTTACGCCCACGCCAAGTGCCACTGCGCGAATCGCTTGCCCGGCCAGCACCATGGCACCTTCGCCACGCTCTCCCGCCAACCGACGGCCAAAGCTACGAATCATTTTGGCAGCATCCTCACCCGAGGCATACAAAATGGCCGATATCGTCACCACTAATAAAAACTGAATAAGCATGCCGCCTAAACCGCCAAACTGCGACAACACCCATTTGCCGGTCGAGGCGGCGTACGGAGCGACGTGATCCATGAAGCCGTTGGCTCCACCCGCAATCAGCTCGGTCCAGGCGGTTGTGATTTTTTCGCCTACAAACGGAATACGTTCAACCCACTCGGGTAATGCTGGCAAGCCATTACTGGCCAGACTTTTACCTAGCACTAAAAACTGATCCGATTTTTGCGTGATGGTACTAATCGCCCACCAAAGTGGAGCGACCAAAAGCAACAGCATGCCCACAGACATCACCAAGACGGCAGGCGTACGACGCCCTCTAAAGGTTTTTTGCAACGCGATTAACCAGGGCCAGGTTGCGACAAC
>CAMBZR010000088.1 GCA_945872285.1 Bordetella parapertussis | reverse complement strand
AACCAACGCATGATGCCGGCGTTGATGGCATCTTCTTGGGCCTGAGTTGGCTTGGTCGCTACGCGGCCGATTTGCCCAGTTTCGTTCACCATCTTTAAGAACAGGCGCGCTGCATAGGCCATGCGGATACCGGGCGTGTTCATTTCAGAATGAATCACACCGGTGGCGGGGTCAACGTTAAATTTCTTTTTATCTTGCGAGTAGGGCAGGCCTGGCATAAACCGAATGCTAGTGATGCCACCGTAGGGGCGTACATTGCAATAGACGCCTGCAGCGGTACGCAAAGGCGCATTGGCTGATTTGCCATTCACCACCACTTTTTTGCCGCCTTCGTTCACCATGAAATCGCCAGCCGTTGACCATTTCAGGGCGGTGTAGTCGAGTTTACCGAACCATTCAAGCGACGCTAGTTTGCTGTCATGGCGAAACTGCGCCATCATCGGAACGCCTAAAAAGGGCAGGCCCAAGACGTCAAGCGCCATCAGGGTGCCGTTCAGGGCAAACATATCCGTAAACGCATGCGCAACCGGTTTAACGCCACCTGCGGTGCTACCACCTTCCCAGATGATTGCGTCAGGGCAGTCAGTTGGTTTAACGGCCGAACGCTTGTAAATACCGTCTAGCATTTTAAAGAGGTCGCCGTTTTGCTCTTCTTGAGCGATTTTCAGCAGATCGAGATTGTGTGCCATGAACGCAGAACCTTAGTCGTGGAGGATAAAAATGGTGAAAGGTAAGTAAAAATCCCTAGAAGCGCGATTATCGCACTACTAGGGATGAGTACCAACTCGCCTTGGCGCCGCCTTAAATCCCACCTAGAGAAAAGATCTCTTTAGCTAGGTGGGGTGCGTTTCGTCAGGCGCTTTAGACAGTCGCTTTCGTTTAGCTCATTTCAAAGCCGGCGTAGCCTTCGCTGGCCACTTTGTCGCAGATGCTGCGGTAATGCGCAAAGCCGCCTGCATAAGGCATGAATATTTGGGGCTTACCAGGGATATTCGCTCCTAGGTACCACGAGTGCTTAACTTTGGGCAATAAAGTAGCTTTAGCAGCACGATCGACTTCTTTTTGCCAGGCTTCACTTGCGGCTTCGTTCGTTTCGACAACCGTCAAGCCCTTTGCTTTCATACTTTCTATGCAGCCGCTAATCCATTCAACATGCTGCTCGATGGTCGGTGGCATGTTGCTCAGGACTGACGGGCTACCGGGGCCTGTAATCGTGAACATGTTCGGGAAGCCCGGGATTTGCAGGCCCAAGTTCGTACGCGGGCCTGCGCTCCAGTAGTCTTTGAGCGTGCGTTTGTTGCGACCCACAATGTCAAGTCGAACCAACGAGCCCGTCATTGCATCAAAGCCCGTGGCGAAGACGATTATGTCAAGTTCGTATTCTTGCTCGGTTGTTTGAATGCCCTTCGCCGTAATTTTTTCTATTGGTGCCGAACGCAGGTCAACCAACGAGACGTTGTCGCGGTTGTAGGTCTCAAAGTAATGATCATCAATTGGTGGTCGCTTACCTGCAAACGGGTGGTCGATGTCAGACAAAATCTCACTGGCCTTAGGGTCTTTGACAATGCCGCGGATTTTTTCTCGAATGAAGTCGGCAGCAGTTTTATTTGCCGCGTCATCGGTTAATAAATCGCGGTACGAAGCTCTGAATTGAAAGCCACCCATTTCCCACTTTTCTTCGTAGGTTTTTTGCCGAACGTCTGCAGGGGTTTCGACTGCCGAGACGTCATCGATATAAAACGCATGACCGTTGGTATTCGAGGTCATGATTTTATAGATATCGCCAGAGTTTTCTTTGGCGTACTTTTTAAACTCTGGAGTCAGGGGATGATGGCGGGCGGGCAAGCTGTAATTGGCGGTGCGCTGAAACACGGTCAAGTGCTTGGCTTGCGCAGCGATCACAGGAATGGCCTGAATACCGGTTGAACCCGTACCAATAATACCCACGCGTTTACCCGTGAAGTCTACGCCCTCGTGTGGCCATTGTCCTGTGTGATACCAGTCACCCTTGAAGTCGTCGCGCCCTGCGATTTTTGGCACATTGGCGTTAGACAAGCAGCCAACGGCCGTGATCAAGAACTGGGCGCTGAATTGCTCACCCGTATCTGTTTTGACCAGCCAGCGGCTAGTGGCCTCGTCAAAATGTGCCTGGGTCATCGCGGTATTGAGCTTGATATCTGAGCGCAAGTTGAGCCTGTCGGCCACAAAATTCATATAACGCAGAATCTCGGCTTGCTGCGGATAGCGTTCTGACCAATCCCACTCTTGCACGAGTTCTTTTGAGAAGTAATACATGTAGGTGTGGCTTTCAGAGTCGCAACGCGCGCCCGGGTAACGGTTCCAGTACCACGTGCCTCCTACGCCTGCGCCGCGCTCAATGACTTTGGCAGTCATGCCAAGTTTGTCGCGCAGGCTGTGTAGTTGATACATGCCGGCAAAGCCCGACCCGACAATGACGGCGTCGACGGTTTGAGTGGCTGCTGATGTGTTCATGGCTTGTCTGAGTAGGTTTTGTAAGAACTTCAAAATACCACAATCGACCAGTTTTAGGGTTCTTGGCCATATTAGATACCCAAAGTCTCGGTTTTAAAAAACTGAATACCCAGTTGGCGGCTTGGGCGGGCGTGCGCTTCCCAAAAATATATTAACCATGGCCCGACTCAAACGGCAAAAAACGGAGACAACTGTATAATTATCACCGACTTATGCTGCGGCAATCTTGCTCAAGGCGCTTGGAAAGCAACCGTATGGCGTTGGCCGATAAACTTAGTATTGTTCAAACCTTTTCAAAAACAATCACCTCGCTAATTGTTAGTGTCAGCGCATTGTTTGGAACCGGTTTCGTATTTAAGTCGGTCTTTCACCCGACCTCCGTCGTGCTCGATCGCATCGAGATACCAGCGAGTCTCGAAACGCAAGGTTTTAAAAGCGAGGTAGTCGTTCAGCGGCTGCTCGATGAAATTAACGTTTATAAAACGATTGCAAATACCAACCCGAAAGGCGCAGTCGATGGTCCAGAAAATGCGCTGTTTAGTGGGATGTCGAAGGGGTCTGATGCAAAAATTGAGGCGAGCGTTGGCGGTATCTCGTTGCAATCCATCGAACAAGCAGTACGTTTTGTGTTCCAGAAAAATCCACAAGTTATCTCGGGTGACATCACAAACGTGTTGACTGAACCGGGTACAACAGGCCTCGAGGGCAGAATACGCCTGTCTCAACAGGTCATTTCAAAGCGAAAAAATAATACTGAAAAAACCACGGTTGACGATTTACTCAAGTTGCTAGCCTTCGACTTATATGCCCACTTTGAGCCCTTGCGCGCGGCACTGGCCGCGCAGCGCTTGGGTAAGCCAGAGCTAGCCTTAGAAGTTTTACGCCCAATGATAATCTCAGGCACTCCGGCTGAGCGTAAGTTTGCGCTTTGGCTTCGTTCAACCCTTGCTCCTGTCGCTGAACGTGAACAGTATTTACTCGAGGCGCTTTCTATAGACTCAGATTTTTTCCCAGCGTTAATCGGACTGTCTGAATTTGAAGTCAACCAAAAACGCTATGCACAGTCGATCGAGTACGCTGACCGCGCTATTTTGCTTACCCCGTCTAGTCCGCTTGGCTTTAACGCGAAAGGCGTCGCTTTGCGCGCGTCCGGTGATCGTGCTGCCGCGGTCCAACAATTCGAAAAGGCCTGCGCGCTACCGGTGCAATCGCCGGGCTGTCACATTCACTTGGGGCTCGAGTATATGCGTGCAGTAGACCGCCAGCCCCCCACCAAAGAGGCCCTGCGCAAAGCCTATACAGAATTTGCCGCAGCGATCAAGGCCAACCCGAGAGCCTCGTGGGCACACTCACATGCGGCCTTTGTGAGTACCGAACTCAATGACTTAAAAGAGGCAAAAATTTTAATTTTGCGCGCAATTGAGTTAGACCCCGCCGAGCCGACACATCAGTTTAGATATGCCTATACGATGTACCGAATGGGTGAGCGCGTTAAAGCGAAAGAGATGATGACAAACTTGCTAGAGGCGAACCCAACTTGGTTGACTACGCGTGGGCCGCAAGCGGCTCAGCGGATTTTCAAGACAGTACTCGGCGAGCAGTAGGGCATCACCTTCAGCGGATTTGCGCGTAAAACCTCGCCGTTCAGGGCGAAGATGAGTCTAATAGGCAAAAAATATTTTTTTGAGGCGAGAATGCTAAAAACTGTTTTTTTTCTGTTGAGTCTAGTTTTCTCACATTCCTGTTTGTCTCAAGCCGTCGCGTACCCCGAGTTTCGCGGTTTTTTGGTTGATATGTCGCGCTTGTCGCCCGAGCAACGGAAAGCCTTGACGCCAAGCTACATCGAACAAATAAAGGTGATTGAGTCTGTTGGTCTGCCAGCGGAGATGCTGGCTTTTATGAAAACGATTCCGATTTTTGCTGATCCAGAATTTAGTGCTCCTGGCACACATGCGTTGTATCGTCGCAAAAACGCCACGCCAAAGCCGAAAGGGCAAGTGGTGACTAACTTGATTCCAATGGAGTCCAAGCGGCCGATCTTATTGCACGAGATGTTGCACGCGTACGATGCAAATAAGTGGGATTTTAATAATGCGACGGTACTCGCAGCCTACGAGCGAGCCCTCAGCGAAAAAATGTACCCACCTAGTGCGGTGAAAGCCCATTTCTTATCCAATGCACGCGAGTATTTTGCAATCTCAGGGACGATCTATCTTTTTGGACAAATCCAGCAAGAGCCTTTTAATTGCAAGCTCATCGTAAAAAACCAGCCAAAGTATGTCGAGTTTCTTGAGCAGCTGTTCGGCAAGCATTCGCACTGCGGCTAAAACGCGTGCTTGTCAGTGACCCTCTTTTATCAAGATAATCACCTCAACCTCAACCGTCATTGCGTTAGGTAGTGAGCCCATGCCAACCGCCGAGCGGGCATGCTTGCCGCGCTCACCCAGCACCTCGATCAGCACATCAGAACAGCCGTTAATCACCTTGGGCTGATCGCCAAAGTCGGGCTCGGCGTTGACCATGCCTAACAGTTTGATGACCGCCTCGACGTGGTCAAGCGAGCCGACTGCCGCGCGGATAGTCGCGAGTATTTGCAACCCAACACGGCGCGCATCGGCGTAGCCGCGCTCAACCGAGCAGTCGCGCCCTAAGCGCCCGATACTAATCTTGCCTGCGTCATCGCGCGGGCCTTGACCCGACAGATATAGCAACTGCCCGGCTCTGCGCCAGGGCAAATAACTTGCGACGGGAACCGGGGGCGTGGGCAATTGCAGCCCCAGCTCTTTAAGTTTGGCTTCTGCTGACATATTGGTTTTAACCTCCACCATAAAGATACTTGGGTAGCCACAAGGTCATACCCGGCCACACATACATGATCGCCATGCAAATGATCACGATAAACATATAAGGCATCATGCCTGCAAAAATCTGATTCAGCGTCACATGCGGCGGTGCGACCCCTTTCAGATAAAACGCTGACATCGCGACTGGCGGTGATAAGAATGCCGCTTGCAAGTTCACGAATACAAGTGTGCCCCAAAGAATCGGGTCGATATTAAAGTGCGACAGCATCGGCAAAAAGATTGGCACAAAAATCACAATGATTTCTGTCCACTCAAGCGGCCAGCCCAACACAAAAATCAGCGCTTGTGAAAGCAACATAAATTGCAGTGGCGACAGGTTCATCCCCAGCACCCAGCTTTCGATGATTTGCTGTCCACCCAAAATAGCGAAAACCGCCGAGAACAAAGCTGACCCTACAAACAACCAACACACCATCGAGGTTGTTTTTGTGGTTAAGAACACTGCCTGCTTCATACGCTCAAAGGTAAACGAACCCGATGACCAAGCCAGCAAGAAAGCACCCGCAGCGCCAATGGCCGCTGACTCGGTCGCGGTCGTAATGCCTAGCAAGATGACCGCTAATACAAGGACGGTTAACAGGCCCAAGGGCATGACGGACTCAACCAAGAGCTTTAGGATTTCAAACTTCTCGTCACCTAACTTACGGTAATAATTGATGAGCAAGAACAGCGTTAAAAAGCTCGTTAGCCAAAAGTACAGATAGAAGTTCTCTGACGGTGGCGAGTACACGTCCGCTTGTCGGCTATCTGCGTTGTCGGGGTCTGCGTCTAAAGCAATGAGGCCACCACTGTTGTTGCTCGAAGACCGCGAACTTGAGGTGCTTTCAGCGCCAATTTCGACCAAGACCTCTTCTTGCGCCTTGGCCGGCGCTTGGCTTGTGGGGCCTGGAAGCGGCTTGGCAATCACCAGTGCGGCTTGCGCGTCATCGAACTGGGCTTTGGGGTGAATCACCACATACCACCAGGTGCCAGCAATGAGCGCGATCGTCATAATTGCCGGAAACAGCGCCGAAATCAGATTTTTAAGAACACCTCCATACGTAATGCGCGCGCCCTCTGGCGCCTGAAGCATGGCTCCTGGGGAAAACGTAGCCTTGAACGTCGCGAGTAGAAAATTGGGCGAGTAATGATCGCGTAAGTAAGCCACTGGTGCCGGGATTGGCACTTTTAATAATTCGGGCGGCAGCTTTGGCGCGATCTTTGGATCAAGCAGTGCCCAACCGATCACATAGACCAGGTACAGTAACGCCAGAAAAAATCCTGGCAACATTGCAGCAGCATACAGCTTGACAACAGATTGCCCGGCTACCGCGGCGTAAACGATGATCATGACCGAGGGTGGAATCAAAATGCCGAGCGTACCGCCGGCGGTGATGACCCCACTGGCTAGACGCACATCATAGCCAGCATTCAGCATAGGCCTGAGCGCGATCACGCCCATCAGCACCACCACCGCACCTACCAGACCGCTTGCGATACCCCAAAACGTGCAAATCACCAAGGTGGCCACCGCCAACGAGGCAGGCATGCCACGAAAGGCCAACTGAACGCTGTGAAACATCTTGTCGACTAAAGCGCCGCGTTCCATGACGTAGCCCATCAATACAAAGAGTGGAATCGATAAGAGCGTGTCGTTCGTCATCCCCCCGTATGTTCGCTGCACCATCAAGGTAAAAATTTTATTATTGGTCCAAACATCACTGGGGTCATAAAAAGCAAAAAATCCAAACGCCATGCCTAAACCCATCAGGGTAAAAGCGGTTGGAAACCCCAACATAATGACGACAACAATCAGACACAGCATTAAGAGGCCAAGATAAGGATCGCTCATGGCTTTTCTCCTTTCAGGCCGCCAATGCGGTGATGAGCCTCTTCATCAATTGTTTTTGCACGTGCAATCGCCATGCTCTTTGATTCTTCGTCTACATAGATTGACGCTGCGAGCTGTTGCTCAACCACATCAATCTCTTCGGCGTCTTTCAGGCGCTCTGGCCACTCGCCTGTTTTGAGGCAGACCACACAGCGAAGCATCTCAACAAACCCTTGCAATAGCAAAAATCCCCCTGCAATCGGAATCAACGATTTAAAGTGATACACCGGCGGACCGTTTGCTATTTGCGTGGTGTGCTCGCCGATGCGCCATGAGTCTGCTGCGAAGGTATACCCCGCGTAGCAAAGTGCAGTGACACCTGGCAGAAAAAAAGTCACGTACAGGATCAGATCGAACGTCGCTTGAGTGCGTGGCTTCATTGAGCCATATAAAAAGTCGCCGCGCACGTGGCCATTTTGCGCGAGGGTATAGGCGCCTGACAACATAATGACGGCACCGTAGGACATCACCGAAAGTTCACCAATCCATGCGGAGGGCGCGTTCAAGATATAGCGTCTGAATACATCGATGCACACCATCACCATCAGTAAGATGATCAACCAACCCGAGCCCTTGCCAACGAAGGTACTGATTGAATCGACAACCAGCGTTAATTTTTTAAAGTCTTTTTTAGAATTCATAATCTACTTTGTTCTTGCTTGCTACAAAAAAATAATCCGGATGAATTAACACCCGGATTATTTTAGACGACTACGCTACCTTAAGATTTCTTAGCGGCGAAGTAATGGTCGTATGCCATTTTGTAGTCGACGTTAGTGAAGTTCTGCCACCGGCCTGCACGGCGGGCAAACTCACGTTGTGATTCAAGTACAGCTTTGAAGTCTGCATTTTCAGCCGATTTCTTGGCAATGATCACATCCCAAGCCTTGAGTTGGTCTTCAAGAACCGACTTAGGCGTTTGATAGAAACGCACCTTGTCTTCAGTTTGTAATTTGATAAAGTCGGTTGAATAGCGATCGACGGCTTTCCATGACATTTCGGCCGAGCAGGCTTCAGTTGTGACGGTGATGATCGACTTAAGATCAGCGGGCAGTGCATCAAATTTCTTTTTGTTGAACAAGATTTCAAATTGCTCTGCGCTTTGGTGAAAACTTTGCAGCATGCAGACTTTCGATACGTCAGCAAAGCCAAGAAGACGATCTGAGGTCGCATTATTGAACTCGGCGGCATCCAGAACGCCGCGATCCATTGCCGGCACAATATCCGCACCGCCTAAAGCTTGAACAGATGCGCCCATTGCGTTAAAGATTTCAATCGACAGGCCAACAGTACGGAACTTAAGTCCTTTGAAGTCTTCAGTTTTGGTAATTGGCTTTTTAAACCAGCCAAGTGGTTGAGTCGGCATTGGCCCTGAAACAAATGACACAACATCCATTTTTAGACCGGAGTAGATTTTTTCAAGCAGCTGCTTGCCGCCGCCATACTGATGCCAAGAGAGCACCATATTGGGATCCATGCCGAAGGCAGGTCCAGAACCCCAAAGTGCCAGAGCTGCGCTTTTGCCGTAGTGATAGGCCAACACGCCATGACCACCATCGAGCGTACCAGTTGATACCGCATCAAGTAGACCGAAGGCGCCGACGACTGAGCCGCTAGGCAGCACGTCGATTTTAAGGCGGCCGCCAGACATTGCGTTCACTTTGCTCGCGTAGTCTAGCGCGTACTCATGAAAAATATCTTTGGCTGGCCATGTTGATTGAAAGCGAAAGTTGATCGTTTGCGCATTGGATACCATTGGGAAACCCAAGGTAGCCATGCCTGCGCCGGCTGCAGTGGCGCCGGTTAGAAATTTACGGCGAGCTTTTACCGCATTGACTGCTGGCTTGATTTCACTCATGAAGGTCTCCTCACTGGAATAAATGAACCTATGGCATTTAAAAATATGACTTGCAAGTATAAGTCTCTGCGCGCTCGACTGAGCTAGGGTTATTCCCTAATATCGTTAAGCTTAGAGAGGGCTATTTGTCAGGTTCGTGTAATTTCTGCGACTCCACCAGGTTACGCGCTGAGTGCGCTAAGCCCCATCAGAACCGGAGCAAGCCCAGTGTAAGGGCCGGTTTGAATCACAACCTCGACGACCTCAGTTTGAGTGAGGCCGCAATTCAGTCCCGCCTTTGAAAACTTGGTGACCAGACTTGAAAAGGTTAAGGCGGTGAATGAGGCAATCGCACAGATGGCTCGTTCGCGCATTTCCATGCCTGGTCGCTTCCATAACTCGCCGTAGCAAAATTGCACGACGTCTGGATAAAACGCCGAGGCGATCGTGTTCTCAGGGTTCGCGTAACCGACGTGTCGCCGTTCTGCGTGGAGCGTTGTCATCACCTCTTGACCGCGCTCAGAGACGAGCGCTAAGGGATCGTCGCGACTTGCGGCGACCGGCAGCGAGACGCCACGCGCGTCAAAGACGCGTTGTGACAGCGTCAAGCAGTCTTTTGTTGTGGTGGAAAATCCGGCATAGATGCCACACTGCATAAATATTTCGTTAATGGTTTGAGCGCTTAAGCCGGCATCCAGCGCCGCGTCGATGTAGTGCTCTAACGAAGACAAGCGACGGCCAACACAGAGCGCTGAAAGTGTGGCGATCATTCGCGAAGTTAAGTCGAGCCCCGGTCGCGCCCAGACTCGACCAAAGACAAACTCTTGCTCAAATTGATCGAACGCTGCATGACCACTTTCCGGGGGCGCAGCGCCAAAAAGCTCGTGTTGTTTGCTTTGCCCGAGCGCGCGCAATTCAAGTCGATCGTTCATGTCTGGTCTCCGTAGATTTTGAGTGGCTTTCACCCGATTCATTCGGGCTGTATACCCGCTTGGCTGATTTTCTCTGCCCAACGCGCCCGATCCTCACGCATGTATCGTGACAGGCTGACCCAAAAAGGTCGGCATCTGTTGAACGACAACTCGGTCAACTATGTCGGTGCCGCACCTTAGTTTGCAGGAAGTTGATCGAGGTGTCGTAAGCGTTGCACTACTCGGTTTTAACGCCTGCTTTCACCACGACTTCCTTCCAGCGAGCGATGTCTTGCGCGACGAACGCTGCCATGGGTTTTGGACCGAGGTACTGAGGCTCAAGACCGGCATTGATGAGTTTGTCGTAAATCGTTTTGTCGGCGATTGCTCGCTCGAGCGCGGTACTGACCTTTTGAGAAATATTAGCCGGTAGTTGTGCAGGCCCAAACAGCCCGAACCATGCGCTGGCCAACATGCCTGGAACGCCTTGTTCGATTGCGGTCGGCAAGTCGGGCGCTTGTGAAAGGCGCTTTTCAGAAAGCGTCGCAATGCCTCGCAAGCGGCCATCGCGGATGTAGGGTAACAAGGCGACCGTATAAATGAGAACCGGCACGTGACCGGC
The DNA here is from genome assembly GCA_945872285.1 of Bordetella parapertussis. Taxonomy (GTDB): domain Bacteria; phylum Pseudomonadota; class Gammaproteobacteria; order Burkholderiales; family Burkholderiaceae_B; genus Zwartia; species Zwartia parapertussis_D. The sequence continues at coordinate 1,218 of CAMBZR010000088.1, read as the reverse complement.
AAGAACATCGGTGATGCCTTGACTGATATTGTTGTAGGGGATGTTGACGAGCTTGGCCCCTTTCGTGCGCAACATGTCGCCCGCAAGGCTGTTTGAAGAGCCCGCTGGTGAAGACGCATAGCTTAAGCCGCTAGGCAGCGTGTTCGAGTAGGCAATCAGTTCTTGAATATTCTTGACAGGCACAGAGGGGTGGATGGCAATAATATTTGCTGACATCGCGGCCAAGCCAATAGGAGAAAAATCTTTCTCGATGTCGTACGGCATTGAGTTTGGGCGTATCGCGGCCACAATCGAATGCGATGAAGTCGATCCCATACAAAAGGTGTAACCATCGGGCGCAGCAGATTTGACGACTTGAGCCCCTAAAACACCATTTGCCCCAGCACGATTTTCAACAACAATTTTTTGTCCCAATGCAGCCGACATGGATTGTTCAAGATGACGCGTCAAGATATCAGTGGCAGAGCCTGGCGCAAACGGTACGATCATGCGAATCGACCGGCTAGGATAGTCAGACTGTGCGTAGGCTGAGTTGGTGGCCAGTGACGGCAAGACAAGAGCAAGGGCGCCCTGACTCGCTTTGACCAAGACAGCGCGTCTGTGAAGATTCGGTGTAGTTCGCTTCATGGCGTCTCACTTTTCTATTTTGTTTTTTAGACTAGTTTGATGGTACGGCACAGTGAACTTTAGAGTCAAGGTATGATCCCCTCAAAAGGAGTCTTTCATGTCAAATGAACTTGGTCATGGTGCCGTGCTGTGCGATGTCGACTCCCGTGGGGTAGTCACTGTGACTTTAAATCGTCCAGCAGTGAATAACGCTTACAACGAGGACATGATTCAAGGCTTGCATCAGGCCTTAGACTTGTTGCCTTCACTGCCCGGCGCACGTGTGGTCGTGGTGCAGGGCAATGGTAAGCATTTTCAGGCGGGTGCGGACTTGGGCTGGATTTCAAGCGTAGCCCCCAAAAGCCCCGAAGAAAACGAGCGCGTGTCGCGCCTGACCGGAGAAGCGATTCGCCGACTCGATGCGCTGCCCCTTCCAACCGTGGCGCTGATTCAAGGGGGCTGCTTTGGGGGCGGGACGGGTCTGGCCTCGGTGTGCGACATTGTGGTGGCCGCCGACAATGCCGTCTTTGCGATTACGGAGGCGCGTTGGGGTTTAATTGCCGGGATTATCTTGCCGCAACTTTGCAAAGCGATGGGTGTGCGTAATGTGCG
>CAMBZR010000087.1 GCA_945872285.1 Bordetella parapertussis | reverse complement strand
ACTCTCGCATCATGATCCACCAGCCTTCAGGTGGTGCGCAGGGCCAGGCCACCGATATTCAGATTCAGGCGCGCGAAATTCTTGACTTGCGCGAACGCTTAAACGCGATGTTGGCCGAAAACACCGGCCAAACGGTCGAACGTATTGCGCTAGACACCGAACGCGACAATTTTATGTCGGCTCAAGATGCAGTATCGTATGGCTTAATCGACAAGGTTCTGACGTCGCGCGCCGACACCGCATAGCTTTTCGCAGAGTTCTCAGAGTGCTTAAGTTTTTTTTACAAATTCTCTGAGTACTCGGTCTGAAACAACTGGTAATGGATCCTTATGTCAGAAAAAAAAGGCTCAGCTAACACTAAAGTGTTACATTGTTCGTTTTGTAACAAAAGCCAGCATGAAGTGCGCAAACTCATTGCGGGGCCTTCGGTCTTTGTCTGCGACGAATGTATCGAGTTGTGTAACGACATCATTCGCGAAGAAGCGCAAGCAAGTGCGCGTGCCTCGATTCGTACCGATCTGCCAACTCCAGCCGAAATCAAAGCCTTTTTAGACCAATATGTCATTGGCCAAACGGCCTCTAAGCGCGTGCTCGCCGTGGCTGTTTACAACCACTACAAGCGGCTGCGCCACGGCGAAGTCAAGGGCGATGACGTCGAGCTCTCAAAAAGCAATATCCTGTTGATTGGCCCAACAGGTTCAGGCAAAACGCTGCTTGCGCAAACGCTGGCGCGTCAATTGAACGTGCCGTTCGTGATGGCTGATGCTACGACACTGACCGAAGCCGGTTATGTGGGCGAAGACGTCGAAAACATTATTCAAAAACTGCTTCAAAATTGCAATTACGAAGTCGAAAAAGCGCAACGCGCAATCGTGTACATCGATGAAATCGATAAGATTTCCCGTAAAGCTGACAACCCTTCTATTACCCGCGACGTATCTGGCGAGGGCGTCCAACAAGCCCTGCTCAAACTCATTGAAGGTACGGTGGCGTCAGTGCCCCCGCAGGGCGGCCGTAAGCACCCTAATCAAGATTTTGTGCAAGTTGACACCACCAACATCTTGTTCATCGTGGGTGGTGCCTTTGACGGCCTTGAAAAGGTGATTCGAAACCGCACCGAGCGCTCTGGTATTGGATTTAGCGCGACTGTTGATTCGAAAACAAATCAATCAGCCGGTAGTACTTTTCTTGAGGTCGAACCCGAGGATCTGGTTAAGTTCGGGTTAATCCCTGAGTTGGTGGGACGCCTACCCGTGATTGCGACGCTGCAAGAGCTTGACGAAGATACGCTCATACAGATTCTGACCGAGCCTAAAAACGCTTTGCTCAAGCAGTTTCAAAAGCTTTTTGCCATGGAAGGCGCCGAGCTTGAGATTCGCCCAGCGGCGTTGCGTGCGATTGCCCGTAAAGCGGTTAAGCGCAAAACGGGTGCGCGCGGGCTGCGTTCGATTCTTGAGTCGGCCTTGTTAGACACCATGTACGAACTGCCCACCCAAGGCAATATCAAGCGAGTCGTACTCGACGAAGCAACGATTGAAGGTCAAAGTCAGCCCTTGTTGGTCTACGGCGACGAAAAAGAGCAGACAAAAGCTGAGCGCAATCTACGTGATGCGGCGGCGTAGCGCTAAAAAAGTCAATTCGTTTTTCAAATTCAAGTTTTCTCAGCCCCTTTGTAGGGGCTTTTTCCGTTGTCCGAGCTAAACGCTTGAAATTTGGGCTATCGTCTACATAACAGACATATTCGTGTCATTACGGGCTTTGTATCGGTTGCTCAGTTGGGCTTTACCGAGTTTCTATTAGGATATCCTCATGTCTGAAAACCAGACCTTGCCATCTGAACCCATTCATTTGCCGCTGTTGCCCTTGCGCGACGTGGTGGTGTTTCCGCATATGGTGATCCCCCTCTTTGTCGGGCGCCCTCGCTCGATTCGAGCGCTTGAGGCCGCGATGGAGGCAGGCAAAAGCATCATGCTCGCCGCGCAAAAGTCTGCAGGTAAAGACGACCCGACACCTGAGGACGTCTACGAAATCGGCTGTGTGGCTACGATTTTACAAATGCTCAAGTTGCCCGATGGCACCGTTAAGGTTCTGGTAGAGGGTGCCCAACGTGCCCGCATCACAGAAATTCAAGATACCAGCACGCACTTTACGTCGACCGTGTTGCCGATTGCCCCCGATATCGTCATAAATGCAGAGACCGAGGCATTGCGCCGTGCGATCGTGGGTCAGTTTGAGCAGTACGTCAAGCTCAATAAAAAGATTCCACCCGAGATTTTGACCTCACTGGCAGGGATTGATGACGCCGGTCGTCTCGCAGATACGGTTGCCGCACATTTACCTCTCAAGCTTGAGCAGAAACAAAAAATGCTTGAAGTGATTTCAACAGCAGCGCGCCTTGAGGCTCTGTTGACGCAACTCGAAACAGAGATTGATATCCTACAAGTTGAAAAGCGAATTCGCGGTCGCGTGAAAAAGCAGATGGAGAAAAGTCAGCGTGACTACTATCTGAACGAACAGGTCAAAGCGATTCAAAAAGAACTCGGTGAGGGCGAAGAAGGTGCCGACATTGAAGAGCTTGAAAAGAAAATTCTTGCGGCCCAACTGCCTAAAGACGCCAAAAAGAAAGTGGACAGCGAGCTCAAAAAGCTCAAGCTGATGTCGCCGATGTCGGCCGAAGCAACTGTGGTGCGTAACTACATCGATACTGTGATCAATTTGCCGTGGCGCAAAAAGAGCAAGGTGAATCATTCGATTCCCAACGCTGAAAGCGTACTTGATGATGATCACTATGGCTTAGATAAAGTCAAAGAACGTATTCTTGAATATCTTGCTGTGCAGCAGCGGGTCGATAAAATCAAGGCACCGATCCTCTGTTTGGTCGGTCCACCGGGCGTCGGTAAAACCTCGCTGGGTCAGTCGATTGCAAAAGCCACGAATCGAAAGTTCATTCGCATGGCCTTGGGTGGCGTGCGTGACGAGGCTGAGATTCGCGGGCATCGTCGCACCTATATTGGCTCAATGCCGGGCAAGATATTACAAAATATGTCCAAGGTTGCTGTGCGTAACCCTTTGTTCCTGCTTGATGAGATTGACAAGCTTGGGATGGATTTCAGGGGCGATCCTGCCTCAGCCCTTTTAGAGGTGCTGGATCCAGAGCAAAACCACACATTCCAAGATCACTACGTTGAGGTCGATTTTGACCTGTCTGACGTGATGTTTGTTGCTACGAGCAACACGTTGAATATCCCCGCGGCCTTGCTCGATCGCATGGAGGTCATTCGTCTTTCGGGTTACACCGAAGAAGAGAAAATCCATATCGCGATGGATCACTTGTTACCAAAAGTGATGAAAAACAATGGCGTAAAAATCGAAGAACTCGCTGTCGAAGAATCAGCCTTGCGTGACATCGTGCGTTATTACACCCGTGAAGCCGGTGTACGTTCTCTTGAGCGCGATATCGGCAAAATCTGTCGTAAGGTTGTCAAAAAACTGTTGGCAGACAGCGAAGCGCTAAAGTTGGCGAAGACTAAAGAAGTCCCTGGCAAGGTGGTTGTCACCTCAGAAAACTTGAGTGATTATTTGGGCGTGCGTCGCTTTACCTTTGGCATGGCTGAGAAAGAAAATCAGATCGGACAGGTCAATGGTTTGGCTTGGACTGAAGTCGGCGGGGATTTGTTGACGATTGAAGTTGCCGATATGCCGGGTAAGGGTGTGATTCAGCGAACGGGTTCGATTGGCGATGTCATGAAAGAGTCGGTTGAGGCGGCGCGCAGTGTCGTGCGCGCGCGCGCGCGGCGCTTAGGTATTGCGGACAGCATCTTTGAAAAGCGTGATATTCACGTGCACTTTCCAGAAGGTGCTACGCCTAAGGACGGTCCGTCAGCAGGTATTGCGATCACCCTGGCGATTGTGTCAGCGTTGACGCAAAACCCTGTGCGTGCGGATGTTGCGATGACAGGTGAAATTACCTTGCGCGGAGAAGTGCTTGCGATCGGTGGCTTGAAAGAAAAACTCTTAGCGGCGCATCGCGGTGGCATTAAGACCGTGCTGATTCCTGAAGAAAACGTCAAAGACTTGACTGAGATCCCTGACAACGTAAAGAATCAACTTGAGATTATTCCGGTGCGCTGGATCGATAAAGTGTTAGAGGTTGCGCTGGTGAATCCGTTAACGCCACTTGCCGACGAGGCACCGGTGGCAGAGACGGTTGTGGCTAAAGCGGCAGAAACCGCTGCGGCCGCTGATCCAGTGATTAAGCACTGAAGTTTATTTTGAATGAGAAGCCCTGATGTCATTTGACAGAGCGTTTCTTTAATTTTGACCATAAAGGCGTCGTATTTACGACGCTTTTTTTTGAGATAAGAATGCCAGACAGTCTTGTTACGGTGCGGATCGATAAGTGGTTGTGGGCAGCACGATTTTTTAAATCACGTGCGCAAGCGGTGTTGGCAATCGAGGCAGGGCGGGTTCAGTTGCAAGGCGAACGCGTGAAGCCCGCAAGGACAGTCAAGGTGGGCGATCGTGTGCTGATCCAGAGCGAACAAGAACGTTTTGAGCTGTGGGTACGTGGTGTGACTGAAACGCGACGTTCAGCACCGTTGGCGCGAATGTTGTTTGATGAAACGCCCGAGAGCTTACTGGCAAGGGAGGCGGCGACAGAAAAGCGCAAATACTTTGTTGAGCCGTCGCAAGAGATTAAAGCGCGCCCAACAAAACGCGATCGACGTGACCTAGAAAAATGGCGCGACGTTTAGCGTATGTCTCGCTTTATTGCAGTGTGGTATTACGGATCAGACCAACCGCAATACCCTCAAGCGAGAAGTCTTGCCCCGGTTGGATTTGGATCGGTTGAAAATCTGAGTTTTCAGGTAACAGTTCAATACGCCCGCCCAACTTACTTAAGCGTTTGACAGTCACTTCGTCATCGATGCGGGCCACTACGATTTGGCCATTGCGGGCATCACTGGTTTTTTTAATCGCCAGCAAGTCACCATCTAAGATGCCGGCATCTCGCATACTGAGGCCTTTTACTTTAAGCAGATAATCAGGCTGCTGGGCAAACATATTGAGATCGATATTGATTTCTTTTTCAATATTTTCAGTAGCCAAAATTGGATGACCAGCGGCCACGCGTCCAATTAAAGGCAACAGCAAAAAGCCTGAACCAGGTAGCGTTTTAAGCCGAGGGCGATCGGCCGGGAGTTCGGTGTCAACATCGGTCTCGATTGACTCATTGGCTAAGTTGGTTAAGCGAATGCCTCTTGACGCACCAGCCGTCAGTTCGATGACGCCTTTGCGAGCCAAGGCACGAAGGTGATCCTCTGCCGCATTGGCAGATTTAAAGCCTAGCACTGCAGCGAGTTCGGCCCGCGTGGGGGGAAACCCCGTGTTGACGATCGCCTGACGAATAAGATCCAAAATCTGTTGCTGACGATCGGTAAGCTTGAGCGACATGGAAAGCATCCTTTAGGCTTGGATAAGCCGAGCTGTTTTTATATACAGGTGTTATTTTGCACGATTTAAGGCAATTGTGCAAATTTATCTGTATATAAAGACAGCGTTGGTACTCTTTAGGCGTTTTTCATGACCTCGGCCATGGCTTTTGCCACCACATCGATGTTTTTGCTATTCAGCGCGGCCACACAAATTCGGCCACTGCTGACCGCGTAGATGGCGTGTTCAGTACGCAAGCGCTCGACCTGAGGCGCAGTCATCCCCGAGAACGAGAACATGCCGCGCTGCTTCATCACAAAATTGAAGTCTTGCATGGCGCCGTACTGTGCCAGTTTTTCGACAATCTGGCGGCGCATCAGGCGGATCCGGTCGCGCATGCCGGCAAGCTCTTGATCCCAAAGGGCAAAAAGCTCGGGCGTCTTTAACACGGTGGACACGATCGTACCCCCATGTGTCGGTGGATTTGAATAGTTGGTACGAATCACGCGTTTGACCTGGCTGAGCACGCGATTGGCCTCGTCTTGGCTGCCTGTGACAATGGTCAAAGCGCCAACGCGTTCGCCATAAAGTGAAAAGGACTTTGAAAACGACGAACTGATGAACATCGTTATATCCAGAGCGGCAAAGATGCGTACGGCCGAGGCGTCTTGCTCTAGGCCATCGCCAAACCCTTGGTAGGCGATGTCTAAGAAGGGAATGAGTTCGCCGGCTTGAACGACTTGTGCAACGGCCTGCCATTGCTCGGCTGTCAGATCCACACCGGTTGGGTTGTGGCAGCAGGCGTGCAAAACCGCCACGCTTTTAGCTGGCAGCGCTTTTAGACCCGCGAGCATGCCTTCAAAATTGAGCCCGTGTATCTTTGCATCGTAGTAGGGATAGGTCACCACTTCAAAGCCAGCACGCTCAAAGAGCGCCCGGTGGTTTTCCCAGCTTGGGTCACTGATTGCGACCTTGGCGTTGGGTACCAATTGCTTGATGAAGTCGGCACCAATTTTGAGTGCACCGGTGCCGCCCAAGGCTTGCATGGTTAAGACGCGGCCAGCGGCGATCAGCGCCGAGTTTTTGCCCAGCACCAGCTCTTGCGCACCTTTGTTGTAGCTCGCGATCCCTTCGATCGGTAAGTAGCCGTGTGCAGCGGCCGCCTCAACGCGTGCCACCTCAGCGGTGCGTACGGCCTTGAGCAGGGGGATTTTGCCGTTGTCGTCGTAATAAACACCTACACCCAAATTGACTTTGGTTGTGCGGGTATCGGCATTAAATTGTTCGTTTAAGCCCAGGATTGGATCGCGGGGGGCAAGTTCAACGGCTTGAAAGAGGGTGCTCATGAGGGTTTTAGTGTGCAAGAAGTAAGAGTGACAAGGTTGGGGTAGACGTACGCATTTTCACAGAACATAATGGCGGGTTGCCCTCAGCCTGAGGGGGTTCTCGAATAAGTCTAGCATGGCCACCCGCAAGAGCAAAAAACCGATCGAGCAATCGCTGCCAGAACAACAGCCAGGACAGGCTGTGGACATTCCGCAGGCTATCCCCTACGTGCCCGAACCAGTCGATACCATCTACAACGCAGCCATCTCAACCGGCAACGAGAAGGGGCGGTTCATCGATTATCCCGATAGCCCCTTTCACCTGTACCAACCCTATCCCCCTGGCGGTGATCAGCCCCGCGCGATTGATTTGCTTGAGCAGGGTGTGTGCGACGGTTTGATGTCGCAAACACTGCTGGGTGTGACGGGCTCGGGCAAAACGTTCACGATGGCGAATATGATTGCGCGCCTGGGTAGGCCTGCACTGGTATTGGCCCCCAACAAAACGCTGGCCGCGCAGCTGTATGCCGAGATGCGTGAGTTTTTTCCGAAAAACGCGGTTGAGTATTTTGTATCGTATTACGACTATTACCAGCCCGAAGCGTACGTACCAACCCGCGATTTGTTCATCGAAAAAGATTCCTCGATCAACGAGCATATTGAACAGATGCGCTTGTCGGCCACCAAAAGTTTGCTCGAGCGGCGCGACACCATCATCGTTGGCACAGTGTCTTGCATTTACGGGATTGGTAACCCCGCGGATTATCACGCCATGGTATTGATTTTACGAACCGGCGATCGTATTGCCCGGCGCGAAATCCTCGAGCGCTTAGTCGCCATGCAGTACGAGCGTAACGATCTTGAGTTTACGCGCGGCACCTTTCGTGCGCGCGGTGAAACTATCGATATTTTTCCGGCCGAAAGCGCCGAGCTTGCGGTGCGCTTGACGCTGTTTGATGACGAAGTTGAAAGCCTAGAATTATTCGACCCCTTGACTGGTAAGGTGCGTCAGAAGGTTCCGCGTTTTACCGTGTATCCGGGTTCGCATTACGTCACGCCACGCGACACGGTGTTGCGCGCGATCGAGACGATTAAGCAAGAGCTGCGCGAACGCGTCAAACAATTCGTTGATTCTGGTCACCTGGTCGAAGCGCAACGCATTGAGCAGCGCACTCGGTTTGATCTTGAGATGCTCTCTGAACTTGGTTTTTGTAAAGGTATCGAAAACTATTCGCGACACTTGTCTGGTGCTGCGCCGGGCGACCCGCCGCCCACGATGATTGATTACCTGCCGCGCGATGCGTTAATGTTTATCGACGAAAGTCATGTCACGATCGGGCAGTTAGGTGGCATGTATCGTGGGGATCGGGCTCGCAAAGAAACGCTCGTGAATTATGGTTTTCGTTTGCCTTCGGCGATGGATAATCGTCCTTTAAAAATGGAAGAGTTTGAAACCCGCATGCGTCAGTGCGTGTTCGTATCTGCCACACCAGGCAATTACGAACAGGCCCATTCTGACCACGTGGTTGAACAAGTGGTGCGACCAACCGGTTTGGTGGATCCTATCGTCGAGGTTCGCCCAGCCCGCACACAGGTTGACGACTTGTTGGGCGAAATTAAATTGCGTACTGCTGTGCAAGAGCGTGTGCTGGTGACGACCCTGACCAAGCGCATGGCTGAGGATTTGACCGACTACTTATCTGAAAGTGGTCAGCGCGTGCGCTACTTGCATTCAGATATCGACACGGTCGAGCGAGTGGAAATTATTCGTGATTTGCGTCTGGGTGTGTTCGACGTGCTGGTCGGTATTAACTTGTTGCGCGAGGGGCTCGATATCCCTGAAGTATCATTAGTGGCGATTCTCGACGCCGACAAAGAAGGCTTCTTACGCTCGGATCGCAGCTTGATTCAAACAATCGGGCGTGCCGCCCGTAACTTGAATGGTCGTGCCATTTTGTATGCCGATCGCGTGACTGACTCAATGAAGCGCGCCATGGGCGAGACCGAAAGGCGTCGCAATAAGCAACTGGCGTTTAACCTCGAACACGGAATCGAGCCACGCAGCGTGCGCAAAGCGGTGCGTGAACTGATCGATGGCATTGTGGCGCCAGCGTTCAGAGAACAGCCCGAAGATTTGACCTCTTATGCGCTGCTTACCGACGAAAAAGCGTTGGCAAAAGAGTTCAGGCGGCTTGAAAAACTGATGTTGGATCACGCCCGTAACCTTGAATTTGAACAGGCGGCGGCCGCGCGCGACGCTTTAAAGGTGCTAAAAGACCGAGTGTTGCTTTCTGGTGCGTAATCAGACTAAGAAATATTTTTGTTGGTGCATCAACTGACAGGTTTAGCAGGGGTTTTAAATCTTTTTTTCTTTAAAAAAGGATTTTTTCACTATATGGACTGAGTCGTATCTTTAGGATTTATCGTAAGTGTTTGAAATTAAATAATAAAAATTAAGATTATGGGTTGCAAACACCACTGTCATCGATGTGAAAAATATCTAGACATGTTAGGGGTTTTCCCGCACAATATGCACCATGATGACAAAAGTTCTTTTCGTATGCACGGGTAACATTTGCCGCTCTCCCAGTGCTGAAGGCGTTTTCCGCCACCTAATCAAAGAAGCCGGCCTCGCTGAGGTCGTGGGCATTGATTCTGCCGGCACCCATAACTTTCACCTTGGTGAGGGTGCAGACCCTCGCGCACTTGCTGCTTCACGCAAGCGAGGCTACGACATCACTGAACACGTTGCACGTCAGGTGACGGTTGAAGATTACCGCGAATACGACCTGATTTTGGCAATGGACTGGGAAAACCTGTCTGCCATGCAGCAACAGTGCCCTAAATTGCATCAACATAAATTGATGTTATTGATGCGTTTTGCTAACGAATTCGAAGAAGCAACGGTCCCAGATCCTTACTACGGTGGCCCAGAGGGCTTTGGTAAAGTGCTTGATTATCTTGAGGATTCTTGCCAAGGCGTGCTCGAACTGGTGCGCAAACGCGCAACCCAATACCAGGCTGCCTAACTTCTGACGCACCGCTCAGGTGCGGCGGGTTAAAAGTCAAAAAAACCGTGCGAGGCGCGGTTTTTTTTCCGCACTGAGTTGTGATGGCCTTAAGGTCTTTAGGGCTATACCTTAGCAAAACAGTCAAGAATTGTGTATACTTGAGTAGTTTAGTCGGGTAAGTGGTTGCGTTGTGTAGCCATTTCGTTAAAAGGACTCTGTCATGCGACTTACCACCAAAGGGCGTTTTGCTGTTACCGCCATGATTGACCTAGCTTTGCGTCAGCAAAGCGGGCCAGTGACTTTATCGGCGATCAGTCAGCGACAAAATATTTCTCTGTCTTATCTTGAGCAGCTGTTTGGCAAGTTGCGTCGTCACGAGTTGGTTGAAAGCGTGCGCGGCCCCGGCGGCGGCTATACCTTAGCGCGTCTGGCGCGCACGATTACTGTGGCTGACATTATTTTCGCCGTTGATGAACCCATCGACGCCACCAGCTGTGCGGGTAAAACTGACTGTGCTACCGGTACAGATGGCAAGCAAGGCATCTGTATGACCCATGAACTCTGGTCAACCCTTAACCGGAAGATGGTTGATTTTCTTGATTCAGTTGCGTTACAGGACTTGGTTGACCAACAGCGTTTGCGCCAAATCCAAGAGGCAAGTCAGGCCAGTGGTGCTGGCGTACGTGTCAATATGGTCAATACACCGCCAACGATTAAACAGCCTGCTGCTGCAAACGCCTAGGAGCTCTCAATGTCCTCATTACCGATTTATTTAGACTATTCGGCCACCACCCCTGTTGATCCCAAGGTGGTCGATAAGATGATTCCTTGGCTCTACGAGCACGCGGGTAATCCGGCATCGCGCAGCCACGCCTACGGCTGGGAGGCAGAAGAGGCCGTCGAGCGCGCACGCGATCAAGTGGCCTCGTTGGTCAATGCCGATCCACGTGAAATTGTCTGGACTTCTGGCGCGACTGAATCAAATAACCTGGCAATTAAGGGTGCTGCTGGCTTTTACGCTGAGCGCGGCAAGCACATCATCACCATCAAAACCGAACATAAAGCTGTGCTCGATCCCTGTCGTGAACTCGAGCGCCAAGGCTTTGAGGTCACTTACCTTGACGTCCAAGAAGACGGTTTGATTAATCTCGATGCCTTTAAAGCAGCCATCCGCCCCGACACCGTGTTGGTGTCTGTGATGTTTGTGAATAACGAAATTGGCGTGATTCAACCCATTGCAACACTTGGCGAAATCTGCCGCGAAAAGAACATCATTTTCCACGTTGACGCTGCCCAGGCAACGGGCAAGGTCAATATTGACCTGCAAACGCTTAAAGTCGATTTGATGTCGTTTTGCGCACACAAAACCTATGGCCCAAAAGGCATTGGGGCGCTTTACGTGCGTCGTAAGCCGCGTATTCGCATCGAGGCACAAATGCACGGCGGTGGTCACGAGCGTGGTTTTCGTTCGGGCACACTCGCCACGCACCAAATCGTGGGCATGGGCGAATGCTTTGCCTTGGCACAAGCCGAAATGGGTACTGAAAACGAGCGCGTGCGCATGCTGCGTGATCGGCTTTGGGCTGGTTTGTCGCAAATTGAAGAGGTCTACCTCAACGGTGACATTGAACAACGCGTGCCGCACAACCTGAACGTGAGCTTTAACTATGTTGAGGGCGAATCCCTGATCATGGCGATTAAAGAACTCGCGGTATCAAGTGGTTCTGCCTGCACGTCAGCCAGTCTTGAACCGTCTTATGTGTTGCGCGCCCTGGGGCGTAACGACGAGTTAGCGCATAGTTCAATTCGCTTTACCATCGGTCGCTTTACCACCGAAAAAGAAATTGACTTTGCCGTTGAGTTGCTCAAAGCACGCGTAGGTAAGTTGCGCGACATGTCGCCACTTTGGGAAATGGCCAAAGACGGTATTGATTTGAATTCGGTTCAGTGGGCCGCCCACTAAACGTATAGGTTGGAGAACACTCATGGCATATAGCGAAAAAGTACTGGATCATTACGAAAACCCCCGCAACGTCGGCACCTTTGACAAGGGCGACGATCAGGTTGGCACAGGCATGGTGGGTGCGCCAGCCTGTGGCGACGTGATGAAACTGCAGATTCGTGTCAACGCCGACGGCATTATCGAAGATGCGCGGTTTAAAACCTACGGTTGTGGTTCTGCGATCGCTTCAAGCTCGCTGGTAACCGAGTGGGTGAAGGGTAAGACGCTTGACCAAGCGTTGACCATTCGCAATACTCAAATTGCACAAGAGCTTGCCTTGCCTCCTGTCAAAATCCATTGTTCGATTTTGGCTGAAGACGCGATCAAAGCTGCGGTTAAAGACTACAAAGACAAACACCAAGGATAAGCCATGGCTGTCACACTGACTGTTCAGGCCGCCGACCATATCGGCAAATATCTGCAAAAACGCGGCGGCGGGATCGGCTTGCGTTTAGGCGTTCGCACCACGGGTTGTTCGGGTATGGCTTACAAGCTTGAGTACGTGGATGAACCCGCCTCAGAAGATCAGGTCTTTGAAAGCTTTGGTGTCAAAGTGTTTATTGATCCCAAGAGCTTGGCCTACCTT
>CAMBZR010000086.1 GCA_945872285.1 Bordetella parapertussis | reverse complement strand
GCGCCAAACAGCAGCCTAGTCGTGCCTAACAACGAGGCAAAAAAACTTGCCCTCGCCTCGTCGGTTAAAAGCGATCAAGATGTCATCTCTTTTTGTAATACTGGCCACTGGGCCGCAACGAATTGGTTCGTCTTGTCGGAGCTTGTTGGCCAGCCAAACGTCAGGCTCTATGCCGGCTCGATGGTTGACTGGACTCAAGCCGAGGGTGCACTCCCAATGGATAACGTGCCTAATCGCTTCAAGCAGCTGTACATCGACGCACAGCTGTGGGTCGCCAAATAACGATTTGCTTCACCGATCATCGTCTGATCCCAAACGATGAGGTTTGACAAAGTTAATCATGAAACGTCTGCCATTGAGCTTGTTGCTCTTACTGTTTTTTGTCTACCTGGGTTGGTCGGTGTCCGTTCGACAAGCCGCCTTGTTTGCAGTCGGCATCGGGATGGGAGCCGCGCTGTCTGGCGCACGCTTTGGTTTCACGACCGGTTGGCGCCTGTTAATTGAACAACGCGATCCAAGCGGCGTGGCGGGTCAGTTGGTTTTGCTTGCCTTAGCGTCGGCATTTTCGCTGATACTTCTTGGGCAGTATTCTGAATTGACTGCGGCGCTAGGTCCGCCCAGCATCAGCCTGTTGGTGGGTGCCTTTGTCTTTGGCTTGACCATGCAGATTGCCGATGGGTGTGGCTCGGGCACACTTTACAAGGCGGGGCTTGGCGTACCACTGAACATGGGGATTTTGCCGCTGTTTGCCTTAGGTAGCTTTTTGGGCTCTGTACAAGTGAGCGATTGGCTAAAGCTTGGGCAACTTGAGCCGATTGGCTTAGTCACCGAATTTGGCAGTTCCCAGGCGTTATTACTCACGCTTGTGGGGCTTGCGCTATTTGGCCTGGCCGCAAGGCTGTGGGTGGGCCCAGGGCGCACCTGGTGGGATCGCAAATGGCTGCTGGGCGCGGTTGCACTCGCAGTGTTGGCGGCGCTCAATCTGATCATCGCTGGTCAACCTTGGGGAGTCGTCTACGGTTTTGGACTTTGGGCTGCAAAGATTGCTACCGCTGCAGGCTTGTTTGACCCGACTGCCAACGCTTTCTGGAGCCAGGCCGGTAACGCGCAGCGCTTAAGCGAAATGGTGCTGCTGGACATTACGTCGATCACAAATATTGGTATTTTGGGTGGCGCTCTTTTGATCTCTGCGCGCGCTAAAAGCGACAGTCAACCGTTGACTGCGACCCAGTGGGTAGTCGGATTAGTAGCGGGCTTTTTGATGGGCTACAGCTCACGCCTCGCCTTTGGTTGCAACATCGGTGCGATGCTCAGTGGCATTTCAACAGGTAGCGTCCACGGTTGGATCTGGGTACCGCTCGCCTTTGCCGGCACCTTGATCGGTGTACGCATGCGAAGATATTACAAGCTATGAAACACGATCAACCATGAGCATTTCTAATCGCAAACTTCAGGTGCTATTTTGGTGCGGCTTGATGGCCTTCTTGGTTTGGGACACCACCCGAGCGCCGCCGGTTGACCTGCGACGTGAACCGCCGCTTATCGCAGCAGGCTCTGGCAAAGTCTCGAGCGGTGGTCACTGCGCGATTGCAAAATAGTGCAGACTCAACGCGAGGCAGTTATTGTGGCGAAGGCTGCGTCACTCAGCCTTTGCACCCGCAATATCGATAATCTTTTTATATTTAATCATTTCAGAGGCGATCAATGCTTGCAGCTCTTGTGGTGAGCTCGTTTCAGGGTCTGCGCCCAGGGCAACGAGTTTTTCTGCGACCTCGGGCAGCGCGATCACTCTCACGAGTTCTTGATTAAGCTTGGTCACAACCGCAGCAGGGGTCCCGGCCGGCGCCAACAAGCAAAACCAGCCCCTCAAATCATAGCCCTTGACTCCCGCCTCATCCAACGTGGGGACATCCTTCAACACCGCATTGCGTTTTAAACCAGTCGTCGCGATTGGGCGAATTGTTCCAGCGCTGATCTGCGTTTGCATCGCCGTAATATTGTCAAACATCATCGCGACACGACCCGCCATTAAATCGGTCAGACCTGGCACATTACTTTTGTACGGAATATGCGTGAGCTTGGCGCCCGAAATCGAAACAAACAACGCGGCTGCCAGATGACTGGTGGTGCCATTTCCGGAAGAAGCGTAATTGTACTGGCCAGGCGACGCCTGCGAGAGCCTCACCAAGTCGGCCACGGTTTTTACCGGTGAGTCTTTGGGGACAGACATCACAAACAAATTTGTGGCAATCAACCCGATCGGTTCGAAGTCTTTGAGTGGGTCGTAAGCAAGCTTGGCATAGATCCCCGGATTGATGCCATGCGTTGAGCTTGAACCTATCAGTATTGTGTAACCGTCAGCCGGTGCACGCGCCACCTCAGCGCTACCCAGGCTACCGCCCGCGCCGGGGCGATTCTCAACCACCACGGTCTGGCCTAGACCTTCCGTAAATTTTTGCGCTAAAAACCGACCAATCACATCGGTGCCTCCGCCAGCACCAAACGGAATCACCAATTTGATCGGGCGCGTCGGCCATTGAGCGGTCTGCGCAACGGCCGAGGCGCAAAGTAGACCTGCGCAGACAGTCGCGAGCAGCGTGGCGGCAACATTACGGGCAATTAAATTTTTCATATTGTTCTATGTTTTTCTATAAATGTAAGCAAATGCAATTGACGGATTGCTACTAGACAAAACTATCCGATACCATTCTTGCGATAGACCTAAAATCTTAAAATGCTCAATCACCGAGGCTTTTAGGATAACCCAATGGAAACCAGAATGACGATGCTTGAAACTCGCTTTGACACGATTCTCCCGACACTTGCAACCAAAGAAGACCTCAAGAGGCTAGAGCTCGAACTCACCACAACCATCCATCACGAAATCACATCATGCACCTGGAAAATGATCAGCTGGATGACTGTCGTGGTTGGCATGGCATTTACTGGCGTGTTTTATGTCGCGAGATATCTTCCAGCCTAACGCGTTGTATGGACTAATTGTGTATTTGATCGAGGCCGCTAAAAAATCGTCGCGCTTCTAGACGCATATTCGCAGGACGAGTTTCGCATTGCAGGCAAGCGTTAACCCTTAGCGCGTTAAAAATATAGCAAATTTATGTTGACCCCTATCAAATAGAGCCGTAAAAACGATAGGTACTATTCAGACACAACGACTCTGCAGCAAGCTTTTGATCGCGAAACGGATCAGACTGTGTCTAGAATCAATAAAAATACACGCCGATGAGCGAGAAAAGGGACAAATCATGTTGAAGGCATTCCTCCAAACAAATCACTAGTGTCACGTACCGTATAAATAAAATCTATCCTAATACACCTACATGCCGGAGACAAAGATGAATGCTGCACAAGCCGCGCTAAGACCAAAGGTGCCAGAAGGTTGGCTAGACCCTCAAAAACTTCCCGCGCACTTAAAATCGACACTGGTTGATCCAGCCAAGATGGAGTGGGTGCCCTCTAAATTTCCGGGCATCAGCTCAAAGGTGTTGTTTGCAGACCCGGCCTCGGGGGTCTCAAGCATTCTTTTCAAGATGGAACCCGGCGCAATTGTGCCGTTACATGAGCACGCTGCGCTTGAGCAAACCTGGATTATTGAAGGTAGCCTAGTCGACTTAGATGGCGCAGCCTCAGCCGGTCAGTTCGTCTGGCGCCCGGGTGGCAACGTGCATCAAGCCTACTCACCGAATGGTGCCGTGTTGTTAGGGATGTTTATGAAGCCTAATATTTTTGCAAATGGCACAGAGTTTTATGTGGAATAAAATCACTCCCACATCGGGTCACGTGTTTGTGCTTTTGCTCTTGGCATTTGCGACCGGTACGGTACGAGCCGATGGATTTCCAAGCGAGCCGATCAAAATTATTGTCCCCTATGCTGTTGGAGGGATTGCAGACGTCTTAGCTCGCTTAGTTGGTGCAAGACTTGAACCGATTTTAAAGCAGCCCGTCGTAGTCGAAAACCGTAGCGGAAGTAACGGTACGATTGCGATGCAATTCGTTGCACAGGCTCGACCAGATGGCTACACGCTGCTCTTAGGAAACCTAGGCACCCAGGTAGTGAACCGCTATTTATATCAAAATCTTCCGTTTGATATTAAGCGTGGCTTTCAGCCGATTGGTCAAATCGCAGCAACACCCATGCTCTTGGTTGTTGCCGCGAATAGCCCCGCAAACAGCGTTGCGGACATCATTGCTGCTGGGAAAACTCAGCCTGCACCATTGAACTTCGGTTCTGGTGGCAGCGGATCCGCCTCTCATTTGGGCTTGATTATGCTGTCCACCATGGCAAAAATAGACATCGTGCACATTCCGTATCGTGGCTCGTCTCAAATTGTGCCCGATCTCATTGGTGGCCGACTGACAGCGTATTTTGATACGCCACCGACCTCGCTCTCATTGATCGCTGCCGGTAAACTGAAACCACTTGGCGTGGCAAGCTTAGTCAGACAGCCGGCTTTGCCAGGTGTGCCGACAATCGCTGAAACCATCCCAGGTTTTGAGTTATTGTCGTGGTTGGGTTTGTTTGCCCCAGCTGGCCTACCGGTTGACCGATTAAAAAAATTAAATGAATCGTTGAGATTGGTGTTAGCCGAGCCAAATTTTAGTAAACAGCTTGTTGATCAGGGCAATGAGGTTTTGCCAAGCACGCCGCAAGAATTTAGTGAGTTTATTGAGCGCGAAGCCATCCGGATTGGTGTCTTGGTTCAAACAGCAGGGATTCGTCCAGAATAATTTTTTTAGTGCGCTTCATCTTTACCTTCGTGGGAGTTTACAAATGTCTCAGTTACGCCATATCGTCATTGCTACGCAAGATCCAGAAAAAGCCTTAGAGTTTTATACAAAAGCCTTTGGCTTCAAAAAACTAAAGTATATGGATAACGAACGCGCGAGTGGTTATTTTTTGACAGATGATGTGCTGAATATTGCACTATTAAAATTCAAGAGTGATCAATTGGGCAAGGGCATGGACTACGTAGGCCTGCATCACTTTGGCGTATACACGGACGATCCTGACGGCTGTGTCGAGGCGGTTCAAGCTTTAGGTGGTAAACCTTATATTGATGAAATGGAACTTGCCCCACTGACCGACCGCAAGCGTCCTGACAAATTTCGCGGGTTTGAAGGCATGGTATTTGATGTGTCTGAAGAGCCTTGGCCCGGCAACGCCGATTATCACAAATAGACCTTGAGTCAACCGCCCTCAAGATTATTCACTTGATTTAAATCAATATACCGACTAGATTAAAGAAACAAAGCGACATTATTTAGCAGTAGGTTGTTTGCCTGTCGCTGTTTGAACGAACCAGTCAAACACAAAGCATGTTTAATATGGTTCGTCTGTTGCACATATTCTCGTCCGAAATGGTCACCTGACCAAAGAAGAACAAAGAGGAGCAACACATGAAATTGCTGCGACATTACTTCATTAGTGACAATCTAGACGATTTAGAGCTATTTGAAGAGCAACTTGAGGCCGACGGTGTTTCTACGCCCCAAATTCATATCCTAAGCTTGGATACTTTGGGTTTAGCGCAGCACCCTCATCTGCACGAAGTGCAATCCGTCATGAAATATGACGTTGTTCATTCGAGCTTGATCGGTGCGGGGATTGGTCTGTGTATTCTGTTTATATTTTTAACGACGACTGCGATCTCTGAATGGGCCTCGAGCGCGCTTGGCTGGATGCCATTTATTTTTCTCGCCGTGGTGATTCTTGGTTTTTGTACCTGGGAAGGCGGGCTCATCGGCACTCAACGGCGTAATTATAAGTTTGCTCGCTTCGAGAAACAGTTGCAAGAAGGCAAACATTTATTTTTCGTCGATGTCTATCAGCACCAAGAACCGATATTAGCGCGCGTGCTTGGCACGCATCCGACAATCAGCATCGCCGGTACCGGACGCTCTGTGCCAGATTACTTAGTGCAGTGGCAGAGACGGATGGGCATGATCCGACATTCTTAGGCGGTCGTTCTCAACCGATCACACTCACCCCAACGGTATGCGCACTTGTTGCCTGAAGTCGTCGCGAAAAATGGTGTTGCAATAATCAGCAAAAAGCACAAAGCCGGGCTCACTACAGTTCTTCTGTTGGTGGCAGTCTGTCTTCTTATGCTTTATTTTTTCACCTCAGAGCGCTTTGGACGATCGGGCGCCACATTTCTGGTCGACCGAGTCGCATCCATGGTGTTACCGCCTCGGCCGATTGTCGACTTTGAGCTGATCGACGGCGAAGAGCGGCCGTTTACGGTAAAAAATTTAACGAATAAATGGACGTTTATTGTCTTTGGTTTTACCTATTGTCCAGATATTTGCCCCACCACTCTTTCAGTGATGACTGAATTTCGTGACGCCTTATTACGTGACCGTGCTGACGCGAAAGACGTAAATTTTATCTTAATCACGGTGGATCCAGAGCGCGACACGCCAGCCGTGCTCAAGCAATACGTGCAGCATTTTGACCGTCACTTTTTGGGGCTCTCGGGTTCTGATTTACAGATCCGAAACTTGGCGAATCAGCTCGCCGCACCGTACGAGCTTACGAAAAAAAACGCTTCAGGGAGTTATTCGGTCTCTCATTCGGCATCGCTCTACTTAATCGACCCGCAAGCAAGGCATTACGCGACATACTTGGTGCCGCTGGACGCCGCGTTGATCTCACAGCGCTTTAGCGTGTTTAAGCAGTTGTATGCGGGGATGAAGGACGTGCGTTAAGCAGTGATCCCTCAGCTGAAGTTTGGTGTTAGCCTCTTGGAGGCACTCGCACGACGAGTTTACTTATTTTGCGCAACCATAAAGTCGACGGCCGCTTTGACTTCTTGATCACTCAGGCTTGGGTTTCCGCCCTTAGCCGGCATGACCCCGGCAGGGCTCTGTGTGCCTACCAGCGCATTGCGGTATAACGCCTCAGTGCCAGCCGCGACGCGTGTGGCCCACTGACCTTTATCACCAACTTTGGGTGCGCCCGCAATGCCAGTGCCATGGCAAGCGACGCAACTTGCTTGATACACCTGTTGCCCATCGCGGTCTTTGACTTGCACGACAACACTCGCTTGTGCAGGTTCAGTTGAAGCTTTAGCCGCGCCTGCCATCACGAATTTTGCAACGGGTGCGATACGGTCAGCCGTTGTCATGCCAGTGCCGATCAGATTGCGACGATGCGTTTCAACCTCTGCCGGAATATCGCGATGATGAAGGACGAGCATTGCGGCCATCAACATCAGTGCAGCCAAGATGCCCCACATGATGCACAGATTAACGGTAAAGAATTTTTTCATCATAGAAAGTCTTTTCACATCGAGCAGATTAAAAAACTGTTAGCGTTGCGCTAGCCTTGAACATTACGGTGAGAAAAAAATACTTCTTAAGAAAAATGTGTAATCCGCTTCAAGGGCGCCAATACCGATAAAAACAACGAGTAACAAGGGGGGGATCAAGATGGTGTAGATCAAGGCTATGGGTTCCCACATCATGTGCATAAAAACGGCAACAATCAAGCCCGCTTTTAACAGCATAAAAATCAAAATGAGTGACCATCTGAGATAGCCTTCAAAATGAAAATAATCGACTGCGTACGAAGCTGCGCTCAGGACAAATAGCAACGCCCATATCTTGAGATAAACACCAATTGGGTGCTGTTGGTCTGCCGCGTGTTCCATACAGTCTCCTACCAGAGATAAAAAAATGCGAAGATGAATACCCACACTAAGTCGACAAAGTGCCAATACAGGCCCATGATTTCGACGACTTCGTAATTGCCACGTCGGCCCGTCAAAAATCCTGGGCGTTCGTGATCAAGATCACCGCGATAGACTTTGACCGCTACAATGACTAGAAAGATGACGCCAATGGTCACGTGGGTACCGTGAAAACCGGTGATCATAAAAAAAGCAGCGCCAAATTGATGAGCGCCCATTGGATTACTCCAGGGTCGCACGCCTTCTTCAATAATCAGTTTGCTCCATTCGAAGACCTGCATGCCAACGAAAGAGGCCCCAAGAAGCGCTGTGATGACGAGCAAAATAAAGGTGACCTTACGATTTTTTCGATAGCCAAAATTAACAGCCATTGCCATGGTGCCGCTGCTGCTAATCAAGATAAAAGTCATAATCGCGATCAACACCAGTGGCACGTGACTGCCGGCGATTTCTAAAGCAAAGACTTCACTTGGATTGGGCCACGGCACAACAGAAGACATCCGTACCGTCATATACGAAATCAGGAACACACTAAAAATGAAGGTGTCGCTGACAAGAAAAATCCACATCATGACCTTGCCCCACGGCACCTTTTTGAACGCGATTTGGTCCGAAGACCAATCTGCGACAAAGCCTTTAGGATCGGCCGGATGGACTGGCAGTGCGGTGTGACTATGCGAATGCGCTTGGGTCATGAGTTTGAACCTTTTTTACTTAATGCCGCAAAATTTTAAAAGTGCGTCGAGGTTGTCCCCTGAAAAAAGCAAGCCAAACATGACTACCCAAACTAATAATAGAAAGTTCCAGTACGTTGCACAGAGATCAACGGTTTGCCTGACTTTGACACGATCAAAGTTGTTCCACACTTTAGGGACGGTGTTGCCCCAGACGAATAAGCCGCCGACCATGTGCAACGCATGCAAACCAGTCAAGATATAAAAAAATCCGATGGCAGGGATCGTGATATCAAAATATGACATGGTGGTGAGTTGTCGCCACGCAAGCATTTGCCCAAACAGAAACACGATGGTCAGAGCGCCGCCAGCCAGTAGGCTCACACGCATGGTTTGCAAGCGGTTATGGTTCAGCGCGTAGCGTGAGAGTTCGAAGGCAAGACTGGCAAGTAAGAGTGCACCGGTGTTCACCCACAGAAGCGAGAGTTGGGGCACAGGGCGCCAGTCAGAGTAGCCCATGCGACCGGCATACGCGACAATCAACAAAATAAACAACACGGCGACCACGCCTAAAAATACTCTGAGCGCCAGCCGCTTCACCGGGCGTTCTGAGACATCGCCTGGGTAGCGATTATCGATTAAGGTCTGCTCAGCCGTCCAAGGCTTAGCCATCAAGCTTTTGATGATGCTCATGATGTTCGCTGGCCGTGAGGAGTCGATGTGGCGCTTTCATACACCACATCTTTGGGTGCGACATTCTGGGGGATGAAGTCTTCCTTGACCCCTGGCACGCTAAAGTCGTAAGCCCAACGATAGACGGGCGGTAAGGTGTCACCAAAATTGCCATGTATCGGTGGCGTGTGCGCGGTTTGCCACTCGAGTGTGGTGGCTTTCCAGGGATTGTCACCTGACGGCTCACCCTTAAAGTAGCTCCAAAATAAGTTGTATAAAAATATTGCTTGAAAGACGCCAACGATTAAGGCTGCAATCGTGATCGAGGCATTCAGGTGCTGCACAGAGTCAGGAATAAAACTTGTACCTTCGATTGCGAAATAGCGACGCGGCACGCCAAGGAAACCTAAATAGTGCATAGGCAAATAAATCGCATACGTTCCTAAAAAGGTCACCCAGAAATGGATTTTCCCCATCTTGACATTCATTAATCGGCCCGTCATTTTGGGATACCAGTGGTAGATTGCTCCAAATACAACCATGATGGGCGCCACGGCCATGACCATATGAAAGTGTGCCACGACAAACATGGTGTCAGAGAGCGGAACACTGACCGTGACATTGCCTAGAAATAAACCTGTGAGCCCGCCATGAATGAAGGCGAAGATAAAACCTAGCGCAAACAGCATCGGGACGGTTAATTGGATATTGCCTCGCCAGAGCGTTAGGACCCAGTTATAGACTTTGAGCGCCGTAGGAATCGCAATGATCAGCGTGGTGGTTGCAAAAAAGAAACCAAAGTAGGGGTTCATTCCGCTGACATACATGTGGTGCGCCCAAACCACAAAACTCAGGCCGCCAATAATGACAATGGCCCACACCATCATTCTGTAACCAAAAATATTCTTTCTGGCGTGCACACTGATTAAGTCTGAAACAATTCCAAAGGCAGGCAGCGCAACGATATAGACTTCTGGATGACCAAAGAACCAAAACAAGTGTTGAAACAATAAGGGGTTGCCACCGACGTGTTCACCTGGTCTGCCCAGCGACACAATTGCGGGCATAAAAAAGCTTGTGCCTAAACAGAGATCGAGCAACATCATCAAGGCGCTGACAAACAGTGCCGGAAAAGCCAGCAGCGCAAGAATGGTCGCTGTAAAAATTCCCCAGATGGTGAGGGGAAGACGCATCATCGTCATGCCGCGCGTACGCGCTTGTAAGATAGTCACGACATAGTTCAGGCCGCCCATCGTAAAACCGACAATAAAAAACATCAGCGAGATAAGCATCAAAATGATGCCTTCCCGCGAGCCCGGGGTTCCTTCAAGAATCGCTTGCGGAGGATAAAGTGTCCATCCCGATCCGGTTGGCCCTCCTGGAACAAAAAAGCTTGCGCACAACAAGATCACGGCAAAAAGATAAATCCAGTAACTAAGCATATTCAAATACGGAAACACCATGTCGCGTGCGCCGACCATGAGTGGTATCAAATAATTTCCGAAGCCACCCAAAAACAGTGCGGTCAAGAGGTAGACCACCATGATCATGCCGTGTAAGGTCACGAACTGAAGATAGTTACTAGGATTGATGAAGGTAAACGTATTGGGAAAACCCAGCTGCAGACGCATCAGCCAAGACAACACCAACGCGACCAGGCCAATTGCTATCGCAGTGATTGAATATTGAATAGCAATGACCTTTGCGTCCTGGCTCCATACATATTTTCCCAAAAACGTCTTGGGATGATAGAGCTCCATTTCACCTAATTCGTTAGGTGGAGCCAAGTCAGAGGCGTCGTGTGATACGTGATCCATCAATATCTCCTGTCTTTACAAGATAGCTAAACTCATGCGTGACAACTTAGCAGGCGAATCATCGTAGGGTATTGATGTACGCGACTAGGTCATTGATGATTTGGTCGTCGTTCAAAAAAGCTGCGACGTTTGACATTTGCGGTCCATACATATCTTTCGCATGTCCCCCGCGAATCCCTTTCTTGAAATGATTGAGCTGGGCCACCAGGTACCAGTCATCTATCGACTGCAGGCGTGGTGCGTTGGTTGCCTGAACCCCCATACCGGCCGCTCCGTGACAAGCGCTGCAGGTTGCATTGAAGAGGTCTTGTCCTTTGCCCGCGTTACCCTTGACCATCGCAGGTGCACGCGTATCAGGTAAAGAATGGATGAAAGCACTGACGTTGGCAATGGCAGCGGCATCTGGCAAGGTCGCAGCCATTGGTGCCATCATTTTTCCAAAGACGTCAAGTTCGTGCGTACCGCGCGCGCCGATTTTGTAATTTTGTAATTGGCGTCTCAGGTACCACTCACTCTGGCCATTTAGTTTAGGGGCGTTTAAAGCTTTGTTGCCTTCTGCTTGAGCGCCATGACAGGCTGCACACACGGCGTAAGAGGCTTTACCAAGTTGTAAATCGCCTTTTTGGTCAAGCTGGGTCTGTGCGTAGGTCGGAAAGCTGCTTAACCAAGTCGTAAATTCTGCTTCGGGTTGCACAACAACCTTACCGCGCATGACATAGTGTCCGACGCCGCACAATTCGTTACACAACAGGTCAAAAGCACCCTCGCGCGTAGGCGTGAGCCAAATATAAGTCAAGGTCCCTGGGACCAGATCCATCTTGGCACGAAATTGAGGGACCGCAAAATTGTGCAGCACATCGACCGAGCGCAGTAATACCTTGACAGGCTTACCTAGCGGTAAATGGAGGTCTGGATGGCTAATCAGGATGTCGTCTCGACCGTTTGGATCGTTGGGATCGATGCCAAACGGATTTTGATCATTGATGAATTTTGCATCTACCGTGCCGAGCTTGCCGTCTTGACCCGGAAAGCGATAGCTCCAGTGCCATTGTTTTCCGACCGCTTCAACAATTGCCGCATCTTGTGGAACGGTCACGAAATTGGCCCACACGAACAGGCCTGGGGTCAACATTGAGGCGATGCCGATTGTTGTGATACCGATGAGCCACCACTCGAGCTTCGTATTCTCGGGCTCGTAGGCTGCTTTGCTACCTTTTTTCTGTCGAAAACGAATGACGCAGAACACAACGAACAAATTGACGGCGATAAAAACGATACCCGTGACCCAAAAAGTGAGGCTAATCGTTTCATCCATCGCGCCCCAGTTTGAAGCGATTGGGGTGAAGTACCAAGGGCTCAACAGATGAAATAAAACCGAGCCGACAACTAATAAAGTTAATGCAATTGCTATAGCCATAGTGTTGGGCCACCGTTGTGAACATCAACGCCACATGAACGGTTGTTACCGCGGCGAGAGTTGCTTGTCAAGGAAAAACAGAAACAGTGAAGCAATGTAGCAGTCGAGCAGTTAACGATCTATAACTTTATATTTTTGATCTGTCATGCTTGCAACTGAATGTAGTCCGGTGCGAACCCTACATGCCCAAGAAAAGGCTAATTCTTGCGCAGAGTTTATTAGATATTTGTTTGTTTGTCCGGCATTTATGCAAAATAAATTTTGCGGGTTTACCCTTAACAGCATTTTGAGTTTATCGTTTTGATTTAGCTTTAAGTGAAAATTTTTTTAAGCGTTGGGTACATCAAAAGGCTCACAATTAACCACGGAACGCACGCTAGGGCCACATCGACTAACCAAGGCTGGTGTGCAAAATTAGCCTGCTTAGTTGAGGTTCGAACGTGATGCATGATGAAGGTATAAAGCACCACGACCACGACAAGAGCAATCGTCAATAGTGTGAAGGTCAGTAGCAAGAATGTATCAATTGGCATAGGTGTAGTTGCCTTTTGTTTTGTCAAGAGATCAGCCACTATAGTCGATTGTTTTTTTAGACAAGCTTTTTAGCCTTGT
>CAMBZR010000085.1 GCA_945872285.1 Bordetella parapertussis | reverse complement strand
CATCAAACACCGTCGCGCGAACACAATTACTCGTGGCCCCGCCCACGATAATGACTGTATCAATGCCTCGTTCAAGCAAATACCCTAACAAAGGCGTACCGTGAAAACCACTCGGTTTCTTTTTAACAAAAACAATATCGCGCGAACATGGACTTAATTGTTCAACTAATTCTGCGCCAACCGAGCCCGCCAGACACCAATGCTCTGAATCCAGTAAATCACGCTTATTTCGGTAGATCCCCATATCGTTGCCAGAACGATCGATCTCGAACAAGGTAAAAAAACAAGGGACCTGCGCAGCCTGCGCCGCATGCACCACTTTGACAATTTGGTGTACCGCCACCCGACCAACCTCGCCACAACTCGAAGGCCAATGCTGGTCATGGCCAGCCTCACCGACCATATACTTTTGCGCATCAATCACGATCACCGCAGGTTTGTTTCCAAAGCCCATGCGTCGCCCAAATTTTCCACGCGCTAAAACAGCGCGGTCTTGCTCGCTTAGATAAGACTCCCAAGTCGTCATTACGTTTAGCCTTTTAATTGCTGAGCGTGCCGCAGTCGGGCTAAGCGATCCCAGCCGCTTTGCACTTCTAACAGATGCGCCATCGATAACAGCCGCGCCTCGCCAAACGGACGCCCAATTAACTGCACGCCCATGGGCAGCCCTTTCTGATCACAGCCCATCGGCATGGTCAATACCGGCAGGCCTAAGTAACTAAAAGGCCGTGTCAGTGGTGTCAAAGCGGCCACCACACCAAAGACTCGACCAGCACTTTCAACATCAGCCTCTTCCCGCGTTGGCACCGGAATCGGCATAGTCGGACAAAGCAACACATCAAAATTCTTCATGGTGTGCGTCAAAAAATCATTCAAAATCTTCGCACGCATTTGCAAGGCCTCAAGATAACGGACTGCCGGTATGTGCAAGCCCGGCTCAGTACGCGAAAAAACAGCCTGCGAATACAGCTTGGCGCGCTCACGCATCCAGTCACCATGTAAGGTTGCCGCTTCGACTTTTGAAAAAACATCTGCCATGGCGTAACAGGTCTTGATTTCGTCTGATACAACACGGTCAACGCGGCCAAAGCATCTGTGTACGATCTGAAGCCAACGCTCTAAGCCCTCTTCTATCTCTGGGTGATAGCTTGTGATGCCTGATAACACTCCGACACGACTACCCAGCGCAGCCGATTCAAGCAGGCTCGGGTAGTCAGGCACGGGGGCCATCGCACTTGAGGCGTCCCTGGCATCGCTACCGGCGACCGCTTGCAATATCAACGCACAATCTTGCGCCGAACGCGTGAGCGGACCCACGCAATCGAGCGAAAAGGCGCGGGGAAAACAACCCGCTCGCGATACTCTGCCATAGGTCGGCTTCAAGCCAAACAAACCATTCATTGACGCGGGCAAACGAATCGAGCCCCCCGTATCAGAGCCTAGCGAGCCGTAGACCACTGCAGCACCAACGGCCGCACCCGAGCCGCTGGAGGAGCCCCCAGAAATTCGCTCAGTGTCCCAACTGTTGCGGCAGTCTCCAAAATGCGGATTTTGCCCGGTCGGCCCAGCCACCATTTCATTCATACTAAGGGGCCCCAAATCAACGGCGCCAGCTTGCTCAAGCAAAGAGAGCGCAGTCGCGGTACGCGTGCCCAACGCTGTGCCCGTCACTTTTGAGCCGACCGTGGTGGGTAACCCTTGTCGCTCAAAACAATCTTTGTGAGCCAGAGGCACGCCGTGTAGCGGGCCACGCCAGCGGCCTCGCGCAGCCTCGCGATCAAGCGTCTGTGCTTGCTTGAGCGCCTCCTCTTCTCTGAGCTCGATAAAGGCATTTATTTGGGGTTCAACTTGTCGGGCACGGGCAAGGGCCGTTTGAGTCAGTTGCACCGACGATGTCTCGCCGCGACGCAGCGCCTGACTAATCTGGGTGATCGATTGCTCGAGTAAAGCGCTTTTGTCTAAGAGCTCAATAGTCATTCGCTGCTCTTGCCGTTGGTAGCGTCTGAATGCAACAATAAGGCTTGCGCAAAATCTTGCGGATGGTCACCGTAATGAAGTCGGCCGTTCGCACCAGCACGTACTGCATCGTTGAGTCGCAAGACTTCTGCTGCGATTTGTTCGACATCCGAACGCGACTCAATTGCATGCAACCGCTTTGCCGTGGCTTGCAAAGCGTTTTTCATCGAAGCGATCTCTTGTTGTTTTGAGTCAGACATATGGCCCTCTTGCTGCGTTTTGACACCCTCCGCCCTACTGAACCCCTGCGCGCTTGGCAATGATATTCCAGCGTTCGACATCCTTAGTCAAAATTTCTTGAAAGGCTGCTGGTGTTGTAGGTGCGGCTGAGGCGCCCGCGTTCTTTAAAAAAGCCACAAAATCAGGCTCGATCAGGATTGAATTAATTTCTCGGTTCATTTTGTCGCGCACCGCAACAGGCACAGCGGCAGGCGCGAACACCCCCCACCACACGTCGACCGCATAGGGTATACCTGCCTCGGCAACAGTTGGTATCTGAGGCATGTCAGGCTCTCGGGCCTCGCCGGTAAACGCCAGTTTTGGCAGCTGATCGGCCGCAGTCCCTTTTACCGAGGCCATCGTGGTCACGATCAAATCTAGTCGACCCGCAATTAAGTCTAACTGGGCAGGCGCGATTCCCTTGTAGGGCACAGCAGTCATTTTTACTCCCACTGTCTCGTTAAATAATTCGGTCGCCATTTGAGTGGTATCGCCGGGCCCTGCGCTGCCGTAGTTAATCTTGCCGGGATTAGCCCGAGCATAAGCAACCAACTCTGGCACGGACTTAGGCCCAAAGCCGGTGCGCGTCAGAATGATAAACGGCGCACGGGCGACCCGCGCCACGGCAGCGAAAGACCTGGCAGGATCATAGGGTGTCTTTTGCACGGCAGAGGCCGTTGCGAGTGAACTCGAAACAAATAAAAATGTGTAGCCATCAGCGGGCGATATCGCGACTGCCTGCGCGCCGATCGAGCCGGCTCCACCGCCTTTGTTTTCAACAATAACGGGTTGACCAAGCGTTTGGGTCAACCGCACGGACAGACGACGAGCGATCACGTCGTTACTGCCACCCGGGGGAAACGGCACCACGATATGGACCGGCGCTTTGGGCCAAACAGTGTCAGCGAACGACAAATTGCAACAGCTCAAAAAAAGCAGACCAAGCAAAAATCGATCAAATAAGCACCTGAACATGACGACCCCTTTAGATGACAGCTAAGCGACGAATCATTGATGCTAGCACGACCAAAGTCAGCCTTGACTCAATGCTTATTTTGCAGTTTTATATCGAAAATGTATCGCTGACTTTGAAAGCTATCATAAAATAATTATCATAATAATCAATATGTTATACAAATATTAAAATTATTAACCAATTTGAAATAATATAGTTAACTAAATAGTCGAAAATTAAAATTATTCTTCTGACACCCCTCTGATGCCCAAAGCGACAGTCCCCGCAAAACCAAAAACTGCCGCCGTGGCTGCCCAGCAACGATCGGGTTCTATCAGAAATGCGGCACAGTCACCGGCCGCACTGGCACCTAATATCTTGCAGATTTTGCGCGACCGCATCGCCACCTACGAACTCGCGCCTGGCGCCAAGCTCAACGAGTACGATCTTGCTCAAGAATTTAAGATTCCACGCACACGCGTGCGTGATGCGTTCTTAGCGCTCGAGCAACGGGGGCTGATCGAACGCACACCCAACCGCGGCGCGATGGTTGCACGGCTCGATCCCACTCAGGTTTTCCATATTTATGATGTGCGTGAAGTGCTAGAGGGCCTTTGCTGCAGGCTGGCTTGTCAAAATACCGACCCCGAGTCTTGGCGTGATTTATTGACCGCTTTTTCTGGGCCCGTCGTTGACGCGGTCAAACAAGGCGACTTTGACACCTATACCGAGGTCTATGATCAATTCAGGCGACGCTGCATTCAAGCCGCCAATAATCCAGAGCTCACCCTCGCTTTGGATAATATCTACGAGAAAACTCAAGTCTTGATTCGCCGCATTGTTCTACTGCCCGGACGAGGCGAAGTCGGCGTGATCGAACATCGCGCCACACTCGAGGCACTGTGCCGAGGCGACTGCGATGAAGCCGAACGCTTGCGTCGGGCCAATATTCGCAACGCCAAAGCGTTTTTAACTCGATACATTAAATACGTACTTTAAAGAGAATCCGCGATGCCTCTTTCTGCGCCCTCATCCAAAACAACAGGCGGCCCCCTCGCCGGACTGCGCGTCATCGAACTCGGCTCAACAATCGCGGGGCCTTTTTGCGCACGATTACTGGGCGACTTTGGTGCGGAGGTCATCAAGGTCGAAGCCGCCGAGGGCGATCCACTGCGCACAATGGGAAAGCGCTTCGAAGGTCAATCGCTTTATGCTGCGAGCCTCTTGCGCAACAAGCAACTCATCTCGCTTGACCTGAGGCAGCCTCAAGGCCAACAACTCGTTAAGCAATTGATTGAGAAAAGTGACATTGTGGTTGAAAATTTTCGACCCGGTCGCATGGAAGAATGGGGCTTAGGTTATGAGGCGCTTAGCCTCTTAAATCCTGGTCTCATTATGGTCAGGATTAGTGGCTACGGACAACAAGGTCCGTATAGTCAACGCGCAGGGTACGGTGTCATAGGAGAAGCCCTCAGCGGCTTACGACATCTGACGGGCGATCCTGGTTCACCCCCGTCGCGGGTTTCGGTATCAATGACTGATTACATTACCGGCTTATATTCAGCTTTTGGCGTCACGATGGCTGTCTTGGCCCGTCAACATACTGGGCGTGGGCAAGTCATCGACTCAGCACTCTATGAGTCTGCCTTCACTTTTATGGAGCCCTGGATTCCGGCCTTCGATAAGCTCGGACACATCGCCAATCGAACGGGCTCGCGGTTACCTGAAAGCACTCCAAACAATCTCTACATTTCTGCTGATGAAGAGTTCATACACATCACCGCGATGGGTCAAGCCGTCTTTACTCGCCTATGCAAAGTGATGGGCCAACCCGAGCTCGCGAGCGACCCACGCTTTGCACTAGCCACTGCTCGCGGTCAAAACGATGCGGCCCTTGATGAGTTCATCGCGCGCTGGACAGCGAGTCTGTCTTTAAGCGAACTCGAAAAAAAACTTGAAGACGCCGGTGTGCCGGCCTCTCGAATATTCACGATTGCAGATATCTTTAAAGATCCTCACTACAAAGCGCGAGGCTCGATCGTCCACGCGCCTGACGAAAAACTTGGCACGATTGCAATGGCTACGGTCGTACCTCGCTTGTCTGATACGCCTGGCGAAATTCGCCATGCAGGACGTCGTATCGGACAAGATACTCGGCAAGTATTGGGCGCTTTGCTCGCACTCAATAATGCAGAAATTCAACGACTCAGCGCGTTAAAAATTGTGTACTGCGACCCTTCGCAGCACCTTGAATAAGGACCTCGGATGACCTCGCCTGTGACCAAAACCATCGCCGAATCCACGCAGGCAACTTTCGCTGATTTGATGGATGATTACGATGCCCGCGTTACACGCGCCAAAGCGATGGGGGGCGAAAATAAATTAAGCAAACGCGCCAAGGCGGGGATATTAAACGCCAGGCAGCGCATCGACTATCTTTGCGATCCCGACACATTTATTGAATCAGGTCTTTTTGGTACCTCGGCCTCAAATTGGGCTGATCGCGATAAAACACCCGCAGACGGCAAGGTGACAGGCTTCGGAAAAATCAGCGGTCGTGAAACTGCAATCGCGGCAAATGACTTTACGGTCATGGGTTCATCATCAAGTGCGACGAACGGAAAAAAACTCGCTCATCTTAAACGCGTTGCCACACAGCGCGGCATGCCAATGGTTTTTTTGGGCGAATCTTCAGGGGCGCGTATGCCTGATCATATGGGTGCCAAAGGTATGGGCGCCTTATTAGGCAATGACGGTTTGCAGTATCAACGCACGCGCGAGACACCTTGGGCCGCAGCCACGCTGGGATACTCGTACGGTTCTTCGTCGTGGTATTCGGTGCTGTCCGACTTTAACGTCATCAGAAAAGGCGCAATCTTGGCGGTATCAAGCCCCTTGCTCGCCGAGTTGGCAACCGGAGAGCAGATCGACGCCCAAGAGATGGGCGGCTGGAAGCTTCATGCTGAAGTCACGGGCTTTGCCGATATGGTTGTGGATACCGATGAAGAGGCCTTAACCGCGATCAAAAGTTTCTTGAGCTATTTGCCGAGTCATCATCGCGAAACTGCGCCCGTGCGCGCGGTGCCGCCCGGTTCGGGGGCGCAGATAGCAGACATCGTGAACCTTTTGCCCGCCCGGCGAACGCAAGTCTACGATGTCCGAAAAATCATTCGCACGATTGTCGATCAAGATAGTTTTTTTGAACTCAAAGCTCGTTTCGGTAAAGTGGTCACGACGGGTCTTGCGCGCTTGAACGGACAAACCGTCGGCATCATTGGCAATAATCCCTTGGTGAAAGGCGGCGCCATGGATACCGATGCCTGTGAAAAAATCACAAGCTTCATTGTGCTCTGTGATTCTTTCAATATTCCGCTAATTATGTTTGTCGACACGCCGGGTTTTTTAATTGGCACAACAGCCGAACGTAATCGTGCACCAGGCAAGATTATGAATTTTATGAATGCGTTGGCGCTCACGACCGTACCAAAAATTTCTGTGCTCTTGCGAAAAACCTACGGTCAAGCCTACTTAAACATGGGGGGCGGTCGCAACTCGGATGAAGTGATTGCCTGGCCAACTGCTGAAATTAGTTTTATGGATCCGCAGTTTGGTGTAAAAGTCGTTCATGGCTTAGAGCCAGGGACCCCAGGCTTTTCTGAAGCCTTTGCTGCCATGAACAAAGACAGTCAGGTTTGGGACGCCGCATCGATCTATGCTTTGCAATCAGTCATCCGACCCGAACATACCCGCGATTACCTCATCCGTACTTTAGAGGTGCATCATTTATCGATCACTAATGGTATCGGGCAGCACCTCATGCGTGCCTGGCCAACTAGTTTTTAACTCCTTGCAGTCAGTCTTGGTCACAATATCAACAGGAATCTACAACATGAGCCGTCACGAATTAAAGTCTGAAGTCACTGGATCCATCTGGAAAATTGAAACAACCAGCGGACAAAAACTTGATAAAGAGCATACTGTCTTGATTATTGAGTCGATGAAAATGGAGATCCCTTTGGTTGCCGAGGAGGGTGGCACCTTAGTTGAAATTTGCGTCAACGAGGGTGACGCAGTCAACGAAGGCCAAGTGCTCGCAATTATCGAACGATAAAAATCGTCAGACTCACGACGCCATCAACCCACCTCTTTTTAGCCGAGATCACCACGTGAAAACAGAGTCGACGACCACACCGAGTAACGACTGGAGCCAAGAACTTGCTGAGCTCGCGTTTCGACGCGAGCAAGCTCAAGCGATGGGAGGCCCGGCTGCCGTGGCCAAACATCACGAAGCGGGTCGACTCACCATTCGTGAACGTGTCGAACAACTAGTGGATAAAGCCTCATTTCAAGAAATTGGCAAACTTACCGGTCAGGGTCGCTACGAAAATAACGTACTGGTCGGCGTGACCCCCGCTCCCTACATCATGGGCATCGCAAATATTAACGGCAGACCCATTGCTTTGGGCGGCGAAGACTTTACCGTTCGGGGCGGCACAAGCTGGACAGGCGATCGAAAGAAAGGCGGTCAAGGCGGCTTTATCGAAGATCTGGCTCACCAATATCGGATCCCCCTTGTCAATCTAATAGACGGCGCCGGCGGTAGTGTGACCTCTATCCTACGCAGGGGTCATTCGGTGTTTCCGGGCGTCAATGGCTTCGAACAATCTGTGCAATTGCTTGGTGAAGTGCCGGTCGTCTCAGCCGTCATGGGCACCGCAGCGGGTGGGCCGGCCGGACGTGCGATCCTGTCGCACTGGACTGTCATGATTAATCAAACGAGTCAGGTGTTCGCCGCTGGACCTCCAGTCGTTGAGCGCTCGCTTGGACAAAAACTAACTAAAGAAGAACTCGGCGGAGCCGCTGTTGCGGTTGATCTGGCTGGCACGATCGACAACGTTGCACAATCCGAGCAAGAGTGCTTTGCAATGATTCGTCGCTACCTAAGTTACATGCCGCAAAATGTCTGGGAGCTTCCTCCCGTTGTGACTTGCGATGACCCAGTCGATCGCTGCGACCAGGCGCTCGCGACAATCGTGCCTAAAGATCGACGCAAACCTTACAACATGCGCAAGCTCATCAACATGATCATCGATCGCGACTCAGGCTTTGAAATCCAGCCAACTTTTGGTAAAGCAATCATTACAACTCTGGCGCGTATGAACGGAAAGGTCGTCGGTATCATTGCGAACAATCCAATGTTTTACGGTGGAGCCGTCGATGGCAAGGGGGCTCGCAAACAAACTCACTTTATTGATCTCTGCGACTGCTTTCATATTCCCTTAATCTTTTTAGTCGACGTACCTGGCTTTATGGTCGGTCGAGACGCCGAAGCCGCCGGTACGTTGCGCGACGGTATGCGCAGCGTGCAAGCCGCACTGCAAGCGAGCGTTCCGGTGTATACCGTTGTGATCCGAAAGTGTTACGGCATGGCTGGCATGGGTGCAACCGACAAAAGTGGTCTCGACTTTAAAATCGCCTGGCCGTCTGCCGAATGGGGCTCGCTACCTATAGAAGGCGGAGTCGCAGTGGCTTTTAGACGCGAACTCAGTGAAGCGGCCGATCCTAGAGCGCGCGAGCGAGAAATCGAGATGGAGCTGACCGCAAAGGCCTCGCCACAACGCACCGCCGAGGCGTTT
The DNA here is from genome assembly GCA_945872285.1 of Bordetella parapertussis. Lineage (GTDB taxonomy): Bacteria > Pseudomonadota > Gammaproteobacteria > Burkholderiales > Burkholderiaceae_B > Zwartia > Zwartia parapertussis_D. The sequence goes on along the minus strand of CAMBZR010000085.1, from coordinate 4,190 downwards.
GGCGTAGAGGACATTATTGACCCTCGTGAGACACGCCCTTACCTTTGTCGTTTTATCGATGCTGCACAACACCGCCTGGCAACCACACTTGGTCAAAAAGCAAAGTTTGGGGTTCGGCCTTAATTGTTTCAAGCAAACTACTCGCTGCATATCAGTCAACCGTCGTAACTCACCACTAATCGGAGAACGCAACATGAAAAGAATCAACAAGATACTTTCCGCGACACTCACATGGGTTTTTCTGAGCGCGGGTTTAAACGCACACGCCGAGGTCGACAAGGTCGTGTTAGCCCGTCAATTTGGTATTGGCTATTTGCAACTGGCCGTGATGGATCAAATGAAGCTAGTTGAAAAACACTTAGCAAGCGTCGGTTTAGCAAATACCAAGGTTGAGTGGGCGCGCTTCGCAAGTGGCTCTGCGGCCAATGACGCGATGCTTTCTGGAAGGCTCCACTTTGCGGCAGGTGGGACCGGACCGGCCTTCATTCTTTGGGATAAGACCCGCAACAACGCAAAAGTGCACGGCGTCGCTGCTTTAAGTTCGATGCCAAACCTACTCGTCACACGCGATCCAAAGATTAAAACTATCAGTGACTTTGGTAGCAATAATAAAATCGCAATGGCCGGCGCGGGCTCTTCCGTACAGACCACCTACTTACAAATGGCTGCGGCAAAGACTTGGGGAATCGCCCAGTACAAAAAACTTGATACGCTCATGGTCAATTTACCGCATCCCGAAGGCTTAAAGACTATGTTGAGCGGTGGCACCGAGATAACTTCAACTTTCACCACCCCGCCATTTCAATACATGGCCCTCGAAAATAAAGACGTACGTGTTGTCTTAAATTCTTATCAGATAATGGGTGGAAGAAATACTTTTCTAATGGTCTGGGCAACCGACGCGTTTCGCAAAGACAACCCAAAATCTTATCGGGCAGTATTTGATGCGCTTAAGGAAGCGACTGACTGGATCAATGCAAATAAACAAGACGCCGCGCGGCTATATGTGAAGGATACTGGTGGCAAAGAAACCGCTGAGTCAATCTTAAAGATGCTCAATGATCCAGATATTCAGATCACACTCACGCCCGAAAAAGTATTACCGTACGCCCAATTCATGCAGGAGGTCGGTACTTTGAAGAATCGCCCCGAAAAATGGACTGATTTATTTTTCCCAGAATTACACTCATTGCCCGGCAGTTAAGCACACTCGTTTGCAAAAGACAGCAGGGATAGGATCCAAAAAATCGGAGCGACGTCCAATGAATCGCTACTAGTTTTGTAGACACTTCTTAGCCTAACATTTAGGAAATAAAGGGGGTCTTATGAGCAGGAAACGGTTTAACTAGGTTAACAACATGCTTTCAAAGCTTCAGCCACTCAGCGGCATTTTGGTACTCACTTTTGTGACGCTTTTGCTGAGCGAAAACCGTCATGCTAAAAAAATGACGCTGATTACTGTTGGAATCGCCGCGCAATTTGCGCTGGCGCTTGTCTTACTCAAGGTTCCTGTTGTGAAAGACCTTGTAGCGCTGTTAAACCAAGGGGTACTTGCCTTGCAAAAAGCAAGCGAAGCCGGTACCTCTCTTGTTTTTGGCTACCTAGGCGGTGCCCCGCTGCCCTTCAACGAAAACCAGCCAGGCGCAGCTTACGTGCTGGCTTTTCAAGCCTTGCCACTTGCGTTGTTCATTAGTGCTTTTGCCGCGCTGCTCTATCACTGGCGCATTTTGCAAAAAGTTGTCGGCGTATTTTCTTGGCTACTAGCCAAGGTTCTAAACATGAATGGTGCAACGAGCTTTGCTGTATCGGCTAATATTTTTGTTGGCATGGTTGAAGCACCTTTGCTCATTCGCCCTTACCTTGCGCAAATGAGCCGAGCCGACCTGTTTGTTGTCATGGCCTCGGGGATGTCGTGCATTGCAGGCACTGTGCTGGTCATTTACGCAAGCGTGCTTAGTCATATTGTTCCAGACGCTGCCAGCCACCTTCTCATCTCTTCTGTTGTAAGTGCCCCCGCAGCAATCATGCTCGCCCGTCTGATGGTGCCCTTGCCCTCAGGGCTTTCGCAGGTACCCTTCCAGCCAACGGCGACTTACGCAAGCACAATGGACGCCCTCGTCACAGGCACGGGCGACGGAATACGACTGGTAGTCAATATTGCCGCGATGCTGATCGTTTTGGTCGCACTCGTTGCGTTGCTCAACAGTGCTTTAGGGCTTTTACCGCTACTTGCGGGTGAGCCAATCACCTTACAGCGGTTAATCGGTATCCCCATGCAGCCCATCGTCTGGATGCTCGGTATTCCGTGGGCCGAAGCGGGTGTGGCGGGCCAGCTCTTGGGCACCAAGATCGCGCTCAATGAAATGATCGCTTATTTAGATTTGGCCAAACTACCTGCAGGGGCGTTATCCGCGCGCAGTCAGCTCATCATGACGTATGCCCTTTGTGGTTTCGCTAATTTTGGCAGCTTAGGCATTGTGATTGGTGGCTTAGGTGCGATGGCGCCCACCAGACGAGCCGAAATAGTCCAGCTTGGCTTGCGCTCAATCTTAGTGGGTGCGATGGCCACTTGCATGAGCGCTGCAGTTGTTGCTATCGTTCTGGATTAGCGTAGTCGGTTAGTGATCAAAGCGATCTAAGACATGACCCGGACCACCCTCTAGCTCGACATAATCTTTACCGTCGTGCACCAAACAGCCGTTGACCCAAACGCCGTGAATACCATTACCCGCGCGCACTTTTCTTGAACCACCCCCAGGCAAATCGTTAAGCGTCTCGACCTTGGTCATACCTACCGTTGCGGGATCAAACAACAACATATCTGCAGGACTGCCCACCAATAAACGCCCCCGATTAGGAATCTTGAACCGATCGGCGGCCTGACTCGTGATCCGTTGAATGCCCTCTTCTAAAGAAAAATGTCCGGTCTCGCGTACCCAATGTGACAAAAAGTGTAGACCGAACGCCGCATCACACATATAGATCAAATGCGCACCCGCATCCGACAAGGTCACCACGGCAGAGGAATGCTTAATCAGCGGAGCTACGCCTGCGTCGATATGGTTAAAAAACTTACCTGTAAAGTGACTTTGCAGCTCCTCTTTGATCGCCAAATCAAAAAAGGCGTCAAGTGGATCTGTACCCCATTTTTTACCGAGTGCTTCAATGGTGAGTCCTTCAAGCCCTTCGTGTTTGGGCAGATACGTTTCACCCACCTCAAGATATTTCCAGTCGCCTAAAAAAAGAATCCCTGTTTTTGGATTTTTTAAATTTTCGCGCAGCGCCTGTCGAAAACTCGGATCTGCATAGACTTTTTTGATTTCGTCTTTCGACTTATTTTTAATTGCATCAAAGGCCGAGTGGCTGATCAGTGGATAAGGCTCGGCCAGCGTGAAGTCAAACGAAAGCGGCTGACAGCTAGTCAGAATATAGACTTCGTTCCCGCGTGCACGCATCTCGGCGGTTTTGTCGTAATAGGTGAGAGCAAGGTCTGGATTGGCTGGGTTAAACATCGACAATACTGTCGAAATAAAAGCGGGCCGACCACTATTGGCAGCGACCTTTTCCATGACCTCAGGTGTGGCGCGCGAGCCGGTTGCCATCATAAAGACACCCTTATTCGTCTCGCCCAATACGCCGGTTAAAGCCATTAACTCTTGCTCAGAGGCGATCGTCGAAGGCATTGGCCGACCCGCATAGCCGCTGTGGTTAGGCGAAAACGAAGAGGCAAACCCAATAGAACCCGCCGCCATCGCCTCGCGCACGAGCTGACACATCGCTTCGAGTTCTTGCGGCGAGGGCTCGGCCTTTTCAGAACCCGCCTCGCCCATCACCGCCGTGCGCACAACCGAATGGCCCACAAACACTGCTGTGTTCAGATACGGCTTGATCGAGCGTAGCTGATCCATATATTCTTTGAAGGTTTCGAAGCCCCAATTCACCCCCGTGAGCAGAGAGGTCAAATCCATCCCTTCGACCACAGATAAATTTTTCATCATGGTTTCGCGTTGTGTTGCCGGACAAGGCGCAATCCCAAAACCGCAGTTGCCCATCACAACTGTCGTCACTCCAAGCGCTGGCGAGGGCGACATCGTGCGATCCCAAGTCACCTGTGCATCAAAGTGCGTGTGCAAGTCGACAATCCCTGGCATGAGCGACAAGCCCTTCGCATCAATTTCTTGCGTCGCCTG
>CAMBZR010000084.1 GCA_945872285.1 Bordetella parapertussis | reverse complement strand
GCAGCGCGGCAAGTTCGCCTAAACAAACATCTTCTGACTTTACGTTTTTTCTCAAAGTTATGCTTCGTCATGTTTCCTCAGAGGCCCTAGGGGTCGCTCAACAAAGTTCTGTTGCCACAGAGATGGCGATTCAGGTGCTGGGTCGCGCCACGCAATTACTTGATGCTCTGGCGTTGCAACCGGATCCGGTTGCCTTAAAAGATTTGGCAAAAACGACAGGTCTGCATACTTCAACGGCACATCGTATTTTGAGTGATCTGGTGATCGGGCGCTACGTAGACCGGGTCGATAACGGTCTGTACCAACTCGGAATGCGTTTGCTTGAGTTGGGCTCGTTGGTGAAAGGGCGCTTGAACGTACGCGAGGCGGCACACGACCCGATGCACGCTTTGCACCGACTCACCGGGCAAACGGTTAATTTGTCCGTGCAGCAGGGCGACGAAATTATCTATATTGATCGCGCCTGGAGCGAGCGCTCGGGAATGCAGGTTGTTCGTGCGATTGGTGGGCGAGCCCCCCTGCACTTAACCTCAAATGGCAAGTTGTTTTTGTCTGCTGCCGATGGCAGGCAAGTGCGCACTTACGCCACCCGTACGGGCCTGGCAGCCAGCACCTTAAATAGCATCACGACCCTCGATACACTCGAACAAGAGCTGGCTGCCGTGCGCAAGCTTGGTTACGCGCGCGACAACGAAGAGCTTGAAATGGGCGTGCGCTGTATTGCCGCCGGTATTTACGACGACACCGGCAAACTGGTTGCCGGTTTGTCGATCTCGGCACCGTCTAGCCGCTTACAAGACGCGTGGATTCCTCAGCTGGTCTCAACCGCTGGCAGTATCTCAGAAGCCTTGGGCTACGAGGCTGGTGGCGTCTGAGGCAAGCTGGCACCCGTGTGCGGCTGCGCCGTGGCAGCTGTGCGACCGCGGTGCTTGACCTGAGCTTCTTACTTTAAAGTAATCCCGCGCGCTTTCACGAGTTCGCCCCAGCGTTTAACTTCTGCCTCGATAAGCTGACTAAATTCTTCAGGCGAGTCTTTTGCAGGAGTCAAGCCGTCGGTGGCCAGCTGCTCTGCCGTTACCGGATCGCTCAGCGCCTCGAGCGTGAATTTATTTAACTTTGCGACAATATCCTTTGGGATGCCTTTTGGGCCAATCAAGCCATGCCATACCGCGACATCAAAGCCTGGGTAGCCCGACTCGATGACGGTGGGTAACGCGGGCAGGGCGTTGAGTCGGTCTTTGGTGGTAACAGCCAGACCAACAAGCTTGCCTGACTTAACATGCGGTACGGTTGAGGCGACCGTGCCAAACATAAATTGCACAGTGCCAGAAATTGTATCGGTTAAAGCGGGCGAGGTGCCCTTATAAGGGATATGAAGCGCCTCGACACCGGCGACACTTAAAAAGTATTCAGTTGCGATATGCGTGATGCTGCCACTACCCGACGAGGCATAGGTCAACTTGCCAGGCTCTTTTTTTGCTCGTTCAACCAGCTCTTTCAGGCTCTTAATTTGCGTGCCGGGGTTGGTGGCGATCACGAAGGGGCCACTAGCCAGACGTGCGACCGCGGTGATGTCTTTGACAGGGTCGAAAGGTAAGCTGTACAAATTGGCGTTCACGGTGTAGCTGGTGGCGGCTAAAAACAAAGTGTAGCCATCGCCCGCCGACTTCAGAGCGACCTCAGCGCCTAAATTGCCGCCAGCGCCCGGGCGGTTTTCAACATAGACCGTTTGGCCTAGTTTGCCGGTTAGCTTTTGCGCCACAATGCGGGCAATAAAGTCTGAGCCGCCCCCTGGGGCAAAACCAACCACAATTTTGATAGGCTTGGTTGGGTATCGCTCGGCGGTTTGAGCGGTTTGTGCGCTTGCCGAGCCTAGCGTACCCAGTTGCACGCTAGCTAAAACAGTCGTGCAAAGCAGACGCCGCGCTGAGACCGAGCGCAAAAAATGAGCAAAGTTAGAGTTCATGCAGAATCCTTGGTTGTTAGGTACCTGATTTTTGAGACCTGATCTGGGTGACAAGAGAGCAGTCTAGGTGACAAAAGAGCGAAAGTCGATTCCTTTGTGGTTTTTTGGTGCGTTGCAACAAAATAATTGTTGACTTGCAAAAATCTGGCCCTAAAATACAGCTTGTGCAGTGCAGCATTTGTCAGTTATGTAAAGAAGTCCAATTTAACGAAGCATTTGATCCTAACCCCAGGAGCTTTCCATGTCAGCGATTCCTCAGCAAGTATTTAACAGCCAAAAGGCTGCCATCGACACGTTTGTCGCCGTTCAAACCAGTATGTTCTCGGGTTTCGAAAAATTCGTAGACCTGAACCTAAAAGTGATGAAAGCAACCTTAGACGAAGTGTCGCAAAAGTCGCAACAAGTTGCCAGCCTGAAAGACGCGCAAGAAGCGGTTGCCATGTCTTCAACGCTTGCACAGCCTGCCGCCGAAAAAGCAATGGCTTACAGCAAGCATGTCTATGACATCGTCTCTGGTGTTCAGGCCGATCTGTCTAAATTGGGCGAAACCCACGCAACCGAAGGCCAGAAGCACGTAAACGACGCAATCGAACAGTTCAGCAAGCACGCGCCTGCCGGTTCAGAAAGCGCCGTGGCAATGATCAAAAGCGGTTTGGCACAAGCGACAACCGCCTACGAAGCCATGACCAAAGCCGCCAAGGAAGCCGCGCAAACAGCTGAAAGCAACTTGAGCGCAGCCGCAACCGCAGCGTTCAAAGCCGCCGGTGACGCAGCAGAAACAGTCAAAGCCTCTACCCGCGGCCGTAAAACAGCCTAAGTTAGTGTTGCCAGAGGGACGCTTACCAGGCAATTGATTGCTGCTAAGTGCTCCTAATAAGCACCTCGCCTATATGGGGCGTTGCTTGAGAACCCTACCGTGCATCGCACAAACAGATTCTCTTGTAGCGCTTTTTTGAGCGAGGTGTTTTTTTCGTTGTTTGTTTGGACTGCGCGGGTGTTAGCTTCGGGCAGCAGCCATGGCGCGTACGCACTCACCCACTAGAGCAGGGCCGCGATAGATCAGACCGGTATACACCTGCACAGCATCGGCCCCCGCGGCAATTTTTTCAGCGGCGTGCTGGCCTGTGACGATTCCTCCGACACCAATAATCGCAAGTTCACTTCCTACGCACTGTCGTAAGCGAGCGATCACTTCGAGCGAACGCGCATGCAAGGGCGCACCCGAGAGTCCGCCCGCTTGGTCTGCGTGAGCCAGTCCCTGCACGGCGCTGCGCTCAAGGGTGGTGTTGGTGGCGATGACACCGTCAATGCCGTGATGCGGCAGCACCTGCGCAATCATATCGATCTGATCCAGCGTTAAGTCAGGCGCGATCTTGACCGCCATCGGTACGCGACGCCCGTGTTGCTCAGCGAGTTCGACGCGTCGCTGCTGCAACTGGGATAACAGCTGACCGAGTTCATGTTCACCTTGCAACGCGCGCAAGTTTTTGGTGTTGGGCGAAGAGATATTGACCGTAATGTAATCCGCATGCGGATACACCCCCGTTAAACCAAGCAGATAATCGCTGGCGGCCTGTTCAATCGGGGTGTCGGCGTTTTTACCGATATTGAGCCCAAGGATACCGCCCTTGTTGCGCCACGTGCTGCGCGCCACGTTCGCTAAAAATGTCTCGAGCCCCAAATTATTAAAGCCCAGGCGATTGATCAGTGCCTGCGCCTGTGGGATTCTGAACATACGCGGCTTCGGATTACCCGGTTGCGCTCTTGGCGTGACGGTACCCACCTCAATGAAGCCAAAGCCTAGGTTGCCCATCGCATCGATATGCGCCCCATTTTTATCAAGCCCCGCAGCCAGTCCCACGCGATTGAGCAAAGGTAAGCCCATCAGCGTGGCCGGATCCGAGACCCTGTCGTGCATCAAACCCCGCGTCAGTGAGCAGTCGTACGCCTTTTGTAGCGCGTGTAAAGTCGCGTCGTGAGCGGCTTCGGCATCCAGCGCAAAAAGTGCCTGGCGTGCAAGGGGATAGGCTTGAAAAAGAAACGACATAAGTGACCAGATAATGTTAACGAAGATAACCGAACGCTCAGCGCGCGGTGCCTTTAAACGCCTCGTATTTTAGAGCAGGAGACTGTCACAGTTGCGACAACAGCAAACAGTCAAAAGGCCTCAGTGGATGGGGGCGGTTGCTGATGCCAGGCCCCCCGAAAACGATATTCAGCGGGTTTGAACTTTGACTTATAGGCCATTTTGACACTTTTTTCGATCCAGTAACCTAAGTAAAGCCACTGAAGCTTTAACTGGCGGCACTGCTGAATTTGCCACAAGATTCCGTAGGTTCCCAAACTACCCGCGAGCTCGGGGTCATAGAAGGTGTACACCGAGGATAAGCCCTGCTCAAGTACATCGATAATCGACACCATGCAAAGCCTGCCGTCTTCATCACGAAACTCAACTAAACGTGTGTTAACCCGACTGGCTAATAAAAATTGCCCATACTGCGCCTGATTGTCTTCATCCATCCCACCGCCTGCATGGCGTGCTGCCTGATAGCGTGTGTACAGGGCGTAGTGCTCTTGAGACCATGCCAGCTTAGCCACTAATGGACGCAGGTTTTGGTGGCGTTTGAGTATGCGCTTGTGGGTGCGGGTTGGCTCAAATGCGTTCGCAGCGACCCGTACCGGAATGCACGCCTGGCAGTCGTCACAGTGTGGTCGGTAAGTAAACAGCCCGCTGCGACGAAAACCCTCGTCGACTAATTGCGAATACGTATCAGCGTTAATCAGATGCCCAGGTGCCGCCACTTGCGAGCGAGCTTGGCGCTCTGGCAAATAGCTGCACGCATAGGGTGCCGTCGCATAAAACTGCAGCGCCGCGAAGGGAAGCTCTTTGACTTGACTCATCACAAAAGACCTAAGAAACGTCTTGTCATTGGACCGCGTGGCAGGGTTCACCGCTTGCTCAGCAAGGCGCGGCAGCGAGACCCTTTATTGCAATGGTACAGACCTTTTGAGTCAAACACTGTCAAAACCACGCTATTGCCCTTGGTGTAAAACGCCCTTCGCATCGAGCCAACCTCGTGCCCACTCGATATCGGGCTGGGCAGTGCGTTGTCGGACATGGGCCAGAAATTGCGCGCGCGGGATTGGGCAAGCGCCCAAGCTGGCTAAATGAGAGGTCTGCATTTGGCAGTCAAGCCAGTCTACCTGCTGCTGTTGCAAAAACCACACTAAGTGCACCAGCGCGATTTTTGAGGCATCGGTGACTTGACTAAACATCGATTCACCAAAAAACATTTTACCGATACTGACCCCATACAAACCGCCCACCAACTGCCCGTTCACCCAGGTTTCGATACTGTGTGCCTGGCCCACAAGATGCCAGGCCTGATAGGCCAGTTGCATCTCTTCGGTGATCCAGGTACCGGGCTGGCCGTGTTGCGCTGAGCGGGCACACCCTCTCATCACGGCAGAAAAAGCAGTGTCGACTTTGACGACAAGCTCGAAGTGACCTGCTTGTTGGGCGCGTTCAATTTGGCGCAAGCGCTTGCGCAGCGAGTGCGATAAATGCAGTGCCTCGATTTTTAAAACCATGCGCGGGTCAGGCGACCACCACAGCGGAGGCTCGTCTTGCGAGAACCACGGAAAGATACCTTGGGTGTAGGCCGAGCGTAAGCGCGCAATCGACAAATCTGCACCTGCGGCTAACAAACCCGCGGGTTCAGTCAGCGCGCGACTCGGATCGGGAAACGCTGAGTGACTCTCTAGCCAGGTGAGTTGCAAAGAGGCCACGTCTGCAAGAGGTTTTAGCGCTTAGTCAAGCCAAGCGAGTAGTGGTGTGTCTGGAACTGACCGGTTTCGCGTTCGCGCAGATAATGTTTAAGCGTGGTTGATACCGATTTGAAGGCGAGGTTGTCCCAGGGAATCTCATTGAGACTATACCAACGCGCCTCAAGAGTTTCAGGGCCGGGATCAAGCTCAGGACCTAAGGCTTTGGCCAAAAAATACACGTGAACTTGATCTACGTGAGGAATGTTGATCACGGTGTACAACTGACCGAGTTCGATGCGTACGCCGGCTTCTTCTTGGGTTTCGCGCTCGGCGCCTTCGTTCATGGCCTCACCGAGTTCCATAAAGCCAGCAGGCAACGTCCAGGTGTTTGCGCGGGGTTCGATCGCACGCAAACATAACAACACTTTGTCTTCTAGGATAGGGAGGGTACCAACAACTAGGCGCGGATTTTGATAGTGCACAGCACCACAGGCCTCGCACACATCTCGTTCTCGGTTGTCGCCTTCGAGAAGTTTGCGAATATTGGGCGTACCGCACTGACTGCAAAATTTTTGCTGTCTGGGTGCCGGAAAGTAAAACTCATTTGGATGGCTCATAAGCCATTATTTTAAGGGTAAAGGCGCCAAATGGGTGAGTGGCATAGAGGGATTTGCAATGAAATGTAAAGTCTTGGGCAGATCTTGTTGTTCAGCCACCCGAAGCGGAGCGGCTTTTTTGAGCGCAGCAAAGACTTGCTTGGGGTCGTGAAGACTTAAGTTTAGTTGCGAGAGTAAAAGTGGTTCAGTCTGCTCAAGCACGGTCAGCAGATTGCGCGAGTCGAGCGTGCTGAGGGTGTCAGCCAACACACTGAGGTCGCGATCATCGACACGGGCAGCGCCAAGCTCGGTTTGGGCATAGAGCTGACCACTGTCATTGAGCCACCACGAGGTGATCTCTTGAATGGTTAACCCATTGTGCGTGCTCAGGGTGCCAAGAGTCGGGTCAACCCGCAAGATGAAAGGAGCCGCATCGAGGCGGACATACACGCGTTGCGGACCGTTTTGAAAAAACCACGCACCCGAGGGCTCTGTCGAGTAGTTTCGGCCGATAAAACCAAGGATTTGAATATTGCTGATGCCCTGGCCGGCTGCGCCTTGCTGTGCATCGCCCAAAGGGTGCAGGCGCCACTCACCTCGGGCAGACAACGAGAGCCAGCCATAAGCGGCAGGGACATCGGGCCAGCGAATTTGTGCCTCAAGTACGGACTGATCCATGGGGGGCTTTTATCCAAAACCAAAGCAAACTACACCATTGCAAAGCCGCCAGGCAAAGCATGGCGTAAGTCAGAGCTTGAGTGCGGTCATAGCCACTTGCCGTAAATCCATCGGCGATCAGACCTAAGCCCCACTGCACGATAAAGGTGCCGCCAAAAATCATTAGATTCAAGGTGGTTAAGACGCGCCCCGCGATCTGACTTGGAAACTCTAACGCCGTTTGTGTTTGCAACAGAAACATCGCCGGCACTGCGAGCGCAAGAAGTGGCCACAGTAACCAGGCCAGCCCGGTTTGCCAAAGCGGGATCGCTGTGAAGCACAGTGTTAGCCAAAGTAGCGCAAGAGACGACTGCCTGGCTAAGGGAGCCCCTTGTTTGACGAGCCAAGGGCTTAACATCCCCATCACCAGGTACGAAGCTAGGATCGTGGCGTTTAGGTATAGAAGGATTTGGCTTGCCCGCTCTGCGCTCATCTTGAGCGCCTGCGTGAGCCAGGGCCCGACCCATAAGGTTTGAAGCGCCACAAAGCCCCCGATAATCAAAACACAGGGTGGGATCGCACGTAGCATGGTCGGGTGCAGGCACAGCGAGATAAAGCTCGTTGCCTGTCGCTCGGTCGCTGTCTGGGGGTGTGACTGCCTGTCGTAATCGCCCGTTAAAAAGAACACCAAGCCGGCCGAGAGCAACAATAAAACGGTCGCCAGACTAAAGACCTGTCGCCAGCCAAGCGCCTGTGCAAGTAAAAGAGCCGGCTGGGCTGCCATGAGGGCACCCGCCGTGCCGGCAACCAACATGCACATCACAAGGCTCGCCTGCTGCTCGGGCCGATAGCAGCGCCTGAAATAAGAATAAGCAGCCATCAGACAAGGCGACACGCCAATGCCGATCAGAATACGCCCTAAAAAAAGCACCCAAAGCTCTTGGCCAAAGGCGATCAAGAGCGACCCTAGTGCGGCGACCAGTAAAAGGGCTGACTCTGTGCGGCGCGCGCCGTAGCGATCGAGCCAGATCCCAACTGGAATTTGCATGGCCCCGAAGGCTAAGAAATAGGCCGACGAGAACCAGCCTAACGCGCTATGTGACAGAGTGAGGTCGCTGGCCAACAGGGGGGCAAGTGCGGCGTTGACCGAGCGCAGCGCATAAGAAATAAAGTAGCCCGAAGCGAAAGCTAAAAATATCCTCACACCCAACAGACCGGTGGGGTAACTTTGTGGCGCAGGTGCAGGCTGAGGAGTCGCTGTAGTTGTCATGTTGGGGGCTCGACAGGGTGTACAGCTTTCTGGAGGCGCAACCCGGAATCGAACCGAGCTTGACGGATTTGCAATCCGCTACATAACCACTCTGCCATTGCGCCGTAAATGCTTAGCATACCGGAGCGCGATCATACTACAAAAGGCGCCTTTCCTTTATTTATCCAAATACTGTACAGCAGCGAGGTTACAGTTTAGGATAATCACGTTTTATACAAAAAGGATCTTTGTGCAGTGAGGGCTAGGCGCCTGGGCGTGCTGCCCTGAGGCGGCGAACAGGTGCAATTTGATATTTTCCAAGCGCAACATAACAAACATTGAGGCAATCAACATCATGAACACACGCAGAGCACTTTTGCAGGCGGGCGCAGGGGCTTTGGCTTTGAAGGCCTTACCAGTTTGGGCGCAAGCCGACTGGCCCTCAAGAGCCGTGGTGGTGATTGTGCCTTTTCCGGCGGGCGGCGGTACCGACGCTTTTGCGCGCCCGATTTCTGCTGTGCTGTCAAAGTCGATGGGCAAGCAACTGGTGATCGACAGTCGGGGTGGCGCAGGTGGAAACCTAGGTGCGACGCTGGCTGCGCGAGCGGCACCCGATGGCTATAACTGGTTTATGGGCGCGGTGCATCACGCCATCGCGCCTTCGATGTATCCAAATCTTGAATACAGCCTGGAAAAAGATTTCATTCCAATCGCCATGGTGGCACGCGTGCCACAAGTGCTTGTGGTCAATCCTAAAAAGGTGCCGGGCGATTTCAAGGCTTTTCTTGAAATGGTGCGAGCCAATCCGGGCAAGCTCAATTACGGTTCTGCGGGCAGCGGCACGTCTCATCATCTGGCGGGTGAGTTGTTCAAAATTCAGTCGAAGACCAACATCACTCACATTCCCTACAAAGGTGCTGGGCCTGCCTTGCAAGGTTTGCTTGCGGGTGATGTCGACATGATGTTTGACGGCTTGGGCTCTTCTGCGCAACACATCAAAAGTGGTCGCTTAAACGCCTTGATGGTGGCTGGCAAGGTTCGTAATCCTGCGATTCCAGAGGTGCCGTCTGCGGCCGAGTTGGGGTTTGCGGATTACAACGTGACAACCTGGTACGGCATCTGGGCCCCTAAAGGGACGCCACCCGAGGCACAAGCACGCATGCTTGCTGAAATCAAAAAACTGCCCTTAGACGCGTTGATTAAAGACGGTTGGGCGGCCAACGGCGCAGAGTTCCCGGCGTTGACGGGCACTGATTTTGGTGCGTTTGTGAACAGTGAGATCAAGCGTTGGGCCGAGGTTGTTAAGGTGTCTGGCGCCAAGCTCGATTAACCTCAGACCTCTGGCACGTGCGATGCCAAGCACGTGCTGACTCAAGTGCGGTTAGTCTTTCGCGCAGACGGCTTTTAGCAGCGCCTGGGCGAGTGTCACTTTGTAGATCGCCTGAGCCACTCTGCTTGAGCGGTCGAGTAGGCTGGCAGAAGGATTGCACCGGTGAGCAAATGTTTGATTGCGGATCGCATCAAAGGAGTTGTGAAAAAAAAACCTCAACTCTGTCACCTCGGTTTTGTGCAGTCAAACCGACACTGCAAAAATACTTTTTTGAACTAATCCAGAAGAAATCTGGAGCGGGAGAAGAGTCTCGAACTCTCGACCTCAACCTTGGCAAGGTTGCGCTCTACCAACTGAGCTACTCCCGCTTAGGGACTACTGTATCATTCACAAAGACCGAGACTATAGCATACATACACCCCAATATGTCAAATCGATTGCAGCAGAAGGGGACGCAGACGCTGGTGCCCGGCCCAAGCGATTTGACGTCTTTTAATACCTTAGGTCTCGCCTGTCAGGCCGACCAAGTTGTGGTGTTGCGGGCACATGAACAGTTGCCTGAACTTGGCCGCCAACTTTTGCAAAGCCCCGATTTTTTTATTTTGGGCGCAGGCAGTAATGTCGTGTTGCCCAGCCAACTTGCCCCCTTAGTTGTTCGGGTTGCCCTCAAGGGTATCGCCCTAATTGAAGAACATTCTGAGCACGTGCTCGTGGCTGTAGCGGCAGGCGAAAACTGGCATGACTGGGTGGTAAGCGCGACAGCGCGAGGCTGGTTTGGCCTTGAAAACCTTGGTCTGATTCCTGGCACAGTCGGGGCCGCCCCAGTGCAAAACATAGGTGCGTATGGTGTAGAACTCTGTGAACGACTTCACTCGGTCAGGGCGTGGCAAGTGGTCGAGCAAAAGTTTGTAACTGTGTCGCGCGAAGAGTGCGGCTTCGGTTATCGCGACAGTGTGTTTAAGCGTGCCAAACGTGGCCAATGGCTGATCGTTTCGGTGCAGTTTGCCTTACCTAAAGCGTGGCAACCCGTGCTCACGTATCCCGAGCTAAAAAAACATGCTTCGTTCGCCAAGGTTGCAGCGCATGAGGTGAGCGCACAAATGGTGTTAGACGCCGTGTGCGACATCCGTCGTCGCAAACTTCCGGATCCGTCGGTACTCGGTAACGCGGGAAGTTTTTTTAAAAACCCACTGGTGTCGCTGGCGCAATATCAAGCGCTTAACGCACGCTTCCCTGGGCTTGTGGCCTACCCACAGGCCGACGGTGGCGTCAAGCTGGCAGCAGGCTGGCTCATCGAGCATTGCGGATTTAAAGGCTATCGGGCGGGCGCTGTTGGCGTGCACGCCCAGCAGGCCTTGGTGTTGGTAAATTACGGCGGTGCACAGGCAACTGAGTTGCTGGCGCTGGCCGAAAAAATCGCTCAGACCGTCGAACAAACTTTTGGCGTCCGGCTTGAGATCGAGCCGGTGGTGGTTGCGTCGAATTAGAGCCCTAGAACGGTTTGCATGTCGAACAAACCCGTCTGTTTGCCTTGCAAAAACTGCGCTGCGCGCAGGCTGCCTTGGGCATAGCCAGCGCGACTGCTCGAGCGGTGAGTGATTTCGAGGCGCTCGCCCAGGCCGCAGAAATAAACCGTGTGGTCACCGACGATATCTCCGCCACGCACGACCGAGAAGCCGATCGTACCTGCCTCGCGCGGCCCGGTGTGACCGTGGCGCGTCCAGGTGGCAATATCGTCAAGCGGTTTACCCCAAGCCTGCGCAATGGTTTCACCCATTTTGAGCGCCGTGCCTGAGGGGGCATCGACTTTGTGGTGATGGTGCGCTTCAAAGACTTCGACGTCGTAGCCCGAGTTTAAAATTCGCGCGGCCGTCTCTAGCAATTTCAGGGTGGCATTGACGCCCACGCTCATGTTGGGCGCAAAGACGATGGCAATTTTTTTGGCAGCTTGGGCGATGGCAGCTTTGCCGGCTTCGTCAAAACCGGTTGTGCCTAGCACCAAATTGACGCCGAATTCAGTGCAAGCGGTCAGGTGCAGCAGCGAACCTTCGGGGCGCGTGAAGTCGATCAGGCACTCAGCGCCTTTAAGCGCAGAAAGCTGATCGGTAATCAGTACGCCACTTGGTTTACCCAAAAAGGCACAGGCGTCTTGACCGAGCATGGGTGAGCCTGCGACGTCCAGCGCAGCGGCCAGGCTTAAATCGGCAGACTGAGACACCAACTCGATGAGTGTGCGGCCCATGCGGCCACTGGCACCAGCAATTGCAATTCGCATCATTTCGAACTCACCAAATTAATTTAGTTAGCGCAGTTGCACCGGTACGTCGTCTGGCGCGCCGGGCAAAGCCTGCGGATCGCTTAGGGGCGGCGCGTTAGACTGTTGTAGCTGGTCGATATTCACGCCGGGTAGTGAGCGAAGCGGGTTGTTGCCGTCGTTCAGGCTGCGCTCGCGGTTAAGCTCGTGTTGGGCGCTCTCTCGCACCGAAGTACGAAGCTCTTCGCGGGCAATTTGAAACGGTTGCATTTCGGGTTGTTCGTCGCCGCGCCAGTTTTCGAGTTGCGACCCATTAAAGAAAACGGTCAAG
This sequence comes from Bordetella parapertussis, assembly GCA_945872285.1. GTDB lineage: Bacteria > Pseudomonadota > Gammaproteobacteria > Burkholderiales > Burkholderiaceae_B > Zwartia > Zwartia parapertussis_D. The sequence continues at coordinate 939 of CAMBZR010000084.1, read as the reverse complement.
GTGCGTTCTTCGATTTTGCCGTTGCCACCGCGGTAATAGTAGGGGTAATCCCAGCGATTGCTGTGCAACGCACTGGTCAGCATCGGTGTGCCCAATGCGAAACGCACTTGTTCACGCGTCATGCCTGGCCGCAAGAGCGTGACCTGGTCTTTGGTGATCCAGTTGCCCTGTTGCACGCTGACCTTGTACGGAAACCCCCAGCGATTAGAACTGCAACCGGTTGCGGCGACCACTAACAGCGTCAGCGCCAGGCTGGTACGCAGGTGCAAAGCGAAAGTACGAAACGTAATCACTGCGAACCTCTATCTAGTTAACGACTAAAGACGCTATCATAAAGGTTTACGCGGTCAAACGTTGGTCTGTCCCCTGATTTGGCGAGTTATTTTGGTGCGAGAGCGTCGCGCCGATCCTGTCTGAACAGGGGGGTCACGCACTCGGCCTCAAATCAGTGCGCGCTGAGGGCTAAAACAAGGAACTCACCATGTATACCGATAACGACCCAAAAGACCTTAAAAATGTTGGGCTCAAGGCGACTTTTCCGCGCTTGAAGATTCTGGATATTTTTCGCAAATCGGGCTCTCGACATCTCAGTGCCGAAGACGTCTATCGCGCACTCATCGGCGAGAGCATCGATATTGGCTTGGCAACGGTGTACAGAGTTTTGACACAGTTCGAGCAGGCCGGAATTTTGGCGCGCAGTCAGTTTGATGGGGGTAAAGCAATCTTTGAGCTCAACGATGGCGATCACCATGATCATTTAATTTGCACCCACTGTGGCAAGGTGGCTGAATTTACCGACACCGACATCGAAAAACGCCAACATAAAGTCGCGCGTGACAACGGATTTATTCTAGAAAGTCACGCGATGGTGTTGTATGGCGTCTGTACGACCTGTCACGCGGCGCAGGGTTAAGACAGCACGGCTTAGGTTTGCAATAG
>CAMBZR010000083.1 GCA_945872285.1 Bordetella parapertussis | reverse complement strand
ACTTTTAATCCGTTGGTCGCGAGTTCGAGTCTCGCCCAGCCCACCAAGTGAACGATTGAGAAAAAATGACTTACTAAAAAAAGTAAGTCTTTTTTTTCGTCTGCGATTTTACTGACACTCAGCTAAATTTTTTTTACACGCTGATTGCTATTTTGGAACTGCGGCCGAAAAGTTGGACTATCTTGACGGAGCGCCGACGGGAATATTATATTTTTGACTGAGTTGTTTGGTATGGTCTGAACAATCTATCGTCAATGGAGTGGGTCATGTTGAAGCTATTTTTCTCTACGGCTTTTTACTGTTTCTTCGTCTTGTCTGGACAAGCGGCGTTTGCGCAAACTGCGAGAGCAAACTATACGGCAGAATATGCAAATGAAGTCGTGGTTTCGTACCAAATGGAAGGTGGTGGTAGCGTTCGATCGACCTTCACTTACACCGGCGAGAGAAACGGAAAAGGGCTATGGGTTGAAAGATTTACCTTTGAAGGAAAGCAGATCACCAACCGCTATATTGAAGACTCACATGATGAATGGTCGATCTACTTGGTCGGCGCAGAGCGCAGTACACGCAATGACTCCGCTCAAATAGACTTTTACGAGCGAACGGTAAAAGAAGATACGTCCAACGGGTCCTATTCGGGGCGCATTGTCTCATTCAAAACTAGATAGCGATTGGTGAAAGCTAAAACGACTCACGAGGTCGTTTTTTTTTTTGAGTTTTACTCCGGTTTTACCCCGGCGATCCCAGTCAAACTACCACTGATATAGCTGTCCCCAGCCTTTGACTTGGGCAGGGTTGATGCCAAGCTTGGTCAATGCACCCCAAACGGTTGTGCTCACCGTATCCAAAAGTGGGACGCCCGTTATTTTTTCAACATGTTCGGCAAGTTGTGCGGCATGCAAATTGGTGCAATAGGTCGAGACTGCTTGAGCACCATTGATGCAGGTCTCTTGAATCATTTGCTCAAGTCTTGCGGGATCAACTAACGCGAAGTCATGATTGACTCGAATATTTTCGTGGAGCTCAGCCACGACGGTGATGCCAACGGCTTTGTAGTTTTTGATGATACGCGCCTGCACGTTGGGCGTGTAAGGCGAGACGAGTGCCAAACGCGTAATATTTTTGCGAGCCAGCAGCGCGTTGAGCGACAAAATCGCCGTGGATGCCGGGATTCCTGTGCGCTCGGTGATGCGCTCACATAGTCGCTCGTCGGTGTCAAAGCCGAGCCAGCCTGACGAAGTGCCGCTCCAGGTGATGATGTCGACCTTGGCATCGGCGAGCATTTCGGCAGCCAATAAGATTTTGCTGTCGTCAAACTGCCCTAACGCCTGAGAAGATAAGGCGATTTCGGTGACTTTGAACCGAGCAAAATGCGCACTTGCACCGGGTATCTGGGCAATGATCGCACTTGTTAAGGGCTCGAGTGCAGTATTGGACGAAGGGGTTAAAACCCCGATTCTTGGAAAGTTTCGCATGGTGGAAGGTGCAAGGCTCAGAGGCTGTAGAGTGTAAAGGACAAAGCGCGTCGGTCCTGGGAAGTCTACAATGTTTACAATGGGCCCAGCCAGACTGGCATAGTATTTGCTAGGTGTCAGCGTGTGAAGGTTCACTACATTTTGGAGCGAGTACCGTGAGTGCGTTCGATCTTGTCATTCGTAATGCGAAGGTAGCCACTGCTGCTGATACCTTTGACAGTGACATCGGCATCAAAGATGGCGTGATTGTTATGTTAGGTAAAAACTTACCTAAAGCCACGAAAGAAATCGATGCCGCCGGCCGAGTTGTGACCCCCGGTGGGATTGACGGGCATTGTCACCTTGATCAACCCATGCCACCGCCAGCCAAGATGGCAGATAATTTTGATACCGGTACTCGCTCAGCAGCCTGCGGCGGCACGACCACTGTGATCCCCTTTGCTTCTCAGGTCAAAGGGCAGTCGATCCGTGCGGCGGTCGATGATTATCATCAGCGCGCCAACGGACAGGCGCACATTGATTATTCGTTTCATTTGATTGTGAGCGATCCGACCCCCGACGTTTTGCAAAATGAACTCCCCGCTTTGATCCGTGAAGGATATAGTTCGTTCAAGATTTACATGACTTACGACGACTTAAAGCTCGATGATGGTCAGATTTTGGATGTGCTATCGGTGGCGCGCACGCATGGTGCTACGGCGATGATTCACGCCGAAAATTCAGACTGTATTGAATGGCTGACGCGCCGGCTTGAGGCGGCTGGTCAAACGGCGCCACGGTTTCATGCTCACTCGCGTCCGATGTTGGTCGAACGCGAGGCGACGCATCGTGCGATTGCGTTGTCACAACTTGTGGATGTGCCAATTTTGATTGTGCACGTTTCGGGGCGTGAAGCGGTTGAACAAATTCGCTGGGGCCGTGCCCATGGTTTGAAGATCTTGGCCGAGACCTGCCCGCAATATCTTTTCTTAACCGCTGCAGACTTAGGCCTGGATGACAGTTATCTTGGTGCGAAGTGTGTGTGTAGCCCACCACCGCGCGACAAGGCGAATCAAGAGGTGATCTGGGACGGTCTGAATGACGGTTTATTTACTGTGTTTTCGTCTGATCACGCACCTTTTAATTACGATAGCCCTGAGGGAAAAAAGCCTGAAGGCAAAGAAGTTGATTTTAAATACATTCCAAACGGCATCCCCGGCCTAGAGACGCGGATGCCTTTGCTGTATTCAGAGGGCGTTTTGGGCGGGCGCATTACCTTGTCAAAATTTGTTGAACTGACGTCTACCAATGCCGCAAAAGCCTATGGCTTGCATCCGCGCAAAGGCACGATCGCCATTGGGAGTGATGCGGATTTGGTGATTTGGGATGAGCGGGCGGTGACCATTCAAAATACCAATTTGCATCATGCGGTTGACTACACCCCCTATGAGGGCATCGAGCTGAAGGCTTGGCCAGGCATGACGCTGTTGCGCGGTGAAGTGGTTTGGGACGGCATAAATTTTTATGGTCAAAAGGGGCGTGGGCAGTTTCTGCGCGGTGGCGCGCCAACCATTACCGCTAAACGCGTTTAAACACGGTCGCCCTTATGCGCCTTCTTTTAATTAACCCAAATATTTCAGAGAGCGTGTCAGAGTTGATCCGCAGCGAGGCCTTACGCAGTGCGTCGCCGCAAACACAAATCACGGTCGCGACAGCCGCCTTTGGTGTGGCGTACATCGAAACCCGTTTTGAGGCGATGATTGGCGCCTACGCTGCGGCAGAACGGGCCGCTGAGCTCGAAGGCACCTACGACGCCGTTGTGGTGGCGGCCTTTGGTGACCCCGGCTTACTTGCACTGCGCGAAGTGTTGAGGTGCCCAGTGACTGGCCTGACCGAGGCAGCGTTAGCCTCTGCAATGTTGTTGGGCCAAAAATTTTCAATCGTGGCGATTTCCCAGCGAATCCGCGCCTGGTATCGCGAAACCGTGGACAGCTACGGTTTGTCGAGCAGGCTGTGTAGCATTCGCGCACTAGACGAACCTCTGGCCGACATTGGCGCAGTGCAGGCTGATCAAGGGCAACGCTTGGTGGCCTTGGCCAAGCGCTGCGTGATTGAAGACGGTGCAGATGTCATTATTTTGGCCGGGGCACCGTTGGCCGGCTTGGCAAGAACCGTGCGCGAACAACTTCCGGTTCCTGTGGTCGATGGCGTTTCAAGTGCGGTGCAGCATGCGCAGACCTTGTTCGCCCTGCAGCCTGTTGCGACCACTGCCGGTAGTTTTTCACCACCCCCTCAGAAGCCAAACAAGGGCCTGAGCCCTGCCTTGGTTCGCCTGCTTTCTGGTAGTGCTTCCGAATGATTCATATCTAACCCAAGAGGTCATCATGATATTTTCTAAACAACGATTTAGTAAGTTTGCGGTCGCTTTAGCCACGGTAGCGCTCGCTATCGGGTCGACAAGCGTATGGGCGCAACAAAAGTTGCAAATCGCTGGCAACTTCGCGACGCAACACCCCAGTAGCGTCGCGGTTGAGGAAATCTTCAAGAAAGAAGTTGCGCGTCTCACCAACAATCAACTGGTGGTCGATGTGTTTCCAGCGATGCAATTAGGTGGCGCCAAAGAGAACGTCGATGCAGTCCGTTCAGGCACGCTTGCATTGACCTGGGTGGGCGCGGCGTTCTTGTCGCGCATTGCACCCGAAATCGAAGCCGTCAGCTTGCCATTTGTATTTCCAAATCGTGAAGTGGCAATGCGCGTGATTGATGGGCCCGTCGGGACCGCGATCGACAAAAAGCTGCAAGAAAAAGGCTTTATCGCGCTGGGCTGGATGGAGCTTGGCATGCGTCATATCACCAATAGCAAGCTACCGATTCGTACGATGGCTGACTTGAAGGGGATGAAGATTCGCTTGCAGCCTAACGAGACACATCTGGCGACCTTCCGTGCTTTGGGTGCTAACCCGGTGGCGATGGATGTCAAAGAGCTGTATTCGGCACTCGAGCAAAAAGTGATTGATGGGCAAGAGAACCCCTATACGGTGATTAACGCCAATCGCTTTTCGGAGGTGCAAAAACAGTTGTCGTACTCTGGACATTTCTTTGATTTCATCGTGGTGCTCGCCAGTAAAAAAGCGTTTGATCAACTCAAGCCTGAATTTCAAACAGCTGTGCGTGAAGCGATGACCAAGACAGTCTCTCATCAGCGTAAGTTGGCGGAGCAAGATGAAAAGGATGCTTTAGCTAAACTAAAGACAAGCATGACGTACACCGAAATCACGCCTGCGGCTTTTGAAGAGATGCGTCTGGCTACCTTGCCCGTGATCGAAGGCGTTAAGAAGCGCGCCGGAGACGCGCTGGTTAATCAAGTATTGGCGGAAGCCGCAAAAAAATAGGTATGCGTTAACGCTGGTTCGGGCTGGAGCTCAGCCCTTATTTATTTTGGTGACTTAAATATGCTTTCACACACACTCAGCGTGACCTACGATACCCGCCCGCTCTTGGGCCGGGTGTTGTCCTGGTTAGATGAGGCGCTGATCGCATGCTTGCTGATCACCTTTGCCGTCATGGTGGGCGTGGTGTCGTCGCAGGTCTTTTTGAGATATGCGTTAAATACTTCGCTTGATTGGGCTGACGAGTTGGGTCGCCTGATGTTTGTCTGGACGATATTTTTAGCCATTCCGCTAGGGGTTCGTCAAGGGGGGCATATCGGAATCGACATCATTATCGATAAGTTTCCAGCGTCACTGCGTGAGGGAGTCAAGCGTGGTGGCTCGGTGATTGCGGCGCTGATGATGGGCGCGATTGCCTGGGCGGCCTTGGGAGTGGCCCGCGAGCAATGGGACGAGTTGATGTCAACGCTCGATGTTAGTGTGGGGTGGTTTATCGTACCCATTATGATCGGTGCGCTTGTCTCGGCCTTACACCTTGTGCGCATCGCGATCGAGGGCGCGCCCGTCGCCGCTATTGGTGGAGCAGAATGAGTCTGTTTGTCATTGTGGGTTTTATGTTGCTGGCGCTGTTTGGCTTGCCAATCGCCTTTGCGATGGGCGTCGCCTCGATGATTGCTTTGTGGCTCGGAGGCGTTGATTTTTCAATGGTGCCGCAGCGCATGATGCACTCTGTCAATTCGTTTCCGCTGATGTCGATACCGTTTTTTATGTTGGCCGGCGAGCTAATGATTAAGGCGAACATCATTGAACGCCTGATTGCGTTGGCTAATACTCTGGTGGGCCGTGTGCGCGGCGGCTTAGCACACGTCACTATGCTTGCAGGGGCCGGTTTGGCAACAGTGTCGGGTACGGCGGTGTCGGATGCCAGCGCGCTATCGTCGATCTTGGTGCCGTCGCTCACAAAGGCGTATGACAAGGGCTTTGCCACCGCCATCGTGGCGGCCGCCGCCAACCTCGGACCGATCATTCCGCCTTCGGCAGCGATGATTGTCTATGCCTTCATGGCGGGGCCTTCGGTGTCAGTGGGTGGTATGTTTATGGCGGGTTTTGTGCCAGGCATTGTCATTACGATTGGTTTTATGTTTCTGTGTAGTTGGATTGTGAAACGTCGTGGTTGGGCCGATACGGGCGAGGCCTTTCGTTTTAGTTCCGTCGTCAAAGAACTCAAGCGCTCAGTGACGGTGCTGGCGATGCCGGTCCTTGTGATCGGCGGTATCGTTGGCGGTGCCTTCACTGCGACCGAAGGCTCTGCGATTGCAGTGGTGTACGCCCTGTTATTGGGGTTCTTTGTCACACGCACACTAAAGCTATCCGACCTGCCGGGAATCGTGGTGCGTGCGGCCATTACCTCTGCGGTCGTGGGTGCGCTGATCGCCTTCGCGTCGATTGTGACGTATTTAATGACAGTCGATCTGTTGCCTCAAAAGCTCTCAGAGTTTTTACGCGCAATCACGACCAGTGGATTGGTGTACATGTTGCTCGTCGCAGTGCTGCTGTTTGTGGTTGGCATGTTTTTAGAGTCAAACTCGGCTTACATCATGCTGGTACCTTTATTGCACCCAATCGCTATCCAATATGGCATAGATCCACTTCACTTTGGCTTCTTGTTTGTGTTGAACCTTGTGATTGGTATGTTGACGCCGCCAGTCGGCGTGGTGTTGTTTGTCGTATGTGGAATCACAGGCGTACGCATGCGCGAGCTTGTATCTAATCTTTGGCCCTTTATTGCCCTGATGTATGGCGTGTTGTTGTTGTGCATGTTGTTTCCGCCAATTGTGACTGCTTTGCCCAGAGCGCTTGGGTATTAGGGGGTGCGGCTAAAAACTTGGAATGATTTATGCCGTAAGTCTGAGACTTTCTCGGTATTTAGGGCTGCCAGAATACTTAGCGATGTCTCTGCAGCTTAGTCTTATTAGCAAAAATATCTTGCCCTCGGGCGGGGAAATTTTAGGCGCCCAGCAGGGGCTCTGGTTCGGTTTGTGGATGTAAGCAAAGCAATTGTGCAAAATGGCACGCGTCAAAGGGGTTTGCGGTAGGTTTCTTTCATGCTTAATATCGCTATCAACGATATCGCAGCGGCGGCCATAATCATATAAGCTGGCGCAATGTCGTTGTGGGTACGATGTACAAGCCATGAAGCAACAAACGGCGTGAACCCGCCGATTATGCCGAGGGTCAAGTTATAGCCAAGGGCGATTGCGGTTGAGCGCACATGTGCTGAGGGTAGTTCAACCATAAAGGCAGGCATGACGCCAAGGTACGCGCCAATGATGAGCGCAAAGCCGAGCTGACTCAGGTGGATTGTTAGCGTGCTGTGGTGATACATCCCGCTAAAAAGAGGGATCGAAAAAAGAATTGCTGCGATACTGGCTGTAATTAGCACGGGCTTGCGTCCGATGCGATCAGAGATAGACGCCGCGATGAGTTGGATGGGGATTAGTGCAATCATGCTCAGGGTGTTGATGAACAAAGATTTTTCAGGTGAAATCTTATCGACTAACTCTAACCAGCTCACAATATAAACAAACAATAAATAAAACGAGACGGCGTTAAAGACCGCCAATCCTGCAAGTTGTACAATAACCGTGCGATGATTTTTTACGGTTTCGAGCAAGGGATTTTTCTTCTCCTCATTAGGCTTTCGTGCCGGTTCCGAGTGGCGACGAAGAAATATCCCAGCAAGCCCGATAAATAAACCAAATATAAATGGTATGCGCCAGCCCCACACCTCGAGACTCTCGGGCGACATGAGTGTTGCTAAGACAGTCCCGGTCGCCGAGCCGAGCAGCATTCCGAGCAGCGCACCACAGCAACCCAGAGCGGCGTTCACGCCTCGGTGGGCTTTAGGCGCACTTTCAACCATGAAGACAAGAGAAGTGGTGTATTCACCCCCCACTGACAACCCCTGCAACATCCGGCAAAGCGTCAAGAGGATAGGTGCAGCGACCCCAATCGTTTCATAGCCAGGCAAGACTCCAATTAAAAAAGTTGGGACTGCCATTGCGGCAATCGAGACGCTCAACGCAGCTTGTCGGCTCACGCGATCACCGATGTGGCCAATGAGGACGCCACCCACAGGGCGCATCAGATAGCCGATTGCAAAAATTCCAAACGCGGCTAGGACTTGCGCGATGGGATCCTCTTTTGGGAAAAATATTCGACCAATCGAAGTTGCGAAATAGCCATAAATCGCGAAGTCGTACCATTCGAGCGCGTTGCCGATCGCGCCCGAGGCAATGTTGCGCAAAGATGTGGGTTTTGACATGATAGATTTTCCAAGGCTGGTATTCGCAAAAAACAAAGGAGATTAATCCAGCTGCAAGCCGATTTTTCGAACCAGTTCGCTCCATTTGTTTTGCTCAGTGACGATACTCGCCTCGGTCTGTGCAGAGGTTGTTTGCATCACGCTTAACCCAATATTAGAAAAGGCCTTTTGGGTGTCAGGGTTGTCTAAGGCTTGATTGACAAGCTGATTGAGTTTATTGACGATCGGCGCCGGCGTCTTGGCCGGCACCAAAATGATGTACCAAGATTCAAATACAAAATCTTTGACCCCCTGTTCGGCGATCGTCGGGATATTTTCTAAACCCTTGATGCGCGTGGTTGAGGTGACGCCTATGGCTTTGAGTCGGCCGGCCTGAACTAATGGCTCTGCCACCTGAGGGCTATAGAAGCCAACTTGCACGCGGCCACTGACGATATCCTTAACTGAGTCGGCTGTGCCTTTGTAAGGGATATGCAGCATGTTCGTTTGCGTCTTATCTCTAAACAATTCTGCAGCCATGTGTGGGTTGCTCGCCTGGCCACCCGAGGCAAACGATAAGCCGCCTGGTTTTGACTTTGCCAGGGCGACAAGTTGCTGTACATCGTTGACACCTAAGTCAGGATTCACCGTGAGCACCATTGGACTCTTTGCAAAGGCTGCGACAGCTTTAAAATCCTTTAGTGCATAGCCACTGGTTTTGGCAAAGATTTGAGGGTTTAACGTGTGCGTTAAACCTCCGTTCACAATCATTGTGTAGCCGTCAGGTTCGGCGCGGGCCACTTGTGCACTGCCCACATTGCCGCCGGCACCAGGTCTGTTCTCAACCACTACGGGCTGCCCCGTGAGTCGACTCAGCTCGCGACCAATCACGCGTGCCATGGCGTCGGTTGGCCCGCCCGCGGTAAACGGCACAATCACCTGCAAGCTGCGCGACGGAAACTCTTGAGCTTGGGCAGGGACAAAAACGGTACTGAGATAAAGGCTAAAGGCCAGCGCAAGCGGTGTCAACAGGCGGATTGTGTGCATGAGGGCTCTCGGTAAGTGATGGTCAAAAGGTGTTTAGATGGTATTAAAGATACGCGCGCCCAACGGGGCATTTTCTTTGCGATAGCGCGTTTCATCGCCCAGAATCTGCGTGCGAATCATCACTCTTGGCTGATCGGCGCTGTAGCCACCGGTCGCTAAATGGATGCTGGCACAGTTGTCCCACATCAGGGTGTCACCCACTCGCCACTGGTGGCGATATTCAAATTGCGCTTGCTCTTGATGCATAAACAAAAAATCAAGTAAGTCGCGGCTCTCTTGCTCGGGCAGCCCTAGAATTTTGGTGGTTAAGCCGCGATTCACATAAATGCACCTGCGCCCCGTCCACGGGTGACGTAAGACAACAGGATGGACAACCGGTGGTTTTTCTTTACGCTGCGCATCAGTAAAAGGTTTGCGCATCGAGCCGGGGCGCGCAAGCATGTGCGTCCAGAGATTTTCAAAATCATGTACGGCCTCAAGTGAATCGAGTTTTTCTTTTAGATTCGAGGACAGTGCATCGTACGCTGCGTACATGCTGCGAAACGCCGTATCGCCCAATGCGCGCCCGTCTTTGAACGGCACCTGATGCGCATGCAAAATGGTGGCACGCCCTGAGATCCGGTTGTAAGACATATCGGTATGCCACTCTTGTCCTGCGTCCGCCAGGCCTTGCGGCTTGCCATCAATCAGCACATTCGATAAGGTCATGACCTGCGGGTACTGAGTGTTTTGAAAGGCCTTTGAAATATTGATTTCAAGAGGACCAATTTTTTTAGCCCAATACACCAGTTGTTCAGACTGGTAAGGTTCGCCTGATACGCAGACCACGAGGTACTGATTCAAGGCCTCACTGATTTTTTGGGCAGTTTTATCATCCACCCCGGCTCGAATATCGACACCCTCGATGCGACAGCCAAAGGGGTAATGCGCAGATGGCGTGATTTGCAAGCCCGGCATGACAATCTCCGATTTTTATTATTCAACAAAGTAGCACAATCACGGCGCGCGTCAAAAGCCTTGCTTGACACCTGTACCCTTGGCAAGTAAAACAGTAGACAGCCGGAGACAAATAAAGAGGTGTTCAGCACCTCGGCCTGACATTCAAAAAACGTACAAGGGAAGAACCATGTTTGCAGCCCCCCCAGCAGTAGAAGCGCGCGTTTTCGCGAAAATCCCTGAAAAGCTTTCAAAAGTGGGGCAGCGTTCGGCGTTTGCCGATGTGCAATTTCATGGGGCTGAAACGCCTCACTTTATTGAAGGCCCATCGTTTGACCGCCAGGGCAATCTGTTTGTCACCGATATTCCCTTTGGCCGGGTTTTTAAAATCACCCCTAGTGGCGATATCAGCGTGGTCGTTGAGTATGACGGCGAGCCAAATGGTTTGAAGTTTCACCGAGATGGTCGTGCTTTTATTACCGATCATAAAAACGGCCTGATGGTGTTGGATGTCAACACGGGCAAGATTGAGCCGTTTTATGACCGCCCACTGTTGACGCGTTTTCGTGGCGTGAACGATTTATTCTTTGGCGCGCAAGGCGATATTTACTTTACCGATCAAGGTCAAACGGGCTTGCATGACCCCAGCGGACGTCTTTATCGCTTACGTACCAACGGGCAACTCGATTGCATTCTAAATAACATCCCGAGCCCGAATGGCTTGGTACTGAATGTTGACGAAAATATCGTCATGCTTGCTGTAACCCGCGCCAATTGTGTGTGGCGTGTACCCTTGATGAAAGACGGCACCACCAGCAAAGTGGGGATGGCGGTTCAGATGACGGGAGGCTTTGGTCCAGATGGCATGGCGATTGATGCTGAGAATAATCTGGCGGTCTGTCACGTGGGCTTGGGTGTGGTGTGGCTCTTTAGCGCCTTGGGCGAGCCGATGCTGCGCATTAATTCGCCGACCGGTAAGTTGGTGACGAACTGTGCGTATGGCGGTAAAGATAACAAGCAATTGTTTATTACTGAGTCAAAGACCGGCACGATCTTGGTGGCAGATATGCCAGTGCAAGGCCGGACGATGTTTTCGCACATGTAATGGGCAGTCGCTCAAGATGACGATGCCTAGTCTAAAAGAAGAAATGCGTTCCAAGCGACCTTTGCTTGGGGGCTTCATTTTTTCGAGTGACTCGAACATCTCTGAGTTGTATGCTGAAGCTGGCTACGATTTTGTGATTATCGATACTGAGCATGCGCTCAATGATTTGCGAATCGTGCAAACGCATGTGCGCGCCTGCGCAGCTTCAGGGATTCATGCTCTCGTTAGACTCGGCGCGGCAAACTATGCCGATGGTTCGCGCTTGTTGGATGCGGGGGTCGAAGGTTTGATGATTCCGCACCTTGGGCTTGATGCGCGCGCCAATGACGTTGTGCAATCAATGAAATACTGGCCGGATGGTGTCAGGGCGACGTGCACTGGGGTGCAGATTGCGGGCTATGGACAAAGAAATTTTGCCGAGGCCGCTGTACTGTCAAATAAAAGTGTCTTGTCAGTAGGCTTGGTTGAAGATCGAGCGAGTGTCGAGCGCATCGAACAAGTGCTTCAAGAGAATCCAGTCGATTGGATTATGCCGGGCCCTGCGGATTTGGCTTCTTCATATGGTTTGCACGGCCAGTTGACTCATCCCACTATTCAAGAGGCAGTGAGCCGCATTATTGTTGCTGCGCAAGCACGCCAGATTAAAGTTGGGGTGTATATCAACGAGCTCAGTGAAATCAACGCATGGAAAAATCGTCAAATTGATTTTTTTGTGCATGCGATTGATTACAAAATTTTAGGCAAAGCTTTGCGTGCCGCAGCTTTGGATTTTAAACATCGGGTGTTGAGCTAACCGAGCTAACCGAGCAACCGAGCAACCGAAGCGAACGAATCTCGTAAGGCTCATCAGGAACACCCAGCGCGACGCTCAAAATTTTGAAGATCGGGCATCATTTTTAGAGAGAGTATTTGTATGCAATTTAAAGAAGGCTTTGTCGACTCGTTGTATTACAACGTCTTGGATATGACCCCAGAGTGGGTCGAACAACCAGCAACAATTATTTTTCATCATGGCGTTGGCGCAAATACTGAAATTTGGGCCGAGTGGCTGCCGGTGCTTGGGTTGAATTATCGAATCGCACGTTTTGATATGCGTGGCTTTGGCCAATCAACTGCCAAGCCTGCTGGCGACCTGACGTTTGCTCAATTAATCAAAGACATTTCGCTTGTGGCCGATACGGTTGGTGTTCAACGGTTTCATTTGGTGGGCGAGTCAATCGGCGGCACTGCTGCGCTGGCATACTCGCTGCAGCATCCTGAGCGGTTGCATTCGTTGACTCTCACCAACACAGCGTTTCGCGGCGGCGTGATTCAAAATGTTGTCGAGTGGGATACCTTGCTCAAAGAACAAGGGCCGGCGGCGTGGTCAAAACGCTTGATGCCGCGGCGGTTTCATGACGACGCAAAGATGTCACCCGCCAAGCGCGCCTGGTACGAAAAACAGCAGGGTAATCATCCCATTGAATCGATTATTGTGGCGCGCGATATTTTGGTAGGTGCGGATCTTGGCCCTAAGTTGGGTGAAGTGAAGATGCCTGTATTGCTGCTGCACGCCGACGGCAGCCCGTTTATTGCGGTCGATCAAATGGCTGAAATGCACAGCAAGTTGCCGGATTCTGAGTTTCACGTGTTTAACCATGCCCGCCATGGGTTACCGTTTTCCCATGCTAAAGAATGCGCACAGGTGATGTTCGAGTTTCTCGAGCGTCGGTCGTTCTAGTACCATTAATGTTCAGTACCTTGGGCGTCAGTCCTTCTATCGTCCTGTTACGCATCAGTAGACATTTAAGCAGACCAAACTCGGAGAGTGTGTTGACGCAGTCAAAAGTTGGTAGTTGGTATTTTGGCTGGAACATCGTCGCAGGCGCTTCGCTG
>CAMBZR010000082.1 GCA_945872285.1 Bordetella parapertussis | reverse complement strand
ACAGTGCGCTGGCCAGCCGAGCCAAAGCGCGTTGCGCGCATGCAGCGCTGCTGATGACCCGGATGGCCATTCAAATGCACGGTGCAATGGGCTATACCGACGAGTGTGATGTTGGCTTGTATTTCAAGCGCGCGTTGGCTTTGACGTCTTGGCTTGGCAACGTCGAGTCGCATCGTCAGCGCTACTTTACACAGGGCGCTGCACTTAGCGCACAGGCTTTGGTCACGCCGGTTGCTGGCGTTACCGCATTTCCGAAAGACGCTGACTGGGACGCCATGCCAGAGCCCGAGTTTCGTCAAATGTTGCAAAGTTTTTATGCAAAAAATTATCCTGAACACATGCGTCACGTTCCCCACCGGTTACGTTTAAACGAAATCAAAGACTGGACGATGACTTTGTCTGAGCAGGGCTGGATCGCACCCTCTTGGCCGAAAAAATTTGGTGGGATGGGCTTGCCTCCAGGAAAAATGATTGCTTACGTCGAAGAGCAAGAACAGTTTGGTGTCGCGCGCGCGCCAGATATGGGCGTGGTGATGATTGGGCCGCTTTTGATTCAACGTGGCAGCCTTGAGCAACAGCAAAAGTTTTTACCTAAAATCATCGCCAACGAACACGTTTGGTGTCAGGGTTATTCAGAGCCGGGCGCCGGTTCTGATTTGGCCGCGTTGCGTACCGAAGCCGTGCTCGATGGTAACGAGTTTGTGGTGAATGGCCAAAAAATCTGGACAACTCTCGCACAAGATGCGACACACATGTTTGCGTTGGTTCGAACCGATAAAGACGCAAAAAAGCAATCAGGAATTAGCTTTTTATTAATCGACTTGAGCATCCCGGGGATCACGATTCGACCGATTCAAAATATCAGCGGGCAAAAAGAGTTTTGCGAGGTATTTTTTGATAACGTGCGTGTGCCCGCCGAAAATTTAGTCGGGCAAATCAACGAGGGGTGGACCATCGCCAAAGCGCTGTTAGGCTTTGAACGGATTTTTTTGGGTAGTCCTAAACAGTCGCGTTACGCCTTGAGTCAATTAACGGGCCTGGCCGAAAGTCTCGATCTATTTAGCAATGCAGTGTTTGCCTCACGTTATGCTGAACTCATGCTCGACACCGCGGATCAGGTCGCTGCCTACACGCATTACGCTGAGATGGTGAAAAGAGGCGAGACCTTGCCACCAAGCGTCTCGTTGTTAAAAATCTGGGGGACTGACACGTATCAAAGAATCTGTACGTTGTTAGTCGAGTCGGCTCAAGAGCACGGCGCCACGGGTCACACCACAGATTTTGGTGCAGAAGGTTTAGATGCGTCGGCTATTTTGTTTCATGCGATTCCTTCGACGATTTATGGTGGAAGCACTGAAATTCAAAAAGAGATTATCGCCAAGCACGTACTTAGATTGCCTGATTAAGAACGTTCCGAGCTTAAACTTATTTTTGAAAAAGGGGTAAATCTTGGAAACCATTCATTACGAAGTCGTGCAGGGCGTTGGGACGTTGACGTTGAATCGTCCTAAACGCAAGAATGCGATTGATGCAGTGATGCGCGAAGAGCTCAGAGACTTAATCACCACGATGCCACATCAACGTGATTTACGCGCTCTGATAATCACCGGAGCGGGTGCGACTTTTTGTGCCGGTGGCGACATTAGTGCGATGGGCGCTGCAACCTTGACGGCACAGGATGGGCGCGAGCGTATGCGTTACGACTACTTGTCCTGGATTGAAACGCTGTTGCGACTCGAGATCCCGGTGATCGCGGCCGTCGAGGGCGCCGCCTTTGGCGCGGGCTTTAGCTTGGCTTTAACCGCTGATTTTGTGTTGGCCGCGCCCGACAGCCGGTTCTGTTTGTCGTTTATGCGTCTTGGGCTCGTGCCAGATTGCGCTGTGCTTTATACCCTGCCACGCATCGTGGGCGTTCAACGGGCCAAAGAGCTTGCGCTTTCTGCACGTGAACTGACGGCCGAGCAAGCGCACGAACTTGGGATTGTGCTCGAAGTGACACCACAGGGGCGCACGCTTGAGCGAGCGCAGCAGATGGCAGCTTGTCTGGCGCAAGCCGCGCCGGCGGCCGTTGCGATGACAAAACGGGCGTTTAACGTGTCGTTAAACAGCACACTAGACGCCATGATCGACATCGAGTCTTCGGCGCAAGGCATTGCCCGCACCAGCCAGTGGCATGCCGAGGCCGTTCAGAAGTTTTTGAACAAGCAGCCCGCGGCCTTTCAGTGGCCCAAGGCGCTTGAGTAAGCGTGTTTGAGACCTCGCGCCAGCTTGGTCGAATCCCCGTCATTGCGGTGCGTGGTGAGACAGCGCCTGAGCACACTGCCTGGCTGAGGCAGTTCTTGCATCTTCCCACGCTGCAGGGCTCGGTGGTGTTGACACCATCGTTAAACCGCGAGGCTGAGCTTGGCTATGACAGAGTCCAAGCCTTTGTACCTGCTCGTGCGGCAAGCGAAGGAGACTGTTTGTGTTGTGGGATGAATAGCGGCTTAGGTGACGCGCTCAGGTCGCTGTTTTTGCGCGTGCTCGCTAAGCGCGCTGAGCCACTAGACCGCGTGGTGATTGACGCGCTTACGCTTGATCCCGCTCAGTTGGCGCTGACGCTTAAGCATGCACCCTTTTTAGGTCAGCGCTACGTCTATCAAATGACCGTCACAGTCAAAGGCGCTTAGGGGGCTTTGACCGTTTTGACGGTTGCCTTTGGATCCGTTTTAGAAGGAACCGGATCAATATGCGTTAAGAGATTGAGCACGCGGTGGCGCTGCATCACGGCATGTCGGGCCGCCAGACCAATGTCGTGACCGGTTTCTACCGTTAAAAATGCATCGACTTCGATGTGTGCA
Source organism: Bordetella parapertussis (assembly GCA_945872285.1). GTDB lineage: Bacteria > Pseudomonadota > Gammaproteobacteria > Burkholderiales > Burkholderiaceae_B > Zwartia > Zwartia parapertussis_D. The sequence continues at coordinate 10,280 of CAMBZR010000082.1, read as the reverse complement.
TCGACCAAAATCATGTCGCCCATTTTGCGCGTACGAACATCGTGCACCCCTAAGACGCCTGGAGTTTGCAAAAGCGTATCGGTGATAGCCTGAACTTCTTTGTCGTTGGCCGAGCGATCCATCAGGTCATTGAACGCGTCTGAACCAAACTCCCACCCCATTTTGCCCACCATCAAACCAACGATCAACGCGGCGATTGGATCCAAAATCGGATAGCCGAGCAGGTTTCCGATAATGCCAACCGCAACGACGAGCGAAGAGGCTGCGTCCGAGCGCGCGTGCCACGCGTTGGCCACCAACATGCTTGACTTGACAGCCTTGGCAGTGCGTAACATATAACGAAACAGCGTTTCTTTTGCCACTAAAGCCAGCACCGCCACGGCGAGGGCGACGCCATGCACCGAGGCAATCTCGTGGGGCGCTTTAAGTTTTTCGAAGGCCGACCACAACATCCCGAGCGCGACGGCTAGTAACAGGCCGCCTAACACCATTGAGGCGCCTGTCTCAAAACGTTGGTGACCATAGGGATGGTCTTCGTCGGCATCTTTTTTACTGTGATGGCTGGCAAACAGCACGACGAAGTCGGAGACCAGATCAGAGAGCGAATGGATCCCATCGGCAATTAAGGCTTGAGACTTTGCAAAAACGCCAACGGAGATTTGTGTCGCCGCCAACAAAATATTGACCACCACGCTGACCCAAGTGCTTTTTTGAGCGGCTCTGGCACGTTGCTCAGGGGTGAATTCAACGTCTTCACTGTCGTCTTGCAGGTCTGCGGCGTTCATGAGTGTCTCGGGTGAGTGTGGCGGCGCGTTTAGCGAAAACGCGTGGGTTTGAACGGTGTCAAGTCGATTTCAGGGGGGGTACCTGTGGCAAGTTGTGCCACCAGTCGACCGGTTCTGGCCGAGCCCGCGAGCCCGACGTGACCATGACCATAAGCATGAATAATATCTTGACTGCCAGAGGCCAAGCCCAGGCAGGGCAGACCATCGGGCGTACTGGGGCGCCGTCCCATCCAGATTTCAACGCGTTCAACCGGTAGATCGCGCGGCAAGCTCGGGTATAACGCGAGCAAGTGGTCGCGCAAAATCTCAGCGCGCCGCCAGTTTGGGGTGTCATCATTTTGTGCGATCTCGACTTGACCGGCCACCCGCAAGCCGTTGTCCATGCTGTTGACGACTACTTTGCAGTCGGCAAACATGGTCGAGACGCGCGGCCCCGTGGTGGTGCCTGTCACAACTGCGTGGTAGCCACGTTCGGTTTCGAGTGAAACTTGGTCGCCCGCCATGCTGGCAAAAATCTTTGACCGTGCACCTACAGCGATGACTGCTTTGTCGCACAGAACTTCACCGTCGTTGAGCAGTATCGCCTTGAGGTGGCCTTGTTCAAGCCGAAAACCCGTTGCCGGGGCGCGCACCAACTTTGCGCCCCGAGCCTGCGCATAATGAATCAACGCCGCGGTATAAGCCCCGGGGTTGCGACAACTACCGGTTTCGGCCACAAAGACGCCAAAGGTATATTTGCGACTCAGGTCAGGCTCTTGCTCGGCGAGCGCCTGCGCGTCGAGCTCTTGCCAGTTCACACCTTCTTTGCGGCGGATCTCCCAGGCTTTGGCATCGAGTAAAAAGTGCTCGCGCGATAAAAAGACGTGCAGTAAGCCGCGTCGTTCGATTAAGTGTGCCACTCCGGCCTGCTCGGCGATTTGCTGATGCAGTCCGGGCGCGTCGGCCAACAGAGACCTCAGCGCGTGCGCCGTGCGCTCAACCTGTGGATAGGTCCAGGCGGCAGCCAGATAGCGCAGCAACCAGGGCAGGGCGCGAGGAAGATAGCGCCAACGTACCGAAAGCGGGCCAAGTGGATCGGCTAACCAGAGGGGGACTTGTTTCCACACACCGGGCGCGGCAGGCGGTAAGACCGAGTGCGAAGACAGCCAACCGGCGTTGCCATAGCTCGAGGCTTGCGAGGCACCGGGTGTTTCGGGCTCGACCAGCGTGACCCGCAAGCCGGCGGCCAGGCAATGAAAGGCGCTCATTGCACCGACGATGCCTGCTCCGATGATGACAACGTGCTGCGGTGTGCTCAAAATACCTCTCAATCTGCTCAGGCAGCGAACCTCCCCGAATCGTAGCATCCTGAGGGCAGCGCGAGTGCCTCGGGGCTGCGAGAGACAGAAAGTCTGCGCCCTCACGAAACCCCCGTTATGATGTCGGTATTACGTTTGATACGGGTTTTGTGACATGAAAGCTGTTTTTGTTGATGCCAATGGTAGTTTGGCCGTGGTGGCGCGTCGGTTGCATCGGCCCGATGACCTCGAACTGCTGGTCAATGAGCAGCCCGACATTACCTCCGAGCAGATTCCAGGAGTGTTGGGCGGCGCTGAAATTCTGATCGTGGATCACACCTCGCTGCCAGTCGACATCGCACGGCAGTGCATCGGCCTGAAGCACGTCGTGTTTTTAGGGACGGGTGCCCGTTCGTATATGGATCCAGAAGCGCTCGCGGCGCTCGGGATCGAAGTGCACATCATTAAGGGCTATGGTGACACCGCTGTCGCTGAATGCGCCTTCGCCTTGATGTGGGCAAGCGCCAAGGGCTTTGCTCAGATGGATCGCGGCATGCGCGCAGGACAGTGGTTGCGCACCGATGGCGTTGAGTTAACGGGTAAAACGCTGGGTCTCATCGGCTTTGGCGGTATTGCTGCCGAAATGGCTCGCCTCGCGCTCGGTGCCGGCATGCAGGTGCTGGCCTACAACCGCAGTCCTAAAGCACATCCGGGCGTACGTTTTGCCGATTTAGACACCGTTTTATCGAGCAGCGAGGTGTTGTCGATACATTTGTTACTGAATGATGATACCCGCGGTTTTATTTCTGCTGACCGTATCGCAAAAATGCGCGATGGCGTGATTTTGATTAACACGGCACGTGGTGCGGTACTCGATGAGGCCGCTCTGGTCGCTGGCTTAAAATCCAAAAAAATCGGTCATGCAGGGGTGGATGTCTTTGATATTGAACCCTTGCCCGTCGATCACCCGTTTACCAAAATTGATAACGTCACGCTGTCTGCGCACTCGGCGTTTCGTACCCCCGAAGCCAGTGATAATTTGATTCAGGCTTCGCTTAACCATTGCCGCCGGATTTCTGGTCAGGGGGCTTTAGTTACGAAGTCTGGTTGCTAAGTGCGGTTACTAATCGCGGTCACACATACTTTTTAAGGACTTAAACATGTCACACTGGCTAAAACGAACGACTGGTTTATTGATTGGCTTCATGCTCAGCACAGCCGCGCTCGCGCAAGCCGATACTTGGCCAACACGGGCGATCACCATTATTGGCGGGTTTCCAAACGGTGCAGGCACCGACCTGTATGCTCGCAAGGTGGGTGAAGCGCTTGCTGCAACCTTAGGCGTGCCCGTGGTGGTCGACAGCAAGACCGGAGCGGGTGGTAATCTGGCCTCAGACGCAGTCGCTCGGGCTCAGCCTGACGGATACACGTTTTTGTTGGCAACCGCGGGTACGCATGCGATCAACGCCGCGCTTTATAAAAAGCTGAGTTTCGACGTTGAGCGCGACTTCACCCACATCGCTATTTTGGGCGACGTGCCAAACGTGCTGTTGATCAATGTTAAAAAACACCCCAATATCAAAACCTGCTCTGAATTGCTGACGCTGTTACGCGCCAATCCCGGCAAATTCAATTACGGCTCGACCGGCAACGGTGCCTCGACTCATCTGTCGGCCGCCCAGTTTGCGAGCGCGGCCAAGGTTGACATCGTGCACGTGCCTTATCGTGGGCAGGGTCCGGCCATGACGGCGTTGTTGGCGGGCGACGTTGATCTGTTTTTTAATCAAAGTGCACCGGCGATCGCTTCGATCAAAGGGGGCTTAAATATTGGGCTGGCAGTTACCACCCCCGAACGCCTTGAAGCCCTGCCGGGCGTGCCCGCGATGGCGCAAGCGTGTGCGTTGCCTGGTTTTGAAAGCAGCACTTGGTATGGCTTGCTTGCGCCCGCTAAATTGCCAAGCGCGATCGCTACAAAAATGAGTGCGACGGTGGCTAAAGTGATTTCAACGCCCGAGTTCAAAAAATGGCTAACCGAAACACAAGGCATTACGCCTGCTCAAGACCCAAGCCCACAGGCGTTCGCTAAAATCCATCGCGCGGACCTTGCAAAATGGGCCGAAATTGTGCGGATTTCGGGGGCGCAGGTTGACTGAGCACGCGGTCGCGCAAGGTTGGAAGCAGATTGTTTTACTATCACCGATTGACTATTTTTAACGGCGTCATCATGGTTCGGTCTTTTGGTATGTGTGCGGTGATGGGTGTGGTTTTGCTGTTGTCCGGTTGCATGGTCGGCCCAGATTACGCGCGACCAGAAACCAAGACGCAAGAACAGTTCGCGCAGCCCAAGCAAACCGAGTTCACCGAAGCCTTCGAGGCAGCGAGTGCACAGCGCATCAATCCGGTGACGTGGTGGGCGGGCTTTAAAGACACCACACTCAATCGTCTGTTGGCCAAAGCCGCCAGCGACAACCTGAGCCTTCAAAAGGCCGCAGTGCGCATCGCGCAGGCCCGTGCGCAACTTGGCGTGACTGAAGCGACACTCTTGCCTACCGTCGCTTTAAGTGGCGCCGGTTCACGTAATGATCAGCCCAATGCCCTGACGCAATATCTAAACACTTCGTCGATCTCAAAGACGCAAAGTTTAATGGTTCAGGCCACTTGGGAAATCGACTTCTGGGGTAAGTACCGGCGTGGCATCGAAAGCACCTTGGCCTCTTACATTTCTGTTGCGGCGGCGTTCTATTCGGCAGACGTATCACTGGCTTCTGATGTTGCCAACACTTACATCAATATTTGCAACTTCGAAGCCTTAATCGGGGTCGCTAAAACGAATCTGGCTTTTCAGGCTGAAAGCTTGCGGATCGCTGGATCGCGCTATAAAAATGGCTCGACTTCGCTGTTGGATTTAAGTCAGGCTCAATCGCAGTACGAGCAAACAAAGTCTCAGATCCCCGCGCTGATTGCTTCGTTAAAGATGTATCAATACGCCATGAGCATTCTTTTGGGTGAGCCCCCCGATTATTATGAGCAAAACTTTGAGACCAGCAAGAGTGCGCTTGCTGCGCCTGTGGCGCTGCAAGTCGGGATCCCCAAAGATTTGCTCAGACGTCGCCCAGATGTATTACAAGCTGAATACACGGCCGCTGCCAAGTCAGCTTTGATTGGCGTGAATGCGGCAGCGCTTTATCCAAGCTTCACTTTAAGCGGGTTTTTTGGTTTTCAAAACGTTACTCTCAACAATACGAATCAATCGAGTTTGTTTTCTTGGGATAATCGCAACACTTCGCTTGCGGGCGGATTCTTGTTTCCGCTGTTTTATCGCGGAGCGATTACTGATCAAATCCGCGTTCAAGACGCCGTGTTTCAACAAAGTATCTTGAATTACCAAACGTTGGTCCTGCAAGCGCAAAAAGACGTGCAAGATTCTTTTGTCACGATTTCTACGACGCGCAGTGCGGCCCAAGACCTTAAAAAAGCAGTGATTGCTGCCGAGCAAGCGGCCAAACTTGCGATTGACCGCTACAAAGCCGGACAGGTGAATTACGACACGGTGATTCTTGCGCAGCAACAACTCTTGTTGGTGCAGAGTACGCTGGTGCAGACCAATACGAATAACTTGCTCGGGTATGTCTCGGCATTTAAATCTTTAGGTGGGGGGTGGTCTGGTGAGTTATCGACCCCTGGACTACCAGAGGCGATGGTTAGCCAAATGAACGCACGCACCAACTGGGGTGACACCCTCAAACCGCTTCCCGATCCACGCTTAGTTCAGTCTAGTGAGAGCATTCCATGAGTTTCTTCAGGCGTACGCCGCTGCTGCGATCCGCCGCTATCATTCTTGCGGTCTTCACTGGCTTGGTCTTGACTGGCTGCGAGAAAAAACCTGTCGCCACCGCCGCACCTATTAAGGTGACCGCAGCCAAGCCTGTTTTTCAAGAGGTCAGAAGCTACGAGATTTTCGATGGTTTGGTTTCACCCCTATTAACCGTCAACCTTGAGGCCAGGGTGCCTGGTTATCTAAGCAAGATTAACTTTGAAGATGGCGCTTTTGTTAAAAAAGATCAACTGCTCTTCGTCATCGAACAAGACCAATACATTCAGCAGGTAAATTTAACGCAGGCCATTTTTAACGAGGCAAAAATTGAACTGGCACGTCAGCGTGCCTTGTTAAAAGATAATGCGACTTCACAGGCCTCGGTTGATAAAGCGTTGTCAGCTTTTCTACAAGCCGACGCTAATTTAAAACTTGCGAAACTCAATCTAAGCTACACCGAAGTTCGCGCGCCTTTCGACGGGTTGATGGGTCGCCATTTGATTGATGTCCGTAATTATTTAGGCAGCAGCCCGCAGGGGATCAAGCTGGCGACTATTCAAAAAATTAACCCGATCTATGTTTATTTTTATATTAACGAACGTGATTTGCTGAAGTATCAAACGCGTTACGTCAATGACGCGAACCGTAAGTCACTTGTGAATGCGTTACCCGTCTACGTGCAGCTGCAAGGCGAGAAGGGTTTTCCGCACAAAGGCACGCTTGATTTTGCTGCTAATTTGCTGAGCACCAGTACAGGTTCGCTGCAGTTGCGCGCCGAAATGCCCAACGATAAGTTCGAACTCATTCCAGGCTTGTACGGTAAGGTGCTGGCCGAGTATGGCGAGATTCGCAAGGCTGTTTTGCTTCCAGCGCGTTCGGTGCAGACCGATCAACAGGGTGACTATGTTTTTGTCATCGATGACAATAAAAAAGCCGAACGTCGCGCGATTAAAACGGGTCAAAGATTCGACAGTCTAGTCGAGATCACGAGTGGTTTAAAAGACTCTGAGACCTTTGTGCTCAATGGGTTCATTAATGTTAGCAGTGGTCAGACCGTGAGCGCTGAAATGGCGACGGTTGCGCCGTTACCTGCACGCTAAAACAGTCAGGCAACAGGAAACCTCATGCTTTCTAAATATTTTATCGAACGCCCAGTGCTGGGTAACGTGATCGCGTTGATCACGATGCTCATTGGTGCGGTTTCTATTTTCGGCTTGCCGATTGCGCAATATCCGCCGATGACGCCTCCCACGGTGCAGGTGACGACCAACTGGCCGGGTGCCAGTGCAGCGTTGGTGCAACAGTTGGTGGCAAGCAATATCGAGAATCAGGTGAACGGCGTGCAAAACATGCTGTACATGGAGTCTGACTCGACCAATGACGGGCGTTACACGCTGACCGTGACGTTTGAAGTGGGTACTGATCCAAATATCGCGCAGGTGAACGTGCAGAATCGGGTGGCCATTGCGCTGCCGTCTCTGCCTCAGGCGGTACAGCGTCAAGGGGTCACAACCAAGGTCCAGTCCACTGCGATTTTGCAGTTTGTGACGCTGACCTCAAGCAACCCCGAACACGACGCGTTATTTTTAAGTAACTTTGCTAACTTGCAAATGCAGAACCGGTTGGCGCGCCTTCAGGGTGTGGCTGCAGCAAACGTGTTCGGCGTGGGCAATTACAGTATGCGTGTCTGGCTCGACCCGGCTCAGTTGAGTATGCGCGGCCTGACTCCCTCTGACATCAGCACGGCGATTAGCCGACAAAACGTGATGTTGGCGGCGGGGCAGGTCGGTGCGCCACCCGTGCCCAATGGTCAGGATTTTCAGCTGACCTTAACGGTCACCAGCGCGATGGATACGCCCGAGCAATTTGGCCAGATTTTAGTCAAAATCGATGAACAAGGCGAAATGACTCGGCTGCGCGATGTTGCGCGCATCGAGATGGGCAGCCAGAACTACAGTCAGTTTTTTCGCTTAGACGACCGACCCGCGGGCGGTATCGCAATTTATCAGCTGCCCTCGGCCAATGCGATAGCCACCGCACAGGCTGTGCGTGCCGAGATGGGAAAAATCTCAAAGACTTTTCCGAAAGAAATTAAATGGGAAATCCCCTTTGACACCACAATGTTCGTGACCGCTTCAATCAACGAGGTGTATCACACCTTGTTTGAAGCAGGTATCTTAGTATTGTTAGTGATTATGCTGTTTTTGCAAGACTGGCGCGCCACACTGGTCCCTGCAACAACGGTGCCGGTGACCTTGATTGGTGCCTTTGCCTGCATGGCAGGAATGGGCTTTTCGATTAATTTATTAACCTTGTTTGCAATCGTGCTGTGTATCGGCATTGTGGTCGACGACGCCATTGTGGTGGTTGAAGGCGTTGCTAAAAAAGTTGAGCATGGCCAAACTCCGCGTGAAGCTGCGATTAGTGCCATGACCGAGCTGATGGGCCCGATCATTGGTATCACGCTGGTCTTGATGGCGGTGTTTTTGCCAGCTTCGTTTATCGCTGGTATTACTGGACAGATGTATCGACAGTTCGCACTGGTGATTGCAGCGACTGCGCTGATTAGCGGTATCAACGCGGTCACACTTAAGCCCACCCAGGCGGCGCAATTTATTCGGATTAAACCCGTCAATGAAAAGAAGAACTGGTTCTTTGCTGGCTTTGATCGCGTCTTTGAAAAGATTTCGACTTGGTACGCCGGTATGTTGCAAGTGCTGATGAATAACCGCAAAACTGCTTCAGTGGTTGGCGGTTTATTGATCGTTGGTGCCATTATTGGTTTGATTAAACTGCCCACAGGTTTTATTCCAAACGAAGATCAGGGCTATCTGGTGGTGTCGAATCAGCTACCCGACGCTTCTTCACTTGAACGCACACAGCAAGGTATGCAGAAAGTTGTCAGTGCGATCGAGAAGGTGCCGGGCGTGGATCGGATTGTGTCAATCGGTGGTGTCAATGCGCTGAATAACAATGCTTCGCAGTCCAATGCCGGTGTGATGTATGTGATTCTCAAACCGTGGGATGCGCGCGGTAAAGGGCAAGACTTAAAAAGTATTTATCACGGCCTGACCGTTGCGTTGCGAGAGATCCAAGAGGTCAAGTCGCAAGTGCTCTTGCCACCAGCGATTCCGGGCTTAGGCTTGTCGGGTGGTTTTCAAATGCAGTTAATGCTGACCGACGGTAGCAACAACTTCAAAAAACTTGAAGATGCAACCGAGACATTTTTAGCGGCTGCGCGCGAATTGCCTGAGATTTCGGCGATCTTTACGCCGTTCAGAAACAACGTGCCCCAACTCACCCTGAGTTTTAATACCGCCCGTGCCGAAACCCTTGGCGTTTCGATCGGCGATGCTTACGATGTTTTGCAAAACTCAATCGGTTCGTCTTACGTGAATCAGTTCTTTAAATACGGTCAAACGTATCAAGTGTTTATACAAGCGGATGGTCAAAGTCGAATGACGGCAGACCAACTCAGTCGCTTATACGTGAAGAACAAAGCTAAGGATATGGTGCCGCTTGGCTCGTTTATCGATATCATCGAAAGCACAGGGCCTGCCATCGCCTCGCAATACAACTTGTATCCGACCGCAGCAATTCTGGGTGCAGGCGGTGCTGGCTTTAGTTCTGGCCAGGTAATCGAGGCACTCGAAAAACTCGCTCAAGTGAATTTGCCTGAATCAGTCACCTATGAATGGACAGCGATGTCGTATCAAGAAAAACTGGTTGGCAGCACGGTGGTCTTGGTGTTTGCGCTGTCGATTTTGCTGGTGTATTTGGTGCTAGCGGCTCAGTACGAATCTTGGGTCGCACCGATCCCTGTGATCTTGGCGGTTCCGTTGGCATTGGTGGGTACTGTGATTGCCTTATTTTTTACGGGGCTTGCAAACAACATCTATGTACAGATTGGCCTAGTGTTAATGATTGCGCTTGCCTCAAAAAACGCCATTTTGATTGTTGAGGTTGCACTTGAGGCTAAGCGCGAGGGCCTGAGCCTGGTTGATGCCGCACTCAAGGCCTCACATGAGCGGTTTCGACCCATTGTGATGACGTCGATTGCGTTTATCTTGGGCGTGGTGCCCTTATTGATGGCGTCGGGTGCAGGTGCCGCTGCCCGCGTGTCGATTGGGATCACTGTGTTTAGTGGCATGATCGCGTCTACCTGCCTGGCGGTGGCGTTGGTACCGGTATTTTTTGTGCAGATTGAAGGCTTGTTTGCTAAAAAAGAGGGCAAGGCTTAACGTTGGCTAGACCAGACGACAACGAGACTTCAAGCTAAGCTTGAGTCAGACGTTTATCAATTGCAAGAGGGCGATTACACGGCAATCGATCCTCTGACACCGTACCCTAAAGCGGTAGGGTTCTTTGGAGAAAAAAATGAATCAAGCGATTCAGGCAGTGCAG
>CAMBZR010000081.1 GCA_945872285.1 Bordetella parapertussis | reverse complement strand
AATTGCGGCAAAGGTCTTTTCGAACTCAGCACGAATCGACGGTTCAAGTTTGTTCCACCAGGCTAAGTTCACAAAGTAACCAGCGGTCGACCATGATAAAGATAAGGTGTAAAGATGTGTTGTGACCTCGGGCCACTTCACGCCATTTCCCGAACCCGAGCCAGTAATCCCGCAATCGACCGTGCCGCGCTCGAGCGCTGTGTAGACCTCACCAAAGGCCAGCGATACAGGTTGTCCGCCCAGCGCTTTGACCAGGTCACCGGCAGAAGGCCCGTTGATGCGAACTTTCAGGCCTTTCAGATCGGCTAACGAAGCAATTGGCTTTCGGCAGAACAACATCTGACCTGAAAACGGATAGGTTGCAACCAGTTTGATCCCAAGCTTTTCGAGCTCTTTGTTCGCAACCGGCATCATGGCATCAGCAACTCTGCGTGCTTGCTTGATGCTTGGATTCAAGCCCGCGAGATCTAGGCCGTCAAGCATGGGCACATCGCCCGATACCGTGGTGAGCGGGCCCGCTGCGATATCAACTTGACCTGAACGCACCAACCTCAAGACTTCAGGGCCATTGACGTTGCGCTCTGGCCAAGACGATAGCGTGATCTCAACGCGGCCGTTGGTGGCGGCTTTGAGCCCATCACGCAACATAGGTTGATCCACCTGAGTGTACTGCGGGAGAGTGGGCGACACCTGAGTGATGGCTTGCACCGCAATCTTTGGCCCAGTTGCAGCCGTTTGGGCCGACACGCTTGATAGCTGCATTGCAGCACACAGGGCTGTGACCATCATTGATCGATTTAACATGTTCATCTATAAGCTCCTAAAAATATGACATAACGATGAGAGAGAAATGGTTAAAAACTTGCCAAACTACTATTGCTCAGATCAGTCACGAGCATTGAACCTGGTGCATGCGTCAAACAAAAGGCAGGCTTCATCGCCATCGCAACAGATTGCGGCGTCACGCCACAAGCCCAAAACACGGGCATCTCATCCTCATGGATGGTGACCGATTCACCAAAATCAGGTTTGTTGATATCTTGGATACCAATTAAGTGCGGCATGCCAATATGAACCGGCGCACCATGCACGCTCGGAAACCGCGAAGTAACCTGCACGGCACGCACAATATCTGCCGGGCGCATCGGGCGCATCGACACCACCATCGGGCCGTGAAACACACCCGCCGGCGTGGTCGCAATATTGGTGCGATACATGGGCACGGTACGTTGCTCTTGGATATGCCGTAAAGGGATCCCAGCTTCGATTAAGGCTTGCTCAAACGAAAAAGAGCATCCCAAGACAAAGCTCACCAAATCGTCGCGCCATTGGCTGGCAATATCGTAGGGTTCATCCACCAACAAGCCGTCTTTGTAGACACGATAGCGAGGAATGTCATACCGAATATCAACATCTTCACCCAGAGTGGGCAGCATCGGGTTACCTACCTCAGAGACTGCCAATACTGGACAGGGCCGCGGATTGCGCTGGCAAAACAACAAAAAATCACTCGCAAGGTCTTTGGGCAATATCATCAAATTGCCTTGCACGTTACCTGGCGCGACACCGGCGGTATGGCCACGCACCTCACCGCGACGACTGCGCAACCGAGCTTGATGACCGAGATTAACGGCCGGTGTAGACAGCGCCGCTTGGCTCACAGCTTTTGGCAGACTGAGGTCGTTCATCGGGGCACCCTTTGGTAAATAAGAATCACTCGCAACATCGATCAAGAAACCTCAACACAGAACCAATCACAGTAAGGCTGATAAACAAAAAAACGACACGAACCGGTCTAGGGGATTTTCTAGCAATACACGACTTCGAAAGCTTGAGTGTGGCTCGCTGGCTGCATCGCGTCAAGTGCTTAATGGCGACCTGCGGGAGTCACGAATCGGTCGCGCGAGCGATTTCCTTTTGGCCTGCTGCAAAATCCGCCGCGTGATCGGGCAAAAATTCGTTGCATGACCTGCTACGATAAGCGTTCATTTTTTTGAGGCACTTAACCATGGCAAATTCTAAACCTGCAAAGCTGCATGAGCGCCTGAAACAACCTGGGCTGGTAACCGCCCCAGGCGTCTACGACATGGTGTCGTTACGACTGGCTGACAGCTTTGGCTTTGACGCCTTGTACATGACCGGCTTTGGCGCAGTGGCCTCGCACCTGGGCTTACCGGATGCGGGCCTGGCCACCTACAGCGATATGGTTGGGCGCGTCGGCGCCATGGCAAAAATGGCGCGTACGCCTTTAATTGCCGACGGCGACACTGGCTACGGTGGTTTATTAAATGTACGCCACACGGTGCAAGGCTATGAACTGGCTGGCGCCTCAGCGATTCAACTCGAAGACCAAGAATTTCCTAAAAAATGCGGCCACACGCCAGGACGGCGGGTGATCCCGATGGCGGATATGGTCAAAAAGATCAAAGTCGCTGCCGAAGCCCGTCAGTCAAAAGATTTTTTGATTATTGCGCGCACTGATTCGCGCACCACGCTTGGTTTGGATGAAGCACTGCGACGCGCTGAGGCCTATGCCAAAGCCGGCGCAGACATTTTGTTTGTTGAATCACCCGAAACCGAAGAAGAAATGCGCAAGATTGGCGCGTCATTTGATTTGCCGTTGTTGGCGAATATGGTTGAAAAAGGTCGCACGCCTGTCTTAAGCAAGGCTGACCTTGAAGCGCTAGGTTTTAAGTTAGCGATATTTCCGGTCACAGCCCTGCTAGCAGGCGTGCACGCCATGACCAAGGTCTACGAGCATTTTAAAAGCACAGGTTCATCGACTAACAACACGGTTGACTTGTACGACTTTACTGACCTGACTAAATTGATGGGCTTTGAAGATGTTTGGGAGTTTGACAAGCGTCATGCCGATTGAGCGCAAGCAAAATTTAACCACACTGCACTCACAACATCTTAGCTGTGAAATCCGTACAATTAGGTATGCGTTTGGCAGCGTGGGTTGGTTTTACTGCCGAGCTTAATCAAAGTTTCGTTACAACGATACGCCGTTTCACCACACGCCATTTTGCTCAAAAAGCATTTTTATTTTCAGGATACCGCTATGAAAACCACACGTCGCCAATTCATCATTTATTCGGCCGCCGGCCTAGCCACCTTGCCTCTTGCACAACAAGCTAACGCGCAAGCGATGCTCGGCGAAGCCGAACCTCAAGCGGTTGGATTGGGCTACAAAGCAGTCGCCACTCAAGTCGATAAGGCCAAGTTTCCTAAGTACGTCGATGGCCAAGTTTGCACGAACTGCCAGCTGTACGTCAGCAAGTCACCCGAAGCCGGCACCTGTGCGATCTTCCCCGGCAAGCTTGTTGCCGGGCCAGGATGGTGTAACGCTTGGGTCAAAAAAGCTTAAGCGATTACCGATAAAAAAACCGCTGCACTGCAGCGGTTTTTTTTGTCATCATTTTGCGTGTCAGGCTAAATACTTTAATCGCCATCCGCCTCAACCCTTACTGGGCCACAACTCGGGCGTCAGTACCCGCACCTTCGATATAAACTTTTTGGCCTAAGCGAAAGTTACCGGTCGGCTGCGTGACAGTCACTAACACACCGCTGCTGGTACGAACAAAAATTTGTTGACCTGCAACGGGCTTGTCATAATGTTTTTGAATTTCATTGCCACCCACAGCGCCACCCACCGCACCGAGAACCATCGCGACAGCTTTACCCGTGCCCGAGCCAATAAGCGCCCCAACCCCCAAACCGCCCAGCGCACCAATCACAGCCCCCACGCCAGTTTCGTGGTTGTGCGCGATTTGTGTTGCCGTAATTTGTTGGATCACACCTGAGCGAATTTCAAGCGGAGCGGAAGGCGTCGTTGGCGCACAAGCGGTTAAACCTAAAGTGAATAAAATAGTGACTGTGCCAGCGACGATTCTTTTAAACATTGAGGATCTCGATTAAAAGGGGAATTTGCGTAATTGTACTTCCAAGTTATGATTCAATTGAGTGATTTAGCAACCGCATCTCAGGATCTGAATCGGCTCGAAAGACCGTGATTGCAGTACCATTGAGCCCTTATTCCTTCGACCAAAACGGCGAAGCTTCTCGGAAATCATGATGAACAAACACCTTGCACTGCTTTGCCTGGCGCTCGCCAGTGCAACCACCTCGGCGCAACAAGCCCCGGCGGCCACCACGACTACTGAAAAATTTGTCGGCCTGTGTGCGAGCACAGCAGACGTAGCCGCTCAAAACTTTTGCCACGGCTACAGCCAAGGCGTCTACGAAACCTACCTCGTGACGCGTCACCCGCAAAAAGCCCCTGCCTTTGTCTGCGCGCAAACCTCTACCCTGACACGCCAACAACACATTGATAACTTTATCAAGTGGTCAGCCGCGCATCCACAGTTCAAACAGGCCTCAGCGTCAGATACGATTTTGCGCTATTTGGGCGAGACGTTTCCTTGCAAACGCTAAAAACCTTTAGGGTTTTGTGCACGATGTCTGACATGGTTATATTTAAGGATTGATGATGAAAAAAATCTTACTGGCTTTACCCGTTTGCGCAGCACTGAGCCTTGGCGGCTGTTCAAACATGAGTAACACTCAACAGCGCACGCTCTCAGCAGGTGCAATTGGTGCGGCTGCAGGTGCAGGCATTGCGCTGATCGCGGATGGCAACCCTGTTTGGGGCGCCTTGGGTGGCGCAGCGATTGGTGCAATCGGCACTTATGTTTACGACAAACATCAACAATCGAACTAACGCACTAGCTTAACGTAGGTTGATTTTTCCAGCGGCGGTGCATCCACCACCACTGCTCTGGATGTCGCACAATTGCCAGCTCAAGAGCCTGATTGAACGCGCGCGTGTTACGCGTGATTTCACTCCCGACATCATCATCTACGATTGGTGTGAGTGGGGGTAAAAACCGTAACACATGCGTGCCATCGGGTTCGCGCCATGAAGCCGCTGGCACCACTGGCGCACCAGTCGCCAACGTGATGAGGGCCATGCTTTTATAGGTGCCAGCAGCGTGGCCAAAAAACTCAACCTCAATGCCTTCTGGCCGTCTGGCATATTGATCAAACGGAAAAACGATGACATCGCCTCGCTCAAGCGTCTCAACAATCTCTTCAAGAGAGCCACGGCGCCCCACCACGCCAAAACCTGCTTTTTTAAAGCGATTCGTGAGTAAATCACTCAGCCATTTGGGTTTGATCGGCCTTCGCAAAAAATGAATATGTCCCTTCACCTGCGGAAAATGCTCGATCCCAGCAACCGTAGACACCTCAAAGTTACCGAAGTGGCCCGTCAAGATCAAGACCCCCTTGCCTTGGGCATAGGCGTCCCACATGATAGATACGTCTTCGACTTTCACGACATCTTTTTTTTGCTGCGTGGATAAAAATCGAAATTGAAATAATTCTTTCAATAAGCTCAGTAAGTGGCTGTAATGTGCCTGCGCCAACAAGGTGATTTGCTGTTGGCTCACTTGCGCGCCAAAAACACGCTTGAGGTTTTCTAAAATCACCGACCGCCGGTAAGGTAACCAGCGGTATAAAAAGCGCCCACCCCGACTTGGCTCAATCACTTTAGGCACCCGCAAGGCCACAGCAGTGGCGGATAGCGGCGTGTGCGTTAACGACAATTTGATCTCAGCGACTAAGTGCCTGCCCATGACGATTTCAGCCGCGGCACTCACCACGACGTGCGGGGCCCCATACGCGTCGCGCACCACTGAAAAATCCATGGCCGTGATCGTATTGAGTGCGGTCTCGCGCGGAAACAATTTCAGGCATGCTTCTTTGGCCGCAAAGCGCGCAGCCAAGCTGGCAATGCGCCCGGCGCCCTCACCCGCATCAGTGAGTTCTTGAGCCGAAAATAATTTATCTAGGTCGCCGGGCATCGCCTCGACTAGCCGCAAAACACGCTCGATGTCGACTGTATCAACCGCACAGCCATCAGGCAGTGCTTCGCCAAGAGCCGCGGCTTGCGTCACGTTAGGCGATCGCACGTAACAATAAAGCCGCGTTCGTCCCAGCAAAGCCACGGCACAACACGAGCACCACGTTGCTGCGTGGAACCCGCGTTTGCTTAGACACATTCAAACCCGCGCAAGACTCCGCGAGCGTTTCGAGGTTCGCGATACCTGGTACCACCTTACGTCGGCAAGCCTCTAGCCCCACTGAGGCATCAAGGAGCCCTGCCGAAGAAAACAAGTGACCCACTGACCATTTAAACCCCGTCACAGGGGGCATCTCAGCCCCAAACACGCGAAGCAAGGCCGTAGCCTCTGAGGCGTCTGACTCTTGGGTGCCGTTTCCATGCGCCACAATCATGCCAACATCAGCGGGCTTAAGTTGTGCATCGGCCAAAGCCAACGCAATGGCACGGCTCAAGCCATCACCGTCAGAGCGAATACAGAACAAGCCCTCGCCCTCAGAGGCATCGCCACCGCCCAGGTACTCACCTAACACGGTTGCGCCACGCGCCTGCGCAGAGGCTTCGGTTTCAAGCACGAACGATGCCGCGCCCTCGCCCAGCAAACAACCGTCATGCCGCTGGTCAAAGGGTCGCAGACTATCTTTGCCAATCAAACCGACACGATCCAGATACAACAGGGTTTGCGGCTCAATCGGGGCATCATGACCCACAGCCACGACGCGTTGGGCATCACCCTCACGCAGCGCCCAGGCGCTTTCTATCACAGACAAAATACCGCTTGACGTGTGATTGGTGATACAGCCATTTGGGCCCTTGAGTTGATGGCGAATACTAATATGGCACAACACATTGTTGGGCAGCGACTTAAGCAGCCACATCGGGTTGACCATATTCGGTAACTCACGACCGAACCCATTCAAATCATCTTTCGTCTCGGCCATCAGCGGGAAAAAATCATAGTTCACTTCGGCGGTACCCCCGCCCGAGCCCACATAACAACCCGTTTGATCTGCGTATTGTGCTGCCTCGGCTTCGGTCAGCGTTGCCTGCCACGCGGGCAAGCCCGCTTGCTCAACCGCTTGGGTGCCGGCATAAATACCAAATACATCTGAGCGGCGTACAAGTTTGAGTAGTTTACGGTCACCCAACAACTTGCCGCCGTTGTAATCAGGCACTTCAGCCGCCAAACCACCTCGAAACGGCTCGGCATTAAAACTGGCAATGGGTGCCAACGCTGAGCGCCCCGCTAACAAGGTGTCAACAATGCTGGCGGGGTCTGTGCCAGCGCCGCAAATCGCGCCCGTTCCGGTAATAACAATTCGACTCATGGTGCTCACCGTCCTGAAGCGACAAGTGCCGCGGTATCTTCGGGATGCCGAAACGCCAGGCAACTATTGCTGCCACCGAACCCTAGCGAGTTCGAAAGTGCCATCCCGATGCGCTGCGCGCGCGGTTGATCGCGAACAATATTGACATCACAATCAGGGTCGACTTGTTGCAAATTCGCATTAGGCGGCATCAAACCATCGCGAATCGCTAACGCGCACAAGCCTGCCTCGACCGCCCCTGCCGCAGCGATCAAGTGACCCGTCACGCTTTTGGTTGAGCTCACCCCCACCGCGTTGACCCGACCTGCAAACACCGCCTTGACTGCAGCACACTCGCTGCGATCATTCATTGGTGTGGAGGTGCCGTGCGCGTTTAAGTAATCGATATCGGCGTTCTGTGCACCAGCATCTGCAATCGCCCGACGCATCGATTGAATCGGGCCATCGCCCGAGGGGTGTGAATCAGTAATGCGATAAGACGACAGTGAATTACCGTCGCCCGCGAGTTCAGCGTAAATCGTTGCACCGCGTTGCACGGCAGAAGTCCATTCTTCGAGCACTAAAAACCCAGCCCCCTCGCCCAACAAGAAGCCGTTGCGGGTTAAATCAAACGGGCGGCTGGCGCGCTCAGGTTGATCATTGTCGGGTGAGACAGCTGACAGCAGGCAAAAGCCCGACAAACCAACCGGTGAAATCATCGAATCAAAGCCACCTGTCAAGACCCGATCGGCCAAGCCACGTCGAATCAACCGCATCGCGGTGCCAATCGCCTGGCCACCTGACGCACACGCAGTGTGTACCGTTGAGGCGTAACCGCGTATGCCAAACCGGCGAAGCAAGAGCGAAATACCCGCGGTAGACAAGCTACGGCTAAAAGCCATCACATCGTTGGCAACCGGTTCAGCGAGTAGCGCACTTGCAACGAACTCGCCGTCAGGTGCCGCGGTGCGTTGTACAGCGGCGAGCTCGTTATGCCCGATGGTCATCATGCCTGCGCCCACGACACAACCCCAACGTGCTGCGTCTTGTACGGTCGGGCGCACGCCTGCATCAGCGATCGCCTGATCCGCTGCGCCTAAGGCAAACCTGTGCGCACGGCTGGCGTACTTGAGCAACTTGCGATCGTCAATCGGTGGTAAATCATCAAACCCTTTGACCTCAGCGGCGATGCGAGTCGAGAATCCCGATGCATCAAAAATCGTGATCGGCCCAGCGCAGCTGCGCGCCGCTTTGATACGGGCCCAGGTTGAGGCAGCGTCAAGGCCGGCAGGGGTCACCAAGCCGATACCTGTAATTGCAACGCGACGTCGTGTCATCATTCAGTGTCTCCGGCAAACGCAAAATACATCTTGGCGCTCGCAATGGTTTTGCCTTCGCCCTGAGCAGTGAGCTTGACCATGTAGGGTTCGAGCTCGTCTGAGCCAGGCGCGGCCAGCAGGGCCGACAGCGCCAAGCTTGCCCCAGGTACTGTAAAGGCACGCACCTTGACGTTTGTGATGCGCGTCAGGCGCAGCGTCTTGCCGCTGGCGGCTTGCGCCGCCACACGGACCGCCAACTGTAACAGTGCATCGAGCAACAAGGTTGCAGGAAACACCGGTCGACGGGGAAAGTGATCTTCAAAAAAAGCCGCCTGCGCAGGCACCGCAAGCTGAGCCTGAAGGTGCCCGAGGGTTGACTCTGGCAAGTCAGTTAAAGACGGCCGAGGAACACCCTTGAAAGCCCCTATCGCACGACCACCCGCACTCAGCAGGGCAAAATCGGCCGCGAGTGCCACCGGATCGTCGAACTCGCTAATGTCGAGCATTGAGCCAACGGTGTCGGAAAGCTCAAGAACCTTATGGCCATCGACCAAGGCGTGCCCACGGTACACAATCGACTCGACATCGCAAGATTCGATATCGATGATAAGTTCAAGGGTATCACCCGGTTTGGGCAGCGAAAAAATCTTTGTGTCGCCGGCTAAGGCTGCAACTGGGCGATAACTGAAACCGAGCTTAGACATTGCCACCCAGGCTGCCAGCTGACCCAGCGCTTCGGCCACTAAGCTAGATGGGAAGTGCTCAACATTTACAGGAATTGTATAGAGGCCACACACACGTTTGACCCCTTGGATTTGAGTGATCTGATCGACAAAGGAAAATGCAGCAAAGCGACCGGTTGGCGCGGCCGAAGAGGCCCGCGCCGTATTCAAGACCATCAGCCAGTGGCTTGTGAAGCGCGCTGGGCACGAATCACGAGCTTGCAGAACGTTTCGGGCGTATACAAACGCGCGATGTGATCCACGCGCATTGGCAATTTAAAGCGTGATTCGTCGATTTCAGACAAATACTCACGTAAGCGCGCCACACCTTTGTCTGTCACAACACCACCTTGTTCGAAATCTGTTACAGCCATATCGCCGCGTACGTCTTCGATGATTTTGCCACGCGGCACCTTAATTTTGAAGGCGCGCTCAAGGCGAAACACCATATCAAGGAAGTCGATCGATTCGGCGTCAAGTCCCTCAATCAGGGACACATCGAGCTTGATGTCATCTACATCGCAACCGAGGGCATCTGCCATCGTTTTTTGGACGGTTGGAAAAACCGCCATGATTTCTTCTTTCGTGATGACTGCTTCAGCCATAATTAGCTCCGAATATAGGGTAAGCGCGCATTATTTTAACTCAAGTACAGTGAAGTCCGGCTAAGCTGGCCATCACACCTTGGTTGCCCCTCAGCCTAAAACTCAGGCCATCTTAAAGCCGCCATCGACATATAGAATCTGACCCGTCACGTAGCTGGCCATGTCTGAGACCAAAAAAGCCACAACATTCGCCACTTCTTGCGCCTGACCATACCGCTTAAGTAATATTTTGGCTTTCACTTCATCGTCAGCCAACTCGCGCACCTGTAGCGACATTTCGGTATCAATCACCCCGGGGGCTACCGCATTGACCAAGATTTTGCGCGAGGCCAACTCAACCGCCAGGGCTCGGGTGACAGCGTCAACTGCGCCTTTGCTGGCAGCATAATTCGCCTGCCCCCGTCCTGCTTTATTACCAGCCACAGACGACAAGTTCACGATGCGACCTGCGCGCTGAGACATCATGAACGGAATCACTGGGCGGGTCACATTAAAGACCCCGCCAATATTGGTCTCAAGCACCTCTGAGATCTCGTGATCTTCCATGACTGCCATCAGATTGTCGCGCACGATACCGGCGTTATTGACAAGGATATCGATGCGCTCACAACGCTCGGCCACCACATTCACGGCCTCAATACAGGCCGCAGAGTCACTGACATCCACTTGCAGAGCCGTGGCTTTGCCGCCAGCAGCCGTGACGCTCGCCACAACCTCAAGCGCCGCGGCCTCGTTGCCGCGATAGAAAAAATTGACATCTACGCCTTGCGCCGCAAGTAA
The DNA here is from genome assembly GCA_945872285.1 of Bordetella parapertussis. GTDB lineage: Bacteria > Pseudomonadota > Gammaproteobacteria > Burkholderiales > Burkholderiaceae_B > Zwartia > Zwartia parapertussis_D. The sequence goes on along the minus strand of CAMBZR010000081.1, from coordinate 2,552 downwards.
CTCAACGATGGCACGCCCGATGCCGCGCGAGCCACCGGTCACAATCGCAACCTTACCCGCCAACCCTGATTCAAAGCTCATGGTGTTCAACCTGAAATTGCAAAGCCGCCATCCACCACCAAAGTGTGGCCATTGATCCACGCGGCCTCTGGCAAGCAGAGTAAATACACCGCGTCGGCAACATTGGTGGGCAACAAACTTGGGCCTGCCGGCGTGCGGGCGGCAAACTCAGACAAGACCTGATCCCGGTTTGGAAAGTGACTCAGCGCATCGGTATCGACCACTCCAGCCGAAACCGTATTGACTCGAATCCCTCGTGGGCCGAGTTCTTGCGCCAAAGTGCGCACCAACGACTCGAGAGCCGCCTTGGAGGCGCCAATGAATCCATAATGGGGCATGGCACGCTGGGCTCCTAAACTGGACATTGCCACAATACGGCCGCCATGTTTCATCAACGGCAAGGCCTGTTGCGCCAACAAATTGACCGCGAACGCATTAGTTTCAAGGCACCAGCGAAAATGCTTCAGGCTCATTTCCATGGCGGGCTTAAGCACGCCCGAAGCGGCATTACTAATCACAATATCCAGTTGACCAAATTCTTTGGTGATCACCTCAAACATCTCGACCACGCTGTCGGGCACACCGACGCTGGCCTGTATCGCAATCGCACGTCGACCCATCGCGCGTATATCGGCGCAAACAGCCTCGGCCTCGTCAGAACTGTTGTAATAATTGGCGATGATGTCGCAACCGGCAGACGCCAGCTTCAACGCGCAGGCACGGCCGATACCGCGTGCGGCTCCGGTCACAAGGGCAACTTTGCCAAGTAAGGGCTGACTCATGGTGTGAGAAGGACTCCGGTCGATCGAACAAGAAAGAGACAAAGTTTAACAAGAAGTGCGAACACCCCATCAACCATCTTACAATGAGGTAAGGCTCGTATTCTGAGCATCGTGTTTTTCGCGTTACCGGTCATTTACGTTTAAGTCATCCCCGTTTCGTGCCCCGGTGGCCCCGAGTCTTACTTCTAAAGGATCTTGTATGTCTAAGCAGCCTCCGATGCCCGTCATCCCCAGTGTGGTTTCGCATTGGATTCACAACCAAGCCATCACGACTGCCGGCGCGCGCACTCAAGATGTCTTTAACCCGGCTTCGGGGCAAGTGGCGCGCAAAGTTGAGCTCGCCAGCTTGGATACCGTCAAGTCTGCCGTTGAAAGCGCAAAAAAAGCGTTTGCCGGTTGGGCCGACACCCCCCCGATTCGTCGGGCCCGCATCATGAATAACTTTTTAGCTTTGCTCAACGAGCGCAAAGACGAACTCGCCTCGATCATCACCCAAGAGCACGGCAAAGTCTTCACCGACGCACAGGGTGAGGTCATGCGTGGCATCGATATCGTTGAGTTCGCCTGCGGTATGCCCCAGTTATTGAAGGGCGATTTCACCGATCAAGTCTCGACCGGCATCGACAACTGGACAATGCGCCAACCGTTGGGCGTTGTCGCGGGGATCACGCCTTTTAATTTTCCGTGCATGGTGCCTTGCTGGATGTTTCCGGTAGCGATCGCAGCAGGCAATTGTTTTATTTTGAAGCCAAGCGAGCGCGACCCTTCTGCCTCAATCTTTATGGCTCAGTTGTTTAAAGAGGCTGGTCTGCCCGACGGCGTCTTTAACGTGGTGCAAGGCGATAAAGTCGCAGTCGATGCACTGCTCGAGCATCCAGATGTCAAAGCCATCAGCTTTGTTGGTTCAACACCCATCGCACAATACATTTATCAGCGCGGCGCCGATTTAGGTAAACGCGTGCAAGCCTTAGGCGGCGCCAAAAATCACATGGTGGTCATGCCTGATGCCGATATCGAACAAGCGGTGGATGGCCTGATTGGCGCAGCTTATGGATCGGCTGGCGAGCGTTGTATGGCGATTTCGGTGGCCGTGCTGGTAGGCGATGTCGCCGATAAAATCGTCCCCCTGCTTGCCGAACGTGCCAAGACACTCAAAATCAAAAATGGTCTTGAACTCGACGCAGAAATGGGCCCCATCGTGACACGTCAGGCGCTTGAACGCATCGAAGGCTATATCGAAGTTGGCGTCAATGAAGGCGCCAAACTTGTGGTCGACGGGCGCGGAATTAAAGTGGCTGGGCACGAGCAAGGCTTTTTTACCGGTGGCAGCTTGTTTGACCACGTCACCCCATCGATGCGTATTTACAAAGAAGAAATTTTTGGCCCCGTGCTCGGTTGCGTACGCGTCAAAGACTTTGGCCAGGCGGTTGAGCTGATCAACGCCCACGAGTTTGGCAATGGCGTGTCTTGCTACACACGCGATGGCAACGTCGCACGCGAATTTAGTCGCCGCATTCAAGTCGGCATGGTCGGGATCAATGTGCCGATCCCGGTACCCATGGCCTGGCACGGTTTTGGTGGCTGGAAAAAGAGCCTGTTTGGCGACATGCATGCCTACGGCGAAGAAGGCGTGCGGTTCTACACCAAACAAAAATCAATCATGCAGCGCTGGCCCGAAACGATTGGCAAGGGCGCTGAATTCGTGATGCC
>CAMBZR010000080.1 GCA_945872285.1 Bordetella parapertussis | reverse complement strand
GGGCCACTCATCATGAAACGTACCTACCAGCCTTCCGTTACCCGCCGCAAGCGTACTCACGGCTTTCGCGTGCGCATGAAAACACGCGGTGGCCGCGCCGTCATCAATGCTCGTCGTGCTAAAGGTCGCAAACGCCTGGCTGTATAAACGCCTGGTCGTATTATTAGACGTCGTTAGTCCCTTCAAGCTAGACGTCTTCTCTTAGTTGTCCTGTTACCTTCGCCAAGTCCGTTCTAAGATCTCCGCACTGATGCCTAGCGCCACCTTCCCTTCGGCGGCGCGCCTGCACCGCCCCACTGAGTTTTCTGCCGCCCTCTCGGGTCGCCGTATTTCTCGTGGGGTTTATTTTGTCCTAACCGCTCGCGCCGTTAGCTTGTCTGAACAAATCGGTCCAAACGCACCTCTCGCGCGTTTGGGCTTGGTGATGGCAAAGCGGTTTGCACACCACGCCTCTACGCGCAATGCATTAAAACGGGTGGTGCGAGAGGCCTTCCGGGCCTGCCGCTTGTCTCTTGCTCCTGCGGATTATGTGGTGCGCTTAAACAAGCACATCGAAGCCACCAGCCTCAGCGCGCTTAAGCGCGCTGCACGCGAAGAAGCGAACGCTCACTTTTCAAAGGCAGAGCGATGCTGAAAGCGATACTAATTGCTCCTATCCGGGCTTATCAATTTTTATTAAGCCCTTGGCTTGGCCAAAGCTGTCGATTCACACCAACTTGTTCGAACTACGCAATTGAGGCGATTACTAAGTTGGGTGCCGCTCAAGGCGTCTACTTCGCGGTCAAGCGGCTTGGGCGTTGCCACCCTTGGTGTCAAGGAGGCTTGGATCCCGTGCCCGAGCAGACAGCAAAAATAGTTCCAAAAAAACCTGATGGCGGGGCTTCGTCGCACCGCTGTCATCTTGATTAACGCTAAACTGCGAGCCTTCTCCGGTTAGTTTTTTATTTTTTTAGGCAACAATGGACATCCGTCGCACCATCCTGTTGATGATTTTCTCGTTTTCGTTGCTCATGCTCTGGAATAACTGGCAAGTGCACCAAGGAAACCCGCCGCTGTTTGGGGCACCAACCGCGGTCAAGCCGAGCGCGCCGGTCAGCGACCCCGCTACCGCGGCAGGGGGTGTGCCGGTGGCGCCCGTGGCAATCACGCCTACGGCTACGGCTTCTACTGTCCCTGGTTTGGCCGCACAAGTGACTGCGCCCTTGCAAAGCGTGACGTTCAAAACCGACGTGTTGTCATTAACTTTTGACTTGCAGGGCGCCCAACTCATTCGTACTGACTTGCTGGCGTTTCCGTCTGTTGAAGATCCAACAAAGCCTTTTACTCTATTAGAGCGTGTGGCCGGTCATACTTATATTGTTCAGTCTGGGTTAACCGGCGCACCGGCGGGCACATTGTTTCCAACACACCTAGCACCTTTTACGCTCGAAACCGAGGCGCGTGAGCTAACCGGTGAGTCATTAGTGATTAAGTTTTCGTCCACGTCGGGCGAAGTCAAACTCACCAAGACTTTTACGCTTAAGCGCGGCAACTACATTGTTGAAGTCGATCATCGTATCGAGAACTTGTCAGCTCAGCCAGTGGCTCCTTCGGTCTATTTACAAATTACACGCGACGGCGCAGACCCAGCGGGCGAAAGCAATGCACCCAGTTTCTTAAGCGGCCCTGCTAACTTCTTTGGTGCCGCAATTTATTCTGAGCAAGAAAAGTTTCAAAAAGTGACGTTCGACGAAATTGAAAAGCGCAAGGCAACCCATATCAAGCAGGCGGACAACGGTTGGTTTGCTTTAATTCAACACTACTTTGTGACTGCCTGGGTTCCGCCGCAAGGTAAAACACGCAGCTACGAGATGCTAGCGCTCGAAAAGAACCTCTACGCTTTGCGCAGCATCGAACCAATTGGCGCGGTAGCCCCGAACAGTAGCGTCTCTGTTGTCGCAAGGCTTTGGGTGGGCCCCCAAGACCAGGTCGCACTAGAAGCCTTAGCGCCTGGGCTCGAGTTGGTGGTTGATTATGGTTTATTAACCATTATTGCTAAACCCGTTTTTGCTTTGATGACTTGGTTGTTTTCTTTGCTTGGAAACTGGGGATGGACAATCGTTGCCTTAACCGTTTTGATTAAAGCCGCGTTTTATCCCTTGTCGGCTGCAAGCTATCGCTCGATGGCAAAAATGAAAATGGTTGCGCCACGGCTTCAAGCATTAAAAGAAAAATTTGGTGACGATCGGCAAAAGTTAAATACCGCCATGATGGAGATGTATCGCACCGAAAAAATTAACCCGCTTGGTGGCTGTCTGCCAATTGTGATCCAAATCCCAGTCTTTATTTCGTTGTATTACGTGTTAGGCTCAAGCGTCGAACTAAGAGGCGCTCCCTGGGTTCTTTGGGTCCATGATTTGGCAGTACGTGATCCATACTTCATTTTGCCTGCCATCATGATGGCGACGATGTTCTTACAAATGCGGCTTAATCCGACGCCACCAGACCCCGTTCAGGCAAAAGTAATGATGTTTATGCCTTTAGTCTTTGGCGGCATGATGTTCTTTTTCCCGGCCGGTTTGGTTTTATATTGGTGCGTCAATAACATCTTGTCGATTGCGCAACAGTGGTACATCACTAAAAAGATGGCCGATCTCGCCGGTGTCGCCCATCGTTGATCGTGTTCGCGCCATGAAGCGCTCAGATCAACAGCCTATCGTGGCCATTGCCACCGCCCCTGGCAGGGGTGGCATTGGTGTCATACGCGTCTCAGGGCCCCTTTTGGGGCCTTTTATCCATGCGCTTTTAGGTTGCCACTTACGGGCACGGGTAGCAACCTATTGTCGATTTCCAGATGAAGACGGCAAGCCGATTGACCAAGGAGTTGCTTTATTTTTTGCGGCACCCGCCTCGTACACGGGCGAAGACGTGCTCGAGCTGCAAGGCCATGGCGGCCCCGCTGTTCTACAACAATTGTTGGGTCGATGTCTCGCCGTCGGAGCGGCGTTCAAGTGTCGGATCGCTGAGCCAGGCGAATTTACGTTACGCGCTTTTTTAAACGACAAAATCGATTTGGCGCAGGCTGAAGCAATTGCTGATCTAATTGACGCCTCATCAGAGGCGGCCGCGCGCGCGGCGGTAATTTCTATGACCGGTGAGTTTTCTAGCCGGATCAATGCGCTTTCGGCTTCGATTGTGACACTGCGTTTACTGGTAGAGGCGACGCTAGATTTTCCTGAAGAAGAAATAGAGTTTCTCGAAAAATATCAGGCGCAGCGTCGATTAACGCACATCCTCGACGAGCTTGCCAAAGTTCTTGTTACAACAAAGCAAGGAACGGTGCTTAGAGAGGGGCTGCAGGTTGTCTTAGCAGGCGAGCCAAATGTCGGAAAATCCAGTCTCTTAAATGCGCTTGTCGGCCAAGACCTTGCGATTGTGACAAATATTGCCGGCACTACGCGCGACAAACTTAGTCAGGTGATTGAGTTAAGTGGTGTGTCGATTACGATTACCGACACAGCAGGGCTACGTGAGACGACCGATTTGATAGAGGGCTTAGGGATTCAAAGAACCTGGGCAGCGGTTGAGCAGGCCGACGTAATCTTGCATCTAACAGACTGTTACACGAAACAACACACGCTAGATCACGAACTACAAGCCCGTCGTGCGCCGCGCTCGGTCGTGCTTCAGGTTCATAACAAAATAGATTTGGTGGTAGATGGCATTGCTTTACCCGATCAGGTTTTAGGGATTTCCGCTAAGACTGGGCTTGGGCTGGACGTGTTACGCGCGAAGCTACTCGAACTCGCTGGCTGGAACCCTGGTCAAGAATCGCCATGGCTCGCACGCCAACGTCACGTTGACGCGTTGATGGATGCAGAAACCCATCTGCTTCGTGCGCAAGAATACTGCGTTCAAAGCGATGCAATGCTTGATTTATTTGCCGAAGAACTTAGACTCGCACACCAAGCCCTAGGCTTGATCACCGGGCAAATGACGCCAGACGAGCTGCTTGGCGAAATTTTTTCACGTTTTTGTATTGGCAAATAAAACAAGGCTATTTACCTATTTCGTTTGACCACCGCTACTCTATGGTCCAGCCGCCATCTACTGGCAAAATTGCGCCGGTAATATCTACCCCTGCCTCCCCACATAAAAACACTGCAAACAAAGCAACACTTTTAAGCGCTACGAAGCGGCCAGTAGGATGTCGCGTTGAAATGTAATCCCGTTCTGCTTGCGCAAGAGTGATGCCATCTCTTTTTGCAAAGCCAGCAAGGCGCTCTAAGATTGGCGGCGTCGGTACCGTGCCAGGGCATAACGCGTTACACGTAATACCATCTTTTGCAACATCCATTGCGATGCTGCGGGTCAAACCAATTAAGGCTGTTTTTGTTGTGACGTAAGTCACTCGATTAGGTGTTGCTGTTGTCCCGTAAACAGACGAAATATTAATTATTCGTCCCCATTTTTTTTGCTTCATATACGGAATTGTTAGTCGCGCAGTATGAAACGCTGAAGATAGATTTACTTCAATAGACTCATTCCACTTCGTCGTTTCAAGCGTATCAATCGCCGCAAAGTTTCGGATGACGGCGTTGTTAACTAAGATATCGACACCAGAGAACTGAGCGTTGATGTCTTGAATCATTTTTTCAATTTCTGCAACGATCGTTAGATTTGCTTGGCTGTACATGACGGCGACACCAAACCTCTCTCGTAACGAATCGACGGCAGTTTGAATTTTTTCTATTGGCTCTAGACCGTGCAAAACAATGTTAGCTTTTTGTTGCGCAAACGCTTCAGCGATTGCGTAACCCAAGCCAGCGATAGAGCCTGTTACTAAAACCGTTTTATTCCGTAGCATGTAGCTCTCTATGGGTTGCATCAATTGCTTCGACTTAGAACGTTGTACCGAAGCATCATTTTAAAAATAAATAAAAAAAATTTACCTTGTGAATAACAAGGGCTACGGGGCTGTGCATAAGTTGTGCATCGGTCTTGCATAAGTCAGAAAATTGCCACTCTGCAAAAAGTTGTTCAACTTGATACACAAATTTAAACAGAGTTTACCCACATGCTAAAAAACGGATAACTTGTTCTTCCGAAAGCATAAATCTGAGTTATACACGTTATCCACAGCCCTTATTATCCATTAGTTGTTATATATAAAAACAATAAAAGAGATAAGAGCGCTTAAGCGGGGATCAAAAAAAACGATGCTAAAAAAAAGTGTGTGGTGTATTAAGTAAAGCGTGATTAAATTAAACCTGCATCAAACGTTCGATCGCTAGGTCAAGGGTGGTGGCCTCCTTAGCGAAACAAAAGCGGACAAGTTTATGGTTTGAAGCAAATGCGTCAGGTTGCGCGTAAAACGCTGAAACGGGGATGGCCGTAACCTTGTGATTTTTGGTAAGCCAAATTGAAAAGTCTGTTTCATTTTGTTCTGAAATCTGACTGTAGTTGGCCAGTAAAAAAAAGGTACCAGGGCTTGGTAAAACTTTAAAGCGAGTTTGCTGTAACCCTTTAGTTAAATAATCGCGTTTTTGTTGATAAAACGTGGGTAAGTTTTGATAGGTTGCTGCATCAGAGGTATAGATCGCCAAGGCGTGTTGAAACGGAGACGGAACTGTAAAAACCATGAACTGATGAACTTTACGTAACTCGGTGGTTAAAGCGGCTGGAGCACAGCAATAGCCGATTTTCCAACCGGTGGTATGCGTCGTTTTGCCAAACGAAGAAATCACAAATGCACGGCTAGCAAGTGCAGGACGCGTAGCAACGCTTAGATGTTTAACGCCATCGTAAATAATGTGTTCATAAACTTCGTCAGAAAGTAGCAGGATGTTTGTATCTTGCACTAAGCGCTCTAAATGGTTGAGATCTTCGTGATTAAAGACCGCACCCGTGGGATTGTGAGGAAAGTTGATGACAAGCAAACGGGTGCGTGTGGTGATGGCGGCTTCTACCCGCTGCCAGTCGACGGTATAGACCGGATTGGTGTCGCTAGGGGGCGTCATTGCAACGGTGATAGGTGTGGCGCCAGCGAGTTTAATAGCAGGAATGTAACAGTCATAACAGGGCTCAAGCACTAGGACCTCATCGTCTGGTCCAACGGCAGCAAGAACGGTGGCCATAATGGCTTGGGTGGCGCCACTTGTAATTGTGATCTCGGTTTCTGGGTTGTATGCGTGGTGATAGAGGGCCGCAACTTTTAAACTGACGGCCTCCCGTAGCGCCATGACCCCAGCCATGGCAGGATATTGATTAAACCCGGCCGCCATTGCTTCTGTCACAAGATTAAGCAGCTTGGGGTCGGCTTGGAAGTCTGGAAAGCCTTGGCCTAAATTAATCGCTTTATTTTCAAGCGCGAGCGTACTCATGGTTGTAAAGATGGTGGCGCCAATGGCTGGTAGTTTTGATTTGATTGTCATAGAGCGATCATTAGTTAATATATTTATTATAGTTATCATGGACTTAGTCAATTTTGAATAACTCTTAATTGATTGGTCTTCTGAAGAGGGGTAGCCGTTTATTCGTTATACACAGACTGTACACAGGTTATACAAAGCGTTGGTGATTGTTATACACAGAGTTATACACACGGAGGCAGACTCAGACGAAAACGATGTCAGTCGGCCAAACCTATCCCTTGTTATTAGGTCGTTATACAAAAGTTATCCACAGGAATATCCCCAATAAGATTCTAAGGCTATGTTCCACGTGAAACAAGTTGCGTTTGTACTGTCGGCAGACAAAAAAGTTAAGGAGCAGCCGCCTTTGTGTTGGGCTCGATCCTTAGACTAGGAACGCCTGATTTTCGTTATCAGTAAGGGCATTAGGTTGTTTAGCTAGAGCCCTGAGAATCGTCGCGGACATTGCCGAGTTCTATCGAGGCGCTCCATTTTTGCCTCATTTGGCCATACCTAATGTTTCACGTGAAACAAAATACTTAAACTTGACCAGCAAGTCTATAATCGAAAGCCCAAGCTTATTCACTGCTGTATTAAAAAATGAATCATCCAACAATATTTGATGTAATCGTCGTTGGTGGAGGACATGCCGGAACAGAGGCGGCCCTCGCCTCCGCCCGCAGCGGTGCAAAGACGGTCTTGCTCACACACAATATTGAAACCCTCGGTCAAATGTCATGTAACCCTTCGATTGGTGGCATTGGTAAGGGACACTTGGTACGAGAAATAGATGCACTTGGCGGTGCAATGGCGCTTGCTACTGACGAAGCTGGCATTCAATTTAGAATTCTAAATGCATCAAAAGGCCCTGCCGTTCGTGCGACCCGCGCTCAGGCAGATCGCGTTCTATATAGGCAGGCAATACGCGGTCGTCTCGAAAATCAACCGAATTTGTGGCTCTTTCAGCAATCAGTCGATGACCTACTACTTGAGGGCGATCGTATTGCTGGAGCCGTTACGCAATCCGGAATCACCTTTAAAACAAAAGCCTTGGTATTAACTGCAGGTACCTTCTTAAATGGCCTGATTCATATTGGTTTGCAGAATTATTCTGCTGGCAGAGCCGGAGATCCCTCGGCAAGCGCCTTGGGTGCGCGGTTGCGCGAATTGAAACTGCCTCAGGGAAGGCTTAAGACGGGTACCCCCCCTCGCCTTGACGGCCGGACGATTAACTATGCTGCGATTACTGAGCAACCTGGCGATTTAGATCCGATCCCTGTTTTTTCATATCTGGGTAATCAAGCGCTTCATCCTAAACAAGTGCCTTGCTGGATTACGCATACCAATGCTAGAACGCATGAGATTATTCGCGCCGGCTTAGATCGCTCCCCAATGTATAGCGGCGTGATTGAGGGCGTCGGCCCGAGGTATTGTCCGTCGATTGAAGACAAGGTGCATCGCTTTGCAGACAAAGACTCTCATCAAATATTTCTCGAGCCAGAAGGCCTAACGACGAATGAGGTCTATCCAAATGGCGTTTCAACGAGCCTACCCTTTGATGTTCAGTTAGCGTTGATACGCTCTATGGTTGGTCTTGAAGCGGCACATATCGTTCGTCCGGGCTATGCAATTGAATATGATTATTTTGATCCCCGAGAGCTCAAAGCAACTCTCGAAACCAAGAGTATTCGGGGTTTGTTCTTTGCTGGTCAAATCAATGGCACAACAGGTTATGAAGAGGCTGCCGCTCAAGGCCTGATCGCAGGCATTAACGCGGCTCGCACTTCCCGTCAAGAAAGCCCATTTATTTTGCGGCGTGACCAGGCGTACATGGGCGTTTTGATCGACGATCTGATTACCAAAGGGGTGACTGAGCCTTATCGAATGTTTACCTCAAGAGCAGAATATCGCCTCAGTTTACGAGAAGATAATGCTGACTGGCGCTTAACCGAGATTGGTCGCACGTTTGGTCTGGTTGACGATCAGCGTTGGAATCACTTCACCACGAAGCGCGAAGCCGTCCAAAAAGAAGTGGCACGTCTCCAAGGAACTTGGCTTAATCCGCGCATGCTTGAACCTCAAGTTGCCCTGATTCAATTGGGCAAAGAAATTGAGCGCGAGTACTTACTCTCTGATTTGCTCAAGCGCCCAAACGTTTCATATCAATCACTGGTCAATATCCCACTAAAACCTGGCTTCGCACTTCCTACAGGATTACCGCCCGGGGACGCAGCCGACCAAGTACAAATTCAAATAAAGTATGAGGGCTATATTTCCCGCCAACAAGAAGAAGTCGAGCGCACACAAACGCAAGAGTCTCTGTCAATTCCGCACGACCTCGACTTCAACGCCGTTGTCAGTCTGTCCATTGAAGTGCGCCAAAAACTCTCTGCACACAGGCCGGAAACCGTTGGACAAGCGTCTCGCATTTCAGGTGTCACACCAGCAGCAATCTCTTTACTCCTGATACACCTGAAGCGACATCAATATGGCAAAGCCGCCTAGCATGACGCTTGCCACAGCTGCGCGCCCGCAAACAGCACACCAGCGCCTCGCTCAGGCACAGGCAGCACTTGGTTTGTCACCGACCGCTAAACAGCAAGACCTCTTGCTTGAGTTTCTTGAACAGCTCTTGCGTTGGAATAAAACCTACAACCTCACCGCAATCCGCGACCCCGAACATGCGCTAGTTCAGCACGTATTTGACAGTCTCGCCGTTGTTGCGCCGATTCAACGCCTGACAAAACCTGTCGCCTCCAATCGCGCGACCCTCTTAGATGTCGGCTCAGGTGCCGGGCTTCCGGGGATTGTTTTAGCGATTATGTTGCCCGATGTACCAATCAATTGTATTGATGCCGTCGAAAAAAAAACAACTTTTATCAAGCAAATGATCGGCGTCTTAGCACTGCACAACGTGTCCACGAGTCACGCCCGTGTTGAAAACCTTGCGCCCACAGAGAGTACCGTTGTCATCTCAAGAGCCTTCGCTTCCTTGCGCGACTTTGCAAACCTCGCGGGCGCGCACGTCGCTCAAGCGGGCCACTTAGTCGCCATGAAAGCCAAGGTGTCCAGCAGTGAAATCACTGAACTCGAAACCACCACGCTCTGGCGTGTTGATCGCTTTGAGCCCCTCACTGTTCCCGAGCTTCAAGCTGAGCGCTGCTTAGTTTGGATGCGTCGCGAAGGAAATCAATGAACACAAACGCCACGATCAAAGCTCGCGTATTTTGCATCGCTAACCAAAAGGGCGGAGTCGGCAAAACAACCACCGCGATCAACCTCGCCGCTGGACTGGTACAGCTTAAGCAACGCGTGTTACTCATCGACCTCGATCCCCAGGGTAACTCGACGATGGGCAGCGGAATTGATAAAAGCGCACTCGCACATAATTTGTATCAAGTCCTGATCAGCGAGGCGACTATTGCAGAAGCCGTCGTCGCCTCTCCCACTGGCGGTTACGATGTCTTGCCCTCAAACCGTGAGCTTTCTGGCGCAGAAATTGATCTGGTCGGCATGGACGCACGCGAGTTGCAACTTAAACACGCCCTGGCTAAAGTCGAACTCCACTACGACTTTGTGTTGATCGACTGCCCCCCAACGCTATCGCTTTTAACGCTCAATGGCTTGGCTGCAGCGCACGGCGTGATCATCCCGATGCAGTGTGAATACTTCGCTCTCGAAGGTTTGTCCGACCTCGTCAACACCATTAAACGCGTACACCGCAATATCAATCCAGAACTCAGTCTGATTGGATTATTACGCGTGATGTACGACCCCCGAGTGACGTTGCAACAGCAGGTATCCGCGCAGCTCGAAGCGCATTTTGGCGACAAAGTATTTAAGACCGTTGTGCCCCGCAATGTTCGTCTCGCCGAAGCGCCCAGTCACGGCATGCCAGGTGTGGTCTATGACCCTAGCTCGCGAGGCGCGCAAGCCTATATCGCCTTCGGAGCAGAAGTCATCGAACGCGTTCGCGCCATTAAAACCTAACTCAATCTGGCGTGACATGTTGTTAACGCGCGCCCAAAAAAGGAAACATCCATGGTATCCAAAAAAACAAAGGGCCTCGGTCGCGGGCTCGATGCCTTACTTGGGGCCGACGCAACCAATCTAGGATCCCTAGGCACGGCGACGGTAGATACGCTTGCGCCCAATACGCTCGCAGTGAGCCAATTGCGTGCGGGTAAGTATCAACCGCGAACCCGCATGGACGAAGAGGCCTTAAGCGAGTTGGCCGATTCGATTCGTGCACAAGGGATCATGCAGCCAATTCTGGTGCGTCCCTTGCATGCGGTGCCCGGTCAGTACGAAATTATTGCGGGCGAGAGGCGTTATCGCGCGGCGCAACTCGCAGGCTTGACCGAGGTTCCCGTCTTAGTCAAAGATGTTGCAGACCAACATGCTGCAGCCATGGCGTTGATCGAAAATATTCAGCGCGAAGATTTGAATCCCCTCGAAGAGGCACAAGGTGTCAAACGCTTAATCGATGAGTTCGGACTCACCCATGAACAAGCCGCCACCGCAATCGGCCGCTCGCGTTCTGCCACCAGCAATCTTTTGCGGCTGTTGAATTTAGCCGCCCCTGTACAAACCATGCTACTGGCTGGCGACATCGATATGGGCCATGCGCGCGCCCTGCTTGCATTAGACGCTGCGCAGCAAATTCAAACCGCGAATCAAATCATCGCCAAGCGGCTTTCAGTGCGCGACGCCGAAGCCCTGGTGGCGCGAATGATCAAAGAGCCTAATACTCAGTTGCCTGCTGCACTCAAACCGGCTTCGCGCGATGTCCTGCGACTTGAAGAAACCCTGTCTGATCAGCTTGGAACCAAAGTGAGCTTAAAGGTCATGGGCAAAGACCGCGGCCAGCTTATTATCGATTTTCATGGTTGGGCCCATTGCTCTTCGCTCATCGAAAAACTACACCTCAAAGAAGAGCTCGATGCTTAAGCCTCGCGTAGGCAACCATTAACAATAAGCTCAGTCAACCACCATTGTTCGCGAAGCGGGCGCGTAAAGTTGAGAGAATAGTCATCGTCATGAATCAAAACTTAAAAACAATCGAACCTCAAACGCTTAAACAGTGGCTCCATGATGGCCAAGAAATCGCGTTGCTCGACGTGCGCGAACACGGTCAATATGGCGAAGAACATTTGTTTTATGTGACGTCGACGCCTTACAGCAAACTCGAAGCAGAGACCTTAAGACTGGTACCTCGAAAAGACGTCAGGTTGGTACTGGTCGGCGACGACGATAACCATTTGACGCGCCGCGCTGCACAGCGTCTAGCGGGGCTCGGTTATACACAGCTGCACCTTTTGGCGGGCGGACACACCGCGTGGAAGCACGCTGGTTACCAAGTTTTTGCCGGCGTCAACTTACCCAGCAAGGCCTTTGGCGAGTTAGCCGAACACGCTTTCGGCACGCCACGAATTACTGCAAAAGAGTTGAGCAAAAAGATTCAAGCACGAGAAGACTTAGTTATTTTAGACGGCCGCCCTTTTGCCGAGTACCGCAAGATGAGTATCCCTACGGCAACCTCCTGCCCCAACGGTGAGCTAGCGTTGCGCATAGACTCACTCGTCAGTCGTTCCGAAACCACCATCGTGATCAATTGCGCAGGCCGCACACGCAGCATTATCGGCGCGCAGACCTTGATCAATCTCGGTATCAAAAACAAAATCCTTGCCCTAGAGAATGGCACACAAGGCTGGTTCCTTGCAGACTTAACACTGGATCATGGCGCGTCGCGTCGCCACACTGTTCAAAACGATCCCGCAAAACGCGCTGCTCAGCGTGCACGTGCTCAAGCCCTAGCCGATCAATACGGCGTCACGCGCGTGACCGGCTCCGTTGTAGAGCAGTGGCTAAGCGACACGACGCGTACGACTTTTTTATGTGATGTCCGCTCGCCCGAAGAATTCGCCTTGGGAACTGTGCTGAACGCACAAAACACGCCGGGCGGTCAATTAGTACAGGCCACCGATCAGTTCATAGGTGTTCGTGCCGCGCGCTTAGTCTTACTAGACGACGACGGTGTCAGAGCTCCAGCGATGGCCTCGTGGCTGGCGATGATGGGCTGGGAGGTCGCGGTCCTAACTGACGGTTTTACGCACGCCTGGAGTGCCGAAGCCAGCCATCGCTGCAGCACAGACACAGAAGTCACCCGAACGTGGTCTGTGCTTAGCGCTCAGCAACTGTCAGCCGCGCTTGAGAGCGGCGCGCGGTTGCTCGACGTTCGCGCCAGTACAAAGTATCGCGAAGCCCACATCCGTGAAGCACAGTGGTCGATCCGACCCCAATTTGAAGCGCTCACAGGCTGGAAAAATATTGACGTTGTTGTACTTGCCGATGACGCCATCCTCGCAGACCTCGCAGCGCTCGAATTAACCGACCTTGGTGCCTCGCGCGTGAGCGTCAACACCGAAACCCCGCAAGCTTGGCGCGCCGCCGGGCTGACAGTTGTGGCCACCCCTGACCAACCCACCGACGCACAAAGTCTTGACTATTTATTTTTTGTTCACGACCGCCATGAGGGCAATCGAGTTGCCGCCCAGCGCTATCTTGAATGGGAAATTAACTTGCTCAAGCAACTCGACGACCAAGAAAAACAAAGTTACCGCCTACCGGGCTAAGAACTACGCAGGACTGACTCGCGTCATGATGCGCCGCGCCATGACGCAAAGCCTAAGACTGGTTTGGTCGTTTTACTGCGCCAAGCACCAACAATGATTTGTCCGTTTCCCCCTAGCGAAAGGAGTCGATAAAAGCCGCCATATCATGTTCTTAACAACTATTCGTGCACAAGCCCTTAACTTGACAATGCGTAAAAAATCCCGCATAATCGTTGGTTCTCTTGTGGAGAGGTGCCCGAGTGGTTAAAGGGGGCAGACTGTAAATCTGTTGGCCTTGCGCCTACGTTGGTTCGAATCCAACCTTCTCCACCAAGGCGCCAGCGTACTGGGGGAATTAAACAGCTCGAATCGGGCGGGTGTAGCTCAATGGTAGAGCAGAAGCCTTCCAAGCTTACGACGAGGGTTCGATTCCCTTCACCCGCTCCAGCGGTTTTGTAAGGTAGCGCGTAGTCAGGCAGGTTAGCAGTACAGAGTCGTACAAATTAATTCTTCGTGGGGTGCGAGCCCGGCGAATGCGCCCATGTGGCTCAGTGGTAGAGCACTCCCTTGGTAAGGGAGAGGTCACGCGTTCGATCCGCGTCATGGGCACCAGTCAGGTTTAGCAGTTACCAGCAATATCGGTTTTTATCTCTATTAATAGTGTCAATTTAAGTCAGGAGCCCGTCATGGCAAAAGGTAAATTCGAACGAACCAAACCCCACGTCAACGTTGGCACCATTGGGCACGTTGATCACGGTAAAACCACACTGACTGCGGCCATCACAACGGTGTTGTCGGCAAAGTTTGGTGGCGAAGCTAAAGGCTACGCACAG
>CAMBZR010000079.1 GCA_945872285.1 Bordetella parapertussis | reverse complement strand
AGGTGAACCCGATACAAACGCCGAGGCGAGCCTGAGCGGTTTAGTCGCGGCGATGTGGGATGTTGGCCTAGAGCCGGGCTACAGCGTACGAACCATTGAGCAATGCGTCAAAGAAGCGCGAGCCGACATTACCGTCGAAACGTCTTTGCTTGAAAGTCGCTGGATCGCTGGCAGCAAGAGTCTGGCAAAAGTCTTTAGTCAAACAATGACTGAGCATCTTGACGCAAAGCAGTTTTTTCGTGCGAAGCGCGCCGAGATGCAACAGCGTCATGCGCGCTTTCAAGACACGCCCTATTCGCTTGAGCCAAATTGCAAAGAATCCCCCGGCGGACTGCGCGATCTTCAGGTCATTATGTGGATGGCGCGTGCGGCCGGCTTTGGTTCAAGCTGGCAGGCGATCGCTCGCGCCGGGCTGTTGACGAGCGCTGAGGCGCGCGATCTCAAGCGCGCCGAACAAGCGTTTAAGCGCGTACGCATCGAACTGCATCTTTTAGTGAACCGCCGCGAAGACCGTCTGCTCTTTGACCTGCAACATGGTCTTGCGCAAGCCTACGACATCGCCGCGACCGCAACGCGACGTGCCAGCGAACTCTTGATGCAACGCTATTATTGGGCGGCCCGTTTGGTGACGCAGCTCAATACGTTGCTGGTTCAAAACATTGAAGAGCGGCTGTTCGCTTTGCAAGACATCGAAGCCCGCGTGCTCGACGAAAATTATATTTCACGTCAGTACCGCTTGGATATTCAAGACGAACTCTTATTTGAAAAATCTCCGAGTCAGTTACTGAACGTGTTTTTAGTTCTGCAGCAGCATCCTGAGCTGACTGAATTGTCTGGGCGAGCGTTGCGGGCAATTTGGCATGCGCGTGATCGCATCAATGCAGCGTTTAGGCGCGACCCCGCCAATCAGGCCCTATTTCTTAAGATATTGCAGCAGCCACACGGTATTGTGCACGCGCTCAGGCGTATGACGATGCTCAATATTTTGCCGCGCTATTTGCCAGTGTTCAGACGTGTTGTCGGTCAGATGCAGCACGATTTGTTTCATGTGTATACCGTTGACCAGCACACGCTTGCTGTGGTGCGTAACTTGCGCCGGTTTACGATGCCAGAGCACGCGCAAGAGTATCCCCTCGCCAGCAAGCTCATTGCAGGCTTTGAGCGCCATTGGTTGCTTTACGTCGCAGCCTTGTTTCACGATATTGCGAAAGGTCGCGGAGGCGATCACTCGACGTTAGGCGCGCAAGAGGTCAAGCGTTTTGCCAAGTCGCACGCCTTTGACCCAAACGACCAGGCGCTTGTGATGTTCTTGGTTGACAGCCATTTATTGATGTCACAGGTCGCACAGAAAAAAGACTTATCCGATCCGCAAGTCGTAATCGCTTTTGCCGCACGCGTCAAAACCTTGCGAAACTTGCAGGCGCTTTACCTGCTCACTGTTGCTGATATTCGCGGCACCAGCCCCAAGGTCTGGAACACTTGGAAAGGTAAGCTGCTAGAAGACCTCTACACCCTCACCCAAGCGAAACTTGGCGCAACCGTTGACGATACCAATACGGTGTTGCGACGCCGACTCGAAGAGGCTGCAGGCTTAACCCGCCTGGCGGGCTTGCGCGATGACACCCGAGAAGCGTTTTGGCAACAACTCGATGTGGCGTATTTTTTACGGCACGAGGCCGGCGATATTGCCTGGCATACTCGCCATCTTTATCACCAGGTGGCACCCGAGCAGGCAATTGTTAAAGCACGACCCGCCGATGGCTATGAGGGTTTGCAAGTCATGGTCTATACCAAAGATGTCCCAGATTTATTCGCGCGGATTTGTGGATTTTTTGGTGCACGCGGTCTAAACATTATTGATGCGCGTATTCACACCACGCGGCGAGGGTATGCGCTTGACAGCTTCATCATTTTGCCTGTTGACCCAACGCAAGAATTTCGTACTCTTGCCACGCTGATCGAACACGAACTCGCAAAACACCTGAACGCTCCTGCGCCCTCGTCGCTGATTGTGCGCGCTCCGAGCACTCGGCTTTCACGGCTGTCAAAGGCGTTTCCAGTGCCGCCCATCGTAAACCTGCACCCAGACGAAGGCAGCCAGAACTGGCGGCTAGAGATTGTCGCCACTGATCGGCCCGGCCTGCTTGGCGATGTCGCACAGGTGTTCGTTGCCTACAATATTCATCTGCAAACGGCCAAAGTCATGACCTTGGGCGATCGCGTCGAAGACGTGTTTGTCGTCAGCGGTGAAACGCTTTTACAACCGCGCACCCAGCGACAGTTCGAGCGTGCCATGCTTGAGGCAATCACCGAGGTCGAACGTCGTGCCGCGTGAAAAAAAAATCTGGTGGTCGATCGTCGTTCTCTGCTTAGCCGGTGTCAGCGTCGCCCTGCTTTCACAGCACGCGTTTGGTATGCAGCCGTGCGCCTGGTGCGTATTTCAAAGACTGATTTACTTGCTACTCGCGCTCGTTGCGGCGGTGGGTGCCTGCAGTCAAGGCTTAAGCCTTCGTTTGCCGTGTGCGATGCTAGGTCTGAGTTTGACGATAGCAGGGGCGCTGGCGGCCTGGTATCAAGCCCAGGTGGCCTCACACTCATTTTCGTGCGCGCAGACGCTGGCCGACTTAGTGATGACGCAAACAGGTCTCGAGACCGCTCTGCCCGCCCTCTTTGGCATCTATGCAAGCTGCATGGACGCGCGCATTAAAGTGTTTGGCCTTGAATATGCCTTCTGGAGTCTGCTGCTCTTTGTGTTGCTAGCCGCCTTAGTGGTGACGCTCATTCACAGCTTTCGCAAACAAAACAGTGCCCTCTAAGATCAATCATTGAACACCAGATAAACACGCGTGGTTAATCTTCGGCCGCGAATCCCATATTAAACAACAGGCCGTTTTGTTCTTCGCGTATCTCTTGGCGAGTCAAGCCCAAGCGTTCAAGATACTCGGGGGTAATATCGCCAGTGACGTATTCGCCGGTAAAGCACGAGGTGTCAAAATGCTTCAGTGCCGGGTTCAAGTCTGAGACAGATTTTTGCATCGCCGTAATATCTTGGTAGACCAAGGCATCGGCTCCGATGATTCGAGCGATTTCTTGCTCGTCACGCCCCGTGGCGATTAACTCTTGTTGTGTCGGCATATCAATGCCATAAACATTTTGATAACGCACCGGTGGCGCGGCAGAGGCCATATACACTTTATTGGCACCTGCAGCCCGCGCCATGTCGACGATTTCACGGCTGGTGGTGCCACGAACGATCGAATCATCGACTAACAAGACATTTTTACCTTTGAATTCCATGCCGATCGTATTTAGTTTTTGGCGCACGGATTTTTTACGGACTGCCTGACCGGGCATGATGAAAGTGCGACCGACATAACGATTTTTAATTAGGCCCTCGCGATAGCTCAGCCCCAGACGGTCTGCGAGCTGCATCGCCGAGGGGCGCGACGAATCGGGAATCGGCATGACGACATCGATATCGCCCAGACGCAAGGTACGTGCCAACTTATCGGCAAGATACTCACCCATTTTTAGACGTGAACCATAAACCGACACGCCATCTAAGACGGAGTCAGGTCGCGCAAAATAAACGTATTCAAAAATACAGGGCGCGTGCACCGCACCCTCACCGCACAGTTCGCTACTGAACTGGCCCTCAAGCGAAATGAAGACGGCCTCGCCAGGCGCGACGTCTCTGACAAACTGAAACCCAGAGCCTTCAAGAGCGACCGACTCTGAAGCCACCATCCACTCGGGGCCCGGCGCGGTATCAAACCGACCAATGCACAACGGACGAATTCCGTGGGGATCGCGAAAAGCAAGCAAGCCATACCCCGCAATTTGCGCAACCACTGCGTAGGCGCCCTTGACCCGTTGATGCACCGCTTTGACAGCGCGAAAGATTGCCGACTCGTCGAGTGACACGCCATTGGCCGCGCGTTGTAACTCATGCGCTAGCACGTTGAGCAACACCTCGGAATCTGAGTTCGTGTTGATGTGGCGTTGATCATTGGTAAACAGCGACATGCGCAATTCGCGCCAATTTGTCAGATTACCGTTGTGTGCGAAGGTGATGCCAAACGGCGCATTCACGTAAAAAGGCTGAGCCTCTTCGACGCTGTCCGAAGACCCTGCCGTGGGATAGCGCACTTGGCCAATGCCAGTCGTGCCGGGCAGAGAGCGCATGTTGCGGGTGCGAAATACGTCTCGCACTAAGCCATGCGCTTTATACATGTTGAAATGATTGCCGTTTGACGTCGCGATACCCGCCGCATCTTGACCGCGATGTTGCAATAACAGCAAACTATCGTATAAAAGTTGATTGACAGGACCTCGACCAATCACACCCACAATTCCGCACATGTACTTTCCTGATCACTGTTGAACCGCGTTAAATTCTGTCGTACTCAATAAGGAAGCCAACTACCGACGGGCTCGGGCAGCCGAGCTTTGATTTGTTGCACAGCCCCCACCACCTGCTTGGAAAACATGGCGTTTTTCCACCAAGGCTCATTTGGGATGGGCGTAAAGCCCGCCAGAGTGACCAAAATCAACACAAACAACACCCCTCTGGCCAGACCAAACACCGCACCCAAGCCGTGATCAGCAGGAGTCAGACCCGTTTTATCAATCAAGGCTGACAAGGTCATATTGACCAAACCGATCAGTAACAATACCGCGATAAACACGCCAATATAGGCGAGCGCCATCCGTAAAAACGACTGTGTGATCCAGGGGAGTAACCAATCCGAAACGCGCGGTCCCCACCAAATTGCTGCTAAAAAAGCGAAGGCATACGCCGCGAGCGACAACACTTCTTTTAGCAAACCACGAATCAGACCCAACAGCGCCGACAGCCCGAGTATGCCTAACAAAACAAAATCAAAACCAGTCACTGCGCGGGTATGTAAGCGTCGGCGAACCCAAGCGTGCGCAGGCGGGCCTGCGTGGCAAGTGCGGCCTCTCTGGAGGGAAACGGTCCGACGCGAACGCGATATTTTGTTTTGCCATTAACCTCGACGGGGCCGTCAACAAAGGCGTTACTGACCCCTGATGCCAAGAGTTTATTTTTTTGCGCTTGAGCGTCAGCGGCGCCATCAAGCGAGCTGGCCTGAACGACGAAGTTTCCGCGAGTGGGGACTTTAGCTGCGGTGGTACCCGGCGGACTTGTTGATTCGGCAGTTGGGCGCCCATCAAGCAAGGCCATTGCGCGCGCACCGTCATCAGAGCGCGTTGCGGGGGCATTGGGGGGTTCTGGTTTTGCAACAGGCTCAGTGCGTGATTTAGGGTCGGGTTTAACGGACGTCGCAGCAACGGGAGGTGTGGCGCTTGCAGGCGGTGCTGCCGGCGCAGGGGCTGTCACTGCCGGTGTGACAGACGCCACGTCGGTAACGGCGGCAGGCTCAGTGAGACTAGACTGAAAAGGCGCATTCCGATCAGGAATTTTGATAGGGATTTTGTTTGAAACGGATGCAGGCTCAGAATCAAGCAACATCGGCAAAACCACCACAGCCGCCAGAACCAAGGCTACGGCACCAGCCAGACGCCTGCGCGCCTTGACGCGCAGCTCGGCTGCCTGAGCCTCGCTTGACACCGACGGACGCACCTTGCCAGGCGGCTTGCGTGGTGCTGCACTATCTTTTCTGGAAAATAGTCCCATCGATCGAAACACCCTGACTCAAAAACAGACAGCCCCGAAAAGCGCTTAGAAACAACAAACGGCGATTAAACAGACCGTCCACTCGCTTGCAAGGCCCCAGCGACGGTCAAAAACGAACCGAATACGATGATTCTATCATCCGGCTTACTTAGTTTGTGGGCCGCTTCAAGCGCCAGCGCCACCGAAGGATAGGCACTGACGGGCACCGGCGGCTCGCCAGGCTTTTGCTCCGCTGCCACGACTGAGGTCACCCTGAGGGCGAGTTGTTCGGCTGTCAGCCCACGTGGGCCGGGCAAACCGGCACAAAACCAATGATCAATACGCGGGGCCATGTGCTTAAGCACCGCCTCAATATCTTTGTCGGCAAGCATCCCGAAGACCGCATAGGTATAGGGATGAAAGCCCATATTGCCCAAGTTTTTTTCGAGCACTGCCGCAGCATGAGGGTTATGTGCCACATCAAGAATGACGGTTGGCTGGCCAGGCAAAATCTGAAAGCGCCCGGGCAGTGAAGCCTGAAGCAAGCCCAACCTGACGGCCTGTTGAGGTATCGCCAATCGGTCACGCAAAGCCTCTAGGGCAGCCAAGGCGCCTGCTGCGTTTAACAACTGATTCGCGCCCCGTAAGGCAGGATACGCCAAGGCGTTGCGCCGCTGCTGGCGCCCTGCAAAGGCCCACTGCTGGCGGTCGCCCGAATAGTTGAAATCTCGGCCAAAGAGCCAAAGGTCGCAACCGATGGCTTTTGCATAATCAAGCAAAGACTGAGGCGGTGCAGGATCACTACAGATTGCAGGACGCGCGCTTCGAAAAATATGGGCTTTTTCGAAGCCAATTTTTTCTCGGGTGTCGCCTAGCCACTCAACATGATCGATATCGACGCTGGTGATGATTGAGCAATCTGCCTGAACGATGTTCACGGCGTCTAGGCGCCCACCAAGCCCGACTTCAAGCACCATCACATCAAGTTGTGTAGCCGCGAACATCGCAAGCGTGGCAAGTGTTGAATATTCGAAATAGGTCAGCGAAACGCCATGCCGCGCGTGCTCAACCATATTGAAGTACC
Source organism: Bordetella parapertussis (assembly GCA_945872285.1). GTDB lineage: Bacteria > Pseudomonadota > Gammaproteobacteria > Burkholderiales > Burkholderiaceae_B > Zwartia > Zwartia parapertussis_D. Next base: position 7,211 of record CAMBZR010000079.1, on the reverse strand, counting down.
GTACAAATTCAGCATCAGAGACGATTTCGCCATTCAGGCGCGCGCGCTCGTTAAAGTTGACTAAATGCGGCGAGGTGTAAAGCCCCACCCGATAGCCGGCCGCCAATAAAATCGCTTCGAGCATGGCGCAGGTTGAGCCTTTGCCGTTCGTGCCCCCCACCACAATTTTGACCGCGCCAGAGCTCAGAGGCAAACGCGCAGCGACGTCTTGTACACGCTCAAGCCCCATATCGATCGCGCTGGGGTGAAGCTGTTCGAGGTAGCTGAGCCAGTCGGGGAGCGACGCGGTCGAGGACGGGGGAGCTAAGGTCATGGTAAGGGCTGCTTGGTATCTTCGGGCAAGTACGCATTTTAACAAGGCATCGAAGCGCTTGACGCATTTCTACTAAAATCGTCAAACATGAGTGAACGCAGACCCAAGCGTTGAACCGGAGCATCACTTTGCAATGTGTTTAGCTATTTTTGCTCAAAATGTTTTACCTGACTGGCCACTGATCCTTGTGGCTAATCGCGATGAGTTGCACGCGCGACCCACCGAGGCTGCCCGGCCCTGGGCTGAGGCACCTTACCTGCTGGCCGGTCGTGATTTGCAGGCGGGCGGTACCTGGCTGGGTTTGACCACTTCAGGGCGTATCGCGCTGCTAACGAATTATCGCGAAACCGGACAACGCGATGACTTCGCGCCCTCGCGCGGACGTCTTGTCGAACACTATTTGCGTCAAGAGCAGTCGGCGCAACAATATCTGCAAACGCTACAGCGTTCAGACGCCTCGTACAATGGCTTTAATCTTTTAACGGGCGATCAGAGTGGTCTTTGGTACGACTCAAACCGTTTAGCCTCGTCGCCAAGCAAACTTCCTGAGGGCGTGACAGGGGTGTCAAATGCAACGCTCAATACGCCCTGGCCTAAGCTGCTTCGCACGCAACACAGTGTGTCAGAACATCTGGCTCAAACTCAACACCCCGACCCTGCCCGACTATTTGAGATTTTTCGAGATACCACCCGCGCCGCCGAGCACGAATTGCCCGACACCGGCATCGGACTCGATCGCGAAAAACTGCTGGCTAGCCCCTTTATTCAAAACGAACGCTACGGCACGCGTTGCACGACCATCATTTTGATGCACCGCGAAGGCTACGCTTTGTTTTACGAAAAACGCTATGACGCGTTTGGTTCAGAGTCGGGCAACAGCAACTGGCGGGTAGATTTTTTAAGAGCGAGCATTTCGCCGGTCTGAACGCGATGACGGAGCCAATTTTTAATATTGAATCTGCCGCTTGAGCCGTACCCACCGGTGGCTCAAGCTTGTTTTGCGTGCCACCGGTTTGTTTAGCATCGCCATTATTCAAGTTGTAAATTCAACCCTTTCGCGGTCGCGGCCCAGATCCGATCTTGTTCTTGTAAAAACGTAACGAATTGCTCAGGCGTCAGTGGATCGGCTTGGATGCCTAGTTTTTCGAATCTTTCTACGACGAGTTTGTCTTTGAGCATTGCTGTGGCAATCTCATTCAAACGTTTGGTAATGGCTGGCGGCAAACCCGCTGGCCCAAAAAAACCAAACCAGCCTTGCGCAACGAAGCCAGGGTAACCAGACTCTGCCACTGTCGGTATGCCGCTTAAGATGGGGACTCGCACTGAGCCCGTTGTGGCGAGCACTCTTAACCGGCCGCTTTGATAGTTTGCCACCGTATTGGTAAGCGCACTTTCAAAAGACAACGCCACAACGCCTGCTAATAAGTCTTGCATGGCGGGTGCTGCACCCTTATAAGGGATGTGCGACAAGCTAATGCCAGCATCAAGCGCAAGCTTTTCGGCAATCAAGTGCGGTAAAGACCCAAGCCCCACGCTTGCGTAGGGGATCTTCCCGGGATCGGCTTTGGCGGCCTTCACCAAGTCTTGTAAGGAGTGATAAGGCGTCGTGATGCCTGCTAAAACTGCGCCGGGCGTATTCACAATATTCGTGATCGGCGTGAAGTCGCGCGCCGGCACAAAGCTTAAAGACTTCTGTATGTGAGGGGCGATTGACATCGCGCTGACGGTCATCACCCCGAGGGTATAACCATCGCCCTGCGCTTTAGCCAGCGCGGCGGTGCCGATGTTGCCACCTGCACCGATGCGGTTTTCGACGACTACGGCTTGACCCAGTCCCTCACTCAACCGTTTGCTCAGTTCGCGCGCCACCAGGTCAGTCACTCCTCCGGGTGGAAACGGGACAAGCATTGTGATGGGTTTGTTAGGGTATGGGGACGGACTTTGCGCAAGTGCCACAGCCGCGCAACCCATAAAAAGAAAACCACCTAAAAACGACATGACTTTGCTTTGCATTGTGTGTTCCCTGAGTATCCCTTCAAGAGGCCTCAAACGGCGGCTGAATCCAACAGAACTTTGTCGGTATCAGGCATCACCTGACCATATTCCCGCAGCTGCACGCCTAAGGGCTTGACATAAACTTAGCTGATTTTTTGTTTGTTGTGCGCATTGCACGTGTGTCAGTCAGGATAGGCAAGGGTTAATCCGTAGGCCTCATTATTTTTGATGAGGCACACGCAGGAGCACAAATATACTGTATATTTGTACAGTATATTTGTGCTCCTTTTTATCTTCTTTTGACTGATCTCCTTCAATGTCGAGCCCTCTTTCTTCTTTAACAGGTCCCGCAACCTCGTTACTTAACTTGCACCCTGCGCTTTGGCGGGGGTCGCAATTTGGCCCGCGTACGGGGCCGACGATCGCAACGGGCTTTGCAGCACTCGATGCCGAACTGCCTGGGCAAGGCTGGCCAACCGGCAGTTTGATTGAACTGCTGATTGCTCAGCCCGGCGTAGGCGAAATCCAACTGTTGCGCACCGCTTTACAGGCTGACTTAAACAAACAACCGGTTGTCTTGTTGCAGCCCCCTTATCAACCGAATAGCGCTTGCTGGTCGGGCTGGCGACTAGGCACTCAACGTTTACTTTATTTGGCACCACAACGTGCGCGCGATGCCTACTGGGCGGCTGAGCAAATTCTAAAAAATGGCAGTTGTGCGGCCTTGTTGTTTTGGGCGCATCCCATTCAAACCTCGGTACTGAAGCGCTTACATCTAGCTGCGCAAAGCAGTCAAACGCTATTTTTTATGTTTCGTCCGCACGCTGTACAAAGCCAAGCGTCGCCTGCAGTACTGCGGCTGTTGTTGTCTCCTGAGCAATCGGGCGCTCTTACTTTATCCATTATCAAACGTCGTGGCCCAGCCTGCGGGCATCCCGTCAGGTTAGGCGCCCAAGCTTCAGACTCTTTTTCAATATCTTCTCATGACCCTGTGGATCGGCCTGCACTTGCACAACCTCAGCCTGGACACGTGGCGACTCAACTGGCTGACTGAGCCCGCCGCCGCCGCAGTGTTCGAGCACGATGTTCTGATCGCTGCGACACCTGGCGCGCTGCAGCGCGGGCTGACGCTGGGCATGCGTTGCGCAACGGCGCGCAGCCTGGCGCCTGAGTGTTTGCTTTATCCAAGAGATCCGGCCGCAGAACACAGTGCTTATGCTCAAGCTGCGCAAGCCGCCCTTGCCTACTCGCCGTCTGTCTACCAACAAACCGGCGATATTGTGTTGCTCGAAGCCACTTACAGCTTACGGTTATTTGGCGGCGTGCGTCCGATTGTTCAAGGGTTGCGCAAAAAACTTAAGCTCTTGAAGCTGCAAGTGCGAAGCAGCGTTGCCCCAACGGCAAGGGGTGCCTGGCTGTTAGCGCAAGCTGCAGTATCGCCTGCGCGTTATGCCTGTGGTCAGGCAACGTTAAAACGTTTGCTCAATCGTGTACCTTGCGCGGCGCTACCAAGCGCTAAACCGCATTTGGTTTGGCTCAACGCGATTGGTTGTGAAACGCTCAGGGGCTTACGAGCCCTGCCACGTAAGGGGCTACAACGACGCGTTGGCCCTGCTTTATTCGCCGAGCTCGAACAAGCGTATACACAGGGGCCCTGGCGTCAGACGCCTTATGTTGCGCCCGAACAATTTGTTCAACAACTTGACTTACTCGAACGCCTGGAACACACGGCAACGCTTGCCGGGCTCTCAGAGCGTTTAGCACTGAGCCTGTGTACTTGGTTAGCAGCCAGGCAAGCCGCCTTGCGTAGCGCCACCCTTGAGCTGCACCACGAACGCGGACGTCACGCCTGCCCACCCACCGTGCTTGAACTCGCCTTTGGCGAACCCGTCTGGCTGATGGTGCAGCTAGTGCCTTTATTGCGCGAGCGTCTGTCGCGTCAAGTCTTGGCGGGGCCGGTCGTCGCCCTGACCTTACGCAGCCAAACTCTGGCACAACAAAGTGCGCGCAGCGCGACACTGTTTCCAGATCCCTTGCACGCACCGGCTGATTACCGGCGTCTGCTTGATTTATTGTCGGCACGGCTTGGCGCCGAACACGTCTTACAACCCGCACAACTCGCCGATCACCGGCCTGAGATTGAGAACCGCTGGCTACCTTCGAAAGCCTCACTCACACCAGAGGCAAGCCCCTCACTGAGCACGCCTGCAACCTACGCAAACGATCCTTTTTTAAGAGAAAGGCCTTTTTGGTTGTTAACCGAACCTTTGCCGCTCAAAGTGAGGGGCGATCGACCCATGTACGAGGGCCCTTTGCACTTACTACGAGGCCCCGAACGTATTGAAAGCGGCTGGTGGGATCACTTGCGTATTGCACGCGATTATTTTGTTGCACAAGATCAACGGGCAATACGTTACTGGATCTACCGCGAACGCGACACCGAACAGGCACGTTGGTTTTTACATGGCTTTTTTGGTTAGGCGTCATGCATTTCAGCACCGCGTTACCTGGCTACGCCGAGCTTCACTGCCTGTCAAACTTTACGTTTTTGCGTGGTGCGTCGTCGCCCGAAAGCCTGATTGCTCAGGCGGCCGCGTTGGGCTACCACGCGCTGGCGCTCACTGACGAATGCTCTTTAGCAGGTATTGTGCGCGCTCACCTTGAAGCCAAAAAATTAGGGCTGACCTTATTAGTAGGCTCTGAGCTTCGCCTGAACCCAAGCAATCAACCGTCTTACAAAATTGTCTTACTCGCGCAGCACCGCGAAGGCTACGGTAATTTATGCGAAGTGATCACGCGTGGACGCATGCAGGCGGTTAAAGGTCAATACTTTTTACAGCCCCAAGATGTCGTGACTGACGGCTGTCTGGCGATCTTAATACCCGCCTCAGACGTTACACCAGCGGCTTTAGCCAAACAGTTAGACTGGCTTTCGCAGAATTTTTCAACACGCTGCTGGGTCGGCATCAGTCGCTTGCATCGCGCACAAGAAACCACACATTTACACGCGCTACAAACACTGGCGCAAACCTATGGTATCCCTTGCGTGGCGCTTGGCCAGGTCGAAATGCACAAGCGTTCGCGCAAAGCTTTACATGACATTTTGACGGCAATTCGTTTACGCAAAACCGTTGCGCAATGCGGCTATGCCTTGGCCTCAAACGCCGAACAGCATCTGCGCACACGCTTGCGCTTAAGCAATTTGTATTCCCCTGAACTTTTATTGCAAACCATCAGCATTGCCGAACAATGCCACTTTAGCCTGGATGAATTACGCTACGAATACCCCGAAGAAGTCGTACCAACAGGCTACAGTGCCGTGCAATATCTGCACGAGCAAACTTGGCAAGGCGCGGCCAAACGCTACCCCGCTGGGGTGCCCGACACTGTTCGCGCGCAGCTTAAACACGAACTCGCACTCATTGCAGAGCTTGGCTATGAAACCTATTTTTTAACGGTCTATGATCTTGTGCAATTTGCGGTGCGCCGACAGATTTTGTGCCAAGGTCGCGGGTCCGCAGCGAATTCAGCAGTATGTTATTGCCTGGGAATCACCGCCGTTAACCCCGCGAACGGTAATGCGTTATTCGAGCGCTTTATTAGTCGCGAACGCAACGAACCCCCGGATATTGATGTTGACTTTGAACACCAGCGCCGCGAAGAGGTCATTCAATACTTGTATCAAAAATATGGTCGGCAACGCGCCGCATTAACCGGCGTGGTCACCTCGTATCGACCGCGCAGTGTCTTACGCGATACGGGTCGCGCTCTGGGAATTGATGCACAGATCATTGACCGGGTTGCTAAATCGCATCGCTGGTGGGATGGCAAACAAAATCTGATTAATCGTTTGCTTGAAGCGGGCTTAGACGCCGAGGCTAGTGTCACGCAACAATGGGCCGAACTTGCCCAGGCGTTGATGGGGTTTCCACGTCACCTGTCGCAGCACCCGGGTGGCTTTGTGCTGGCGCGCGGCTTGTTGTCACGCTTAGTACCGATTGAAAACGCCGCCATGGCAGAGCGCAGCGTCGTGCAGTGGGACAAAGACGATTTAGACGCGGTAGGTTTATTAAAAGTCGACATTCTGGCGCTGGGCATGTTAACGGTGCTGCGTCGCAGCCTAGAGTGGGTGGCCTGGCGGCGCAAGTTGCCACACTTTAGCTTGCAAGATATTTCGGATGACGACGGCCCCACCTACGACATGATTTGTGCGGCGGATACGGTCGGTGTTTTTCAGATCGAGTCGCGTGCGCAAATGTCAATGCTGCCGCGTTTGCGTCCCCGTCAGTTTTACGATCTGGTCATCGAAGTTGCCATCGTACGGCCGGGACCAATTCAAGGTGGCATGGTGCACCCATACTTGCGACGTCGGCAAGGCCTTGAGACCGTGACGTTTCCGAGCCAGGCGGTGCGAGCTGTGCTTGAGCGCACGTTAGGCGTGCCGATTTTTCAAGAACAAGTCATGAAGATTGCGATGGCCGCGGCAGGCTTTACTGCAGGCCAAGCTGACGAATTACGCCGTTCAATGGCAGCCTGGCGGCGCAAGGGAGGCGTCGATCAATTTCGACACAAATTAATCGAGGGTTTACTGAATAACGGTTACACACCTGAATTTGCTGAAACAATTTTTAAACAAATCGAGGGTTTCGGCGAATACGGCTTTCCTGAAAGTCATGCCGCGAGCTTTGCTTTATTGGCCTATGCCAGCGCTTGGTTAAAGTGCCACGAACCCGAAGCCTTTTTGGCTTCGCTGCTGAACTCGCAGCCAATGGGGTTTTATGCGGCTTCACAGTTGATTCAAGACGCGCGTCGTCACGGGGTACAACTTTTGCCTATCGACGTGCAGGCTAGTGACTGGGAATGCACGCTCGAGATGGCGTTCCCAGTCACTAGCCTGCACGTC
>CAMBZR010000078.1 GCA_945872285.1 Bordetella parapertussis | reverse complement strand
TGTGATCATACTGATCGACGGCAGGATGCTCGACCAGCATTTTGACAATCGGGGGTACAGTAAAAAGAGTGGTGACACGATGACGCTCAACTAATTGCCAAAACAATTCTGGATCAAACTTCTCGCTTGACATGAGAATAGCGGCGGCGCCGCGCGCTACATTTAGCAGCGCATGAATACCCGCGCCGTGCGACAGCGGTGCAACGACAATTGAGCAGTCGCGTTCAGTGGTGCCTGGGATGATCTCGGCAAGGTGATTGGTGACCACAAAGGCCATCTGCCCGTGAGTCAGAATGCCGGCCTTCGGCTTGCCGGTGGTGCCCGAGGTATAAAAAAACCAAAGTGGATCGTCGTAGTGAACGGTTTCTTCTTCGCTGACCACGCCTAGGTGCTGCGCGACCATGGCCTCATACGACAACTCGCCTGCACGTGGCTGGCCGATCACAATGATGTGCTTAAGCGTTTTAGATTCGGCTTTGACGGCGTCGGTGTGCCCAGCAAAGATGTCTTCAACAATCATTGCCACGGCGCCACTTGACGCCCCTAGATACGCGACTTCGGGTGGTGTCAGGCGAAAATTAGTCGGTACCCAGACACACCCCAGCTTGAAAGCAGTCCAGCTATTCTCAAAGGTCTGCAGATTGTTGCGCGACTGCAGAAGGATGCGGTCGCCCTTTTTGAGGCCCAGTGCGCGCAAGGCCGCCACCATGGCGTCAACGCGTGCATTAATGGCCGACCACGTCCAGCTTTGTTCGCCTTGAATGAGCGCGGTGTGCTCGGGGTAGAGCGCAGCGGTGTGCGTGAGCAACCGCCCTAGGTTCATCGCCTGCGCTGCGTTCACGTTGCTTCCAGCACGCTCAGATAGTTGGCAACCGCTGCGCCGCCCATGTTGAAGACTGCACCGGTATGCGCGCCCTTAATTTGCATATCGCCAGCTTGCCCCGAGAGCTGCATTGCAGCCATGACGTGCTGTGACACACCGGTGGCACCGATCGGGTGCCCGCGCGACTTCAAACCGCCCGAGGGGTTGACGGGCAGCTTGCCGTCTTTGCAAGTGGTGCCATCCAGAATCACCCGTGCACCCTGGCCGTGTGGCGCCAAACCCATTGCTTCGTATTCAAGCATTTCCGCAATCGTGAAGCAATCGTGTGTTTCGACAAATTGCAGATCGTCTAGTGAGCGTTGCGCGCTTGACAGGCCTTTTTGCCAGGCCAGTGCAGCGCCTTCAAAACGCGTTGGATCGCGGCGCGAAAGTGGTAAAAATTCGTTGACATGTGTGCGCGAGCGCCAGCGCACTGCGGGTACCTTGGCACCGGGCAGAGGCTCGCTTGAGAGTACCAGTGCCGCCGCACCATCTGAGACCAGTGAGCAGTCTGAACGTTTTAAGGGGCCAGCCACAAAAGGATTTTTCTCAGAAGGGTTGCGACAGAAATCAAACCCTAAATCGCGACGCATATGGGCGTAGGGGTTGTGCACGCCATTTGAATGATTTTTTGCCGAGATGGCGGCGAGTGCATCAGACTGATCCCCGAAGCGCTCAAAGTAGCCGCTGGCAATTTGACCAAACACGCCAGCAAAGCCACCTTCGGTGTGTGCTTCTTCTTTAACAAAGGATGCCTTCAGTAAGATGTCACCGATTTCTTTGTTCGGCAAACCATTCATTTTTTCGATGCCAAGCACCAAGACACGCTTGAAACGACCCGCAGCTAGTGCATCGAGTGCAGACCAAATTGCAGCCGAGCCAGTCGCACAAGCATTTTCCATACGCACGGCTGGCGTGTGGCGAAACTCGGGGATCGCCACGCCCATCAGCGAGGCGGTGAAGTCTTGTTGTACAAAACCGGCATTGAAGTGGCCCACGAAAATGCCGTCGATGTCGCTGGGTTCAAGACCTGCGCTGGCGATGGCTGGCAAGGCCGCATCACGAATCAATTGCACAAAATCTATGTTGTCGAGTTTGCCAAAGGGTGTGTGGCCCCAGCCGACGATATAAGGTTGATTCATGAGTGTGTCCTGTTCGAAAAAAATAAAAAATTTAGACCGAGCCGTCTTGATGTTTACGCAAGGTTGGAATCCCGACCCCCGACGCATCAAAACCGCCATCTACGGCAAGAACTTGTCCATTAATAAAAGCGGCTTCAGGGCTGCATAAAAATCCAATAGCATTCGCGATTTCTTCGGGCGTGCCATAACGGTTCATGGGGATGGTGTCATAGTAGTCAGAACGAATTGCGACGCTGTGCACGAGCTTTGACATTTCTGTATCAACCGGGCCCGGTGCCACCACGTTGGCGCGAATGCCGATCGTGCCGAGTTCGACCGCTTGCTGTTTAGTCAGGTGAATGATGGCGGCCTTGCTGGTGCCATAGGCCACACGCAAGGTGCTGGCGCGTAAGCCTGAGATCGAGGCGATGTTTACGATCGCGCCACTACGATTTTTCTTCATGACCTCAATGCAAGCCTGCGAGCATAAAAATGCGCCATCGAGGTTGGTGCCTAGCACGTAACGAAATTCTTCAAAGGTGGTTTCGCCGATGGGTTTGAACACTGCGACGCCCGCGTTGTTCACGAGTGCGTCGATACGGCCAAATTTTTGTTCCACCTGGTCAATCGCCGTCTGCACTTGAGTCGGGATCGAGACATCGCAATGGAGGGCCAACACGCGAGCCGAGTCGTTTAGCGCCAGTTCGGTCTGCTTCAGAGTGGCGACTTCAGTATCCAAAATAGCGACCTGATAGCCGTGAGCAAGAAACCATTTTGCTGCCGCCAAGCCAATACCGCGCGCGCCGCCCGTGACAACAGCCACAGGGGTGTACGGCAGCGCTTGTGTGGACGCGGTGGTATTGGTAGTGGCAGAAATCAAAGCAGACTCCAGATAAGGCGTGTTGAGAACAGGCGTGCTCTACGCAAGAGCAGGCGGTTTGGCAGGCAAGCTTGTTCTAAAAAGTAAGCGTGTAAGAGCCTAACAAGAACTGTAACAAAATGTAGGTGTTGCTGGGATTGTTGCACATATGCTAAGTATTTATTTGGACTTTTTGGCGAAGCGGTCGACATAAACGACAGCCTCGCCCAAGCTCGCAGCAAGCGTCGCTTACCTTGAGGGGCTTTATCCAAGAGTCGCTTCGGGTTAAGGTGACGTCAGCTCTATTCAACCCGTCACGCTCCAGGCAGCGCAGGAACTCATCATGGCTCTTAAATTATTCGAACTCGTCGGCGCTGAAAGCAACCGACCTTTTAGCCCCTATTGTTGGCGGATTCGGATGGCGCTTGCTCATAAAGGGCTTGACGCAGAGTTGGTGCCTTGGCGCTTTATCGAGAAAGCTGCGCTCGAGCCCACTGGGCAGGGCAAGGTGCCAGTATTGGTGCATGACGGCAAGTGGGTGTTTGAATCCTGGGAAATCGCCAAGTACCTCGAGGCGCAATTTCCAGACCGCCCCTCTTTGTTTGGCGGGCCGCAGGGGCAAGCCTTAAGCTTAGTGTATTCAAACTTGGGTGATGTGCATGCGGGGCAAATCGTACGCTTTGTTTTGCTAGATATTTACAAACATCTTGATGCTGCTAACCAAGCGTATTTTCGTGAAAATCGCGAAAAGCGTTTTGGTATGACACTTGAACAGGTGGTGCACGACCGAGACGCCAAACGACAAGCGTTTCGGGATAGCTTAGGTCCCTTAAGAAACGTACTCAAGGTGCAACCATTCTTTGGCGGCGAAACCCCCTTGTACGCGGATTACGCCATTTTTGGGCAATTTCAGTGGTCGCGTGCGATCAGTGATTTTGAACTTTTAGCGGCGGATGACCCGGTTGCTCAGTGGCGCACGCGCTTGCTGAACGCCTTTAACGGCATGGCGCTTGCCGCGCCGGCTTACGGTTAACTCGTGCTGTTGGCGTTCGGCCGTTCTGAGCGGTGACGCTCAAGTGGTCACGTCTACGCTGCTCAATTACTACACAGAACTCAACTTAATGAAGTAAATTCAAACTTAAGCAACATCGATTGCCAGATTGTCAGAAAGACAGCGAAGTTTAAAACAGAGAGACAAACATGCAGATAAGCGCGAGAGTGAGTCGTTGGGTAGCCACCGCAATGGTGCTGCTTGCATCTGGAGGGGTCTTGTCTCAAGAGATCCAGCGAGGCGGGACATTGTCGTACGGAATCGTGGCCGAACCACCCTCATACGATTGCCACGCGATGCAAACATTTGCAGTCATCCAGCGCGTGGGGCCTCACTACTCGACGTTGCTAAAGTATGAACCGCACAACTATCCAAAGGTAATTGGCGATTTAGCAGAATCTTGGTCGACTTCGCCAGATGCGATGACCTACACTTTTGTTCTCAGGCCAAACGTAAAGTTTCACGATGGCACGCTTTTGACTTCAGAAGATGTGAAGGCCACGTACGCCAGAATTATGTCGCCGCCCGCTGGGGTGGTCTCTGCGCGCAGAGACCTTTTTGAGACCGTCGCAAGTATTGAGACTCCAGACCCTAGAACCATTATTTTTAAAATGAAACGGGTCGATTCTTCAATCGTGGAGAGCGGTTTTGCCTCACCGTGGACCTGTATTTATAGTGCAGCGAAACTCAAACTCGACCCGAGTTTTCCGACTCGCAACGTCATGGGCACTGGGCCGTTCAAATTCGTTGAGCATATCGCGGGCTCTCACTGGGTTGGCGCTAAATTCGATGATTATTTCGTAAAGGGTAAGCCTTATCTTGATGGTTTTCGAGCCATTACTCTGGGTACGTCTGCCATGTTGAATGCGATGGAAGGTGAGCATATTCTGGCCGAGTTTCGCGGTTTTGCACCACCCGAGCGCGATCGTCTGGTGCGAACCATGGGCGATAAAGTCAAAGTCTATGAAAGCGATTGGTTGTTTCATATGTTGATGAGTGTCAACACCAAGAAGAAGCCTTTTGATGATGAGCGCGTTCGCCGTGCCTTGTCTTTAGCGATTGATCGCTGGGGTGGTTCAGCCGCCTTGCGTAAGGTGTCGTCGCTTGGACCCGTCGGTGGTGCGTTAATGCCGGGCGGAAAATGGGCCGCAACTGAGGCTGAAGTCGTTCAGTGGCCGGGCTTTGGTAAAAACATCGAGGCCAATCGTGCTGAGGCGCGTCGTTTGCTAAAAGAGGCGGGCGTCGAGAACTTGACCTTCACCTTGAGTAATCGCAATATTGCACCCTTTGTGACGGTCGGGATTTATATGATTGATCAGTGGCGCCAGATTGGTGTCAAGGTGCAGCATAAACAGCATGAAACTGCAGGTTGGTTTGCTGCAAGAAGTAGTGGAGATTTTGATATCTTAGTCGATTCGTTTGTCGATGTGAGTACAGATCCTACAACGGGTTTGTCAAAGTACTTGTCAGCCGCGCGAGGTAGCCAAGTCGCGACGTTTGCAGTCGACCCGACGCTTGACTCTTTGTTTGATCAACAAGGCCGAGAGCTCGACCCTGTGAAGCGCCGTCAACTTGTGCGCGAGTTTGAAGCGCGAGCGATGGCCCAAGCGTATGCCGTGCCCTTTCTGCACATGAGTCGTAACGTCGTGCTAAGCAGTCGCGTCCAGGGCTGGACGATATCTCCGTCTCAGATGATCTACCAAGATCTGGGCGATCTGTGGCTGAGTCCAGCCAAAAAATGACGTCAAAGCGCTGCACTGACTTATTGTCGGTACGCGACTTGTCGGTTGAGTTTCGTACAGAGCGGGGTGCCATTGAGGCGGTACGACGTGTCAGTTGGGCGATTGCGCCAGGCGAGATGCTGGCAATCGTGGGTGAGTCTGGCAGCGGCAAATCTGTCAGTGCGTTGGCCATCATGGGCTTGTTGGCCAAACCCGCTGGCCGCATTTCAAATGGCCAGATCGTTTTTGATGGTCAGACATTGACGGGCATGGCTGAGCGCGACTTACGCGCTTTGCGTGGCCGCGATATTGCGATGATCTTCCAAGAGCCGATGAGTAGCCTGAATCCGATCCTGACGATTGGACGACAGATTATGGAACCATTACGGCTGCACTTAAAAATGAGTGTTGATCAGGCGCACGCGCGAGCGATCGAGTTATTGACGCTTGTGGGCATCTCAGATCCAGAGCAGCGCTTAAAACAGTATCCGCATAATTTTTCTGGAGGCATGCGACAACGCGTCATGATTGCGATTGGCCTGTCCTGCAATCCTAAGCTGCTGATTGCGGATGAACCGACTACGGCACTTGATGTGACCATTCAGGCTCAGATTTTAGAGTTGATGAAATCTCTGACTGAACGCTTGGGCATCGCGCTCGTGTTGATTACGCATAACCTCGGCATTGTTGCCCGTTATGCGCAACGGGTCGTTGTTATGTACGCTGGGTCTGCCGTCGAACAAGGAACAGCAACGCAGATATTCGCCAATTCACGCCACCCCTACACGAGAGGCCTGCTACGTTCAGTGCCCCGCTTAGATTTACCTCGCGCACGACAACTTGAGACGATTGAGGGTCAACCGCCTGATATGCGTCAATTAGGCGTTGGTTGTGCCTTTGCCCCGCGCTGCGCGTACCGAACAGAGATTTGTGCATTGGCACCGCAGTTGGTCGCGTTGCCGGAGAATCGTTTCTCTGCTTGTCATCACGAAGCCCAGCTTAAGGTGCCTGAAGGACAAAGCGTTGCTGCGCTCGCAGAGTTTCAGTCAGACGCTACATGTGTGCAAAGCGGTGACCAAGCTGACATTGCAAAAAATAGCGGGTCGGCGGCCTTATTAACGGTAGATTCTTTAACTAAGCACTTTAAGGTGAAAGCGGGTATGTTTAGCCAGCCCGCCGTTGTGCGAGCGGTTCAAGATGTCTCTTTTTCAATTCAAGCGGGTCGAACTCTGGGCCTGGTCGGTGAATCTGGCTGTGGCAAAACAACGATTGGACGCATGATTTTGCAGTTAGAGCAAATGAGTGCGGGCAGGGTACTGTTTGAAGGCGAAGACTTGGCGCACGCTTCTGGTGCGCAGATACAAGCGTTGCGCACACAGATTCAAGTGATCTTTCAAGACCCCTATAGTTCGCTTAACCCAAGAATTAAAGTGGGCGATCTGATTGCCGAGCCGCTAAACGTTTATAAAAAAACCACCACCCCTCAAGCAACCCGAGAGCGTGTTGACCAACTGCTCGTACAAGTGGGTCTCTTACCTGAGATGGCGCAACGCTATGCACATCAACTGTCTGGTGGGCAACGTCAGCGGGTCGGCATCGCACGTGCCCTAGCGTTTGAGCCTAAGTTGATTGTGTGTGACGAGCCCGTTTCTGCCCTTGATGTCTCTATACAAGGTCAGATCATTAATTTGCTTGATGAGCTTCAGCGTCAAAAAAATATTGCCTATTTATTTATTGCGCATGACCTGGCAGTCGTCAGACATTTGGCTCATCGAGTCGTGGTCATGTATCTCGGGCGCGTCATGGAGGTCGCTGACCGTGATGAACTTTACGGTCGCGCCTTGCATCCCTACACGATGTCTTTACTTGAGGCGGTGCCCGTTCCTGATCCGACTCTCGAACGTCAGCGTTTGCGCAAAACGATTGTCGGTGAAATTCCTTCGCCCTTGCGACGCGTGGCGGGCTGCGTATTTCATACGCGTTGTCCTCGTGCAAGCGCTGAGTGTCAAGAAAGTGTTCCTGAGTTGCGTGAAATCAGGCCCGGGCATTTTGCAGCCTGCATCAAACTTTAGACGAGCGAAGACATGGGCTCTTATCTTCTGAAACGTTTGCTGTTAGTGATTCCGACCTTGCTTGGGGTGGCGGTACTTGTATTTTTTATGTTGCGCGTCGTGCCCGGTGACGTCATTGAACTGAAATTACGAGGGGATGGCGGAAACGTATCAGCGCAAGTTGTCGCACAAGAGCGAGAGCGTTTAGGTTTGAATCGACCGCTCTACGTTCAGCTTGGTTATTGGCTAAAAGGTCTTGTCACACTGGATTTTGGAATTTCGTATTGGACAAATCGCCCGGTTGTAGAAGAAATCGGTATCCGTGTGGGCTTGACCTTGCAAGTTGCAATCATGTCGGCGGTGATTGCGGTGCTCTTTGCGATTCCCTTGGGCGTCTTGGCGGGGTTGTATCGCAATTCGTGGATTGATTATTGTTTGCGTGTCGTGACCATTGCTGGCTTAGCCGTACCGTCGTTCTGGTTGGGGATGATGATCGTTTTAGGCTTATTGTCGTTATTTTCTTGGTCACCTCCGGTGACCTATACGCCATTCTATGTCGACCCGATTGCGAATTTGTCGCAACTGATATGGCCGGCACTTGCCGTAGGCTATCGTTATTCGGCCGTGGTGGCTAGGTTGGTGCGCTCGTCGGTGATTGAAGTGATGTCTGAAGACTATATTCGTACGGCTCGTGCAAAAGGTTTGTTTGAACGTACCGTGGTTATTCGTCATGCGCTGGGTAATGCGCTGTTGCCGGCCCTTACGGTGGTCGGCTTAGAGTTCGCGTTTTTGCTTGGTGGGCTTGTGGTGACTGAGCAGGTGTTTAATTTAAACGGCATCGGTCGCTTGTTTGTGGATGCTGTCGCACATCATGATTTTAATCTGCTTCAAGCTTTAGTGATGTTGATTGCCGTGATGTTCATTGCCATCAATTTGCTGGTGGATCTGCTCTATGGCGTGTTGGATCCTCGGATTTTGTACAAGTGAGGCGCAAAAAATGAATAGTATGGTGCGCTTTGCAAAAACGCAACCTTTAGGGGCTGTGGGTTTTTTAATTATTTTGCTGATACTGATTGCCGCTTTTGCACCACAGTGGCTTGCGCCCTATGATCCTGTTGAAATAGATTTCACAGCCATGTTGACAGGCCCGAGTGCGTCGCACTGGTTGGGTGCAGATCAATTCGGACGTGATATTTTTTCGCGATTGATATACGGCGCACGCACCGCGCTCTCAATTGGCTTTTGGTCGTCATTTTTAGGCTGTACCCTAGGTGCTGCAATTGGAGTCGCCTCAGCATACTTTGGCGGTAAAACAGATTTACTGGTGCAACGGTTGATTGATATCTTGTTGTCATTTCCAGTAATCGTATTGGCAGTGGTGGTGGTGGCGATGTTAAGTTCTAAGGTCGTGGCTGGGGTTGATCTGAATTTAATCTTAGCGATTGCGTTGCCGATTGTTCCGCGGGCTGCACGGGTTGTGCGCGCTGCCACGTTGTCTGTTCGAGAGATGCTCTATGTTGATGCCGCTCGGGCTGCAGGGTATTCAAATTGGCGAATCATGTTTGTTCACATTGCACCTAACGTGATGGCCCCGTATTTGATTGTTTTAACCTCTTATATTGCTCAGGCAATTTTGCTTGAAGCCTCTTTGTCCTTCCTGGGGCTTGGTGTTACTGAGCCGACTCCGGCCTGGGGTTTAATGTTGTCAGGTAGTGCAACAGATTTTTATCGCGAGGCACCCTGGATGATTATTTTTCCGGGAGTAGCAATTTCTCTTTCAGTCTTTGCTTTCAATTTGTTTGGCGATTCGTTGCGCGATTGGTTTGATCCAAAATTTAGAGGTTAATTAAAGTATGACTCCCTTTTCGTCCGATGCAGCGTGCCCGCTTGACGGCTTAGTTGTTCTAGACTTGACCCGCTTGGTGGCAGGAAACATGTTAAGCCTTCAGCTCGCTGATTTTGGCGCTGAGGTAATCAAAATCGAGCAGCCTGGCAAGGGAGATCCTTTACGCGATTGGCGGATCAAAGGTTTTAGCGTGCACTGGAAAGTGTATGGGCGTAACAAAAAGAGCTTAACGCTTGATTTGCGCGCGAACGAAGGTAAAGAGTTACTGCTTAAGCTGGTTGAAACGGCCGATGTGTTGATTGAAAACTTTAGGCCGGGTACGCTTGAAACAATGGGCTTTGGGCCAGATGTGCTCTTAAAAAGAAATGCAGGGATTGTGGTGGTACGCATTTCAGGATGGGGGCAAGATGGCCCTTATCGCTTGCGCCCAGGGTTTGGAACGCTCGTTGAAGGGGTGTCGGGTTTTGCGGCTAAAAATGGTTTTGAAGACCGTGAGCCTGTGTTACCACCCTTGGCAATGGCCGACATGATTACCGGTTTATATGGTTCGTTTGCTGTCATGACTGCGCTCAGGCATCGTGATCAAACAGGGCGTGGTCAGGTGATTGATTTGCCCTTACTAGACCCGATGTACTCGGTGTTGGGCCCTTCAGCAGCCGTATATAAATTGACCCAAAAGATCGATCCGCGCATGGGGAGTCGCTCAAATACGGCTGGTCCCCGTAACGTATTTCCGACCAAAGACGGGCGTTGGATTTCGATGTCGGCGTCGATGCAAGTGATGGTAAATCGCTTGTATACAGCCTTGGGTGTGCCCGAGATGTTGACCGACCCGCGCTTTCGCACCAACGCTGATCGCGTCGCGCATGCGGATGAGGCCGAGGCGCCAATTCGCGCCTTTATCTCAACACATACGCTTGACGAGGGGATGGCCTTTTTTGAAAAAAATGAGATCACTGCAGCCCCCGTATATTCAGTTGATCAATTCATTAAAGACCCGCATGTGATCGCTCGGCAGATCGTGGTTGAGATGCCAGACAAAGAGATGGGCTCGGTACCGATGCATGCCGTTGTACCGCGCTTGTCTGAATCGCCTGGCGCGATTCGTCGGCCTGCGCCTGAACTTGGCGAACATACGGCCGAGTTGCTTGGGCGGATTGGAGTTGATGCTCAGACACAGTCGAGCTTAAAAGAACGAAAGATCATTTAAAGGCGATAACAATGACGACAAAGAAAAATTCAAGGCGCTCCTGGTTGATTGTGCCGGCCGATCAGGCTGATGCACTGACGTCTGTTCAACCGCAAGGTGCTGACGTGATCGTGCTTGATCTTGAGTACACCGTAGCTCCTAAAAACAAAGACAGCGCACGCGCGGGCTTAAGCGCCCAGATTGCGCAATTCGCTGCAGTGTCAGCGCAAGTGTTTGTTCGTGTCGATCGAGCAACGCGTTGGGCAGATGTGCGGGCCGCGATCAGCCGTGGCTTGACCGGTGTTGTGTTGCCCTCACCCGAAGAGCCTGCCGATATCGTGGAAATCGATGCCTTAATCACTGAGCTTGAAAAAGCGCGCGGCGTTGAAGTCGGCTCCACCGAAATTGTCTTAATGCTTGAGTCTGCAAAAAGCTTTTGGAATGCCGATACTTTAGGTCGAGCCAGCAGCCGAATTACGGCGATGGGTGTGGGTCGGATTGATTTGTCGATGATGCTGGATGCAGTGCCTAAAAACGAATTTCGTTTGTATCGGTTTTTAATGACCCGCACACTCTTGGCGGCGCGAATGCTAGGTAAGCAACCCCTTGGAGCTTTTTGGCGACCTGGTTCACGCGGTGGGTTGGCTTCAGTGGCCGACACGCTTCGCGCAGCGCGTGAGGCACGGCTCTTGGGGTTTAGTGGCTGTGTGTGTGTGGTGCCCGAGCAAGTGGCCCCTGTTCATGCGGGTTTTGTCTAGGTGGCCTTTAAGTGACCATGTGAACTTAGAAACCTAAATTTTTGCGCCTTATTTCTCTGGATACCTCGCGATGCCACCTTATATTCGTCGTTCATTGATTGCGTTATCAATTGATGACCCCAAACTTGCAGATAAAGCCTTTGATTCTTGGGCCGATGCCATTGTGTTGGATATTGTTAAACACTCTGCGCAAGACTGGCAGCAGACGCTGAAGGCGCAAATGCCGGCGGCGATCGCAGCAGCCTCGCGTGGGGGTGCTGAAGTGTTTGTTCGCTTGAATGCTCAAACTGCATATGCTGAGCTTGACGCGACCGTGTTTGCGGGTTTGGCAGGGGTGGTGTTGGTTGGGGTGGCAGACGCAACCGAGCTTGTACTGGCCACTGCCAAGCTTGATACGCTCGAACTTGAAAGAGGGATCCTTCAAGGTTCGCTTGAAATTGATCTTGAAATCACGACTGCTCAGGGTGTTTGGAATTCGCTAGAGATCGCACGCGCAAGTTCAAGAATCGGTACTTTGACGATCAGCGAACACGCTCTGTATCAAAACCTCGACATTCCTTTTGTGTCCACACTTGAGGTCGAGCCCATTGAGTTCATTAAAGGTCAGATCATCACCGTGGCAACCTCGGTGAATGGTCAGGCGCAAGGCATGAGTTATCCGCTGTGCGTGACTCAAAAAGAAGTGGATGAAGCCATTCTCAAGAAAGCGATTCTTCGCGCGCGCGACACCGGTTTTAAGGGCGCGCTCTGCACGCATCTGTCGTGGGTCAAACACTGCAACGAGGGCTTTCGTCCAAGTGCTGATGAGGTCGAATACTACAAAGAGGTCCGCGTGGTGTTTGCTGAGGGTTTAAAACGGGGCCTGGCTTCAGTGCCACTGAATGGCAAGATGATTGATGTGCCGGTTGATTTACGTGCAGAGGTTTATCTTGAATGGGCAGACCGAGTCGCCTTACGTGACCAACAAAAAATTCAAGCCCATCAAAAATAAATGAAACCCTTTGAATCATTGAATTGATCTGATTTAGGAAAAAATATCATGACGCACAGAGTGACACGTTGCACAATGTTTGTAACCCCAACCAATCCTCGCTTTATTGATAAGGCCTGGACACGAGGCGGCGACGCTTATATTTTAGACATCGAAGATTCGATCCCCTTGGCTGAGAAAGCTCGCTGCCGTGGGTTGATTCGTGAATCCATCGCAAAGGCGAACAAAGGCGGCGCAAGTATTTATGTTCGCATTAATAAGCCGTTTGTGGATGCAGATTTACCTTGCTCAGTGTGGCCAGGCGTTGATCGCATCATGTTGCCTAAAGTTGATACCGCAGCCGAGATGCAGTATGCCCATGCGCTGATTACCCAGCTTGAAAAGGATCACGGGGTGCCAATGGGGTATATCGAACTCTCTCCAATGATCGAAACCGCCTTGGGTGTGGTCAATATTTATGAGATTCTGACCGCCACGCCCCGAAAAATCTGGTCAATGGGCGGCGGTACAGGCTATGACATGGCGGTCAATCTGGGCATTGAGATGTTTGTCGATTTTGACCAGTACGCCTACACCTCGTCCTTTGTGGCCTTGGCGGCAATGAGCCTAGGGATTGAATCTTCTGGCGGTGTTTTTGTACACAATCCCACCGGACGTGTGGATCAACGCGATCATGCCATTGAAGAGGCTGAAATATTGCATGCCGCTGGCGTGCATCAGGTTACGGCGCTTCATCCGAATTTCATTGAACCCTTGTGTACTGGATTAGCGCCAACTCCAGAGGAAATGTCGTGGGCGCAGACGGTTTTGAGTACGTACCAAGAGTTAACGCTTGCAGGCGAGTCGGTAACAAGCGTAAACGGTAAGGTCGTGGATTGTTATGAGTATGCGCGCGCTGTTCAAACGCTTGAGTGGGGTGGGGCGTGTGCAGAGAAAGACCAGTTTAAAGAAAAAGCACTGGCTCGAGCTAACGCTTTGTTAGCGGCCGCTTCTTAGACAAGGGTGTGTCGTCCACGCCAAACACAGTTGTATTAAACTTTACCGTTAACAACTCCGTTGCGAAGTTGCCTTGCAGCTGAGTCAACGGCCTATTTGGCACAAAATACCGGAGACTTTCATGATTCAAAAGACAATAATTTCAGCCTGTGCGCTGATGCTCAGTTTGTTTGCGTTGCCTGCGTCACACGCCGCAGACCCGTTTCCGGTCAAACCGATACAAGTGGTCATTCCGTTTGCGCCAGGCGATACCGACAACATGCTGCGACCCTTTCTTGACAAGATGGGCGAGTTTTTAGGGCAGTCGGTCATCATGACTTACAAGCCAGGTGCAGGGGGTGGCATTGGGGCAGGGTCAGTCGCATCGAGCCAGCCCGATGGTTACACGCTTGTCGGTACCTCGCAAGGGTCGATCGTGGTCGTGCCAACCTTTAATAATGCGATTAAGTATTCAACCGAGTCGTTTGCGCCCGTTGCATCGATCTCTGAGGGTGGTTTTATTCTGGTCGTGAAGGCA
>CAMBZR010000077.1 GCA_945872285.1 Bordetella parapertussis | reverse complement strand
ACCACTCATCATGATAGTTAGGGTGCCTTGCTCGGCCTTGACTAAACCACCACTGACCGGAGCATCAATCAAGCGCGCGCGGGTGTTTTTGAGCTGCGCCGCGATCTGTTTCAGTGTTGAGGGTAGGGTGGTACTCATCATGCAGACTAAAGGTTGACGCTCAGGGGGTATCGCCTCGATAAAACCAGTGGTGCCACAGGTGACCGACACAATCTGCTCATCATTGGCAACCAGCACAATAATGGCATCTGCCAGTGCACAGTCGCGCGGGTTTTGCGTGACTCTCGCCCCTTCTTTTTTGAAGGCCTCGAGCACGGTGAGATCTTGATCGCAGACTGTCAAATCGAAACCAGCGCGTTTGATGCAGCGCGCCATACGCGAGCCCATATTGCCAGCGCCGATTAGCGCCACGGTTTTGATTGTCATGAGAGGTCTCCAAGAATTTTTTGTGCTGAGCGCCATGTCGAGCGAATCCTTGAGAGCTCAGCTTTTCGACTATCTTAAGACAATTGGCAAAATAGTGGCATACTTTTGCTTTATGCCGCTTGCAGATTCGTCTGTTTTGCTCTGTGTCCTGTCATTTGGCAGGCGTGGTCGGATTTTGTCGGCTCCTTAATAGGATGTTCATTGACCGTGAATAGCAAAACAAACGCAATTTCTGGGCTTGCGTTCGCAACGCTCTTATTTATTGGGCTGATCATGGGCGCCAATCATGTTGCCGCGCGCATTGCCTTTGACCACGGCTTGAATGTGGCAACCGCAGTCGTAGTGCGCAGCCTTGTGACTGCCGTTGTTGTGAGCCTGATTGTTTATTTTCAAGGCGCACCGATTCGGCTCACGAGTAAACATAAAAAAGTATTACCCGCGATTGGTCTGCTAGTCACCATTCAAAGTTTAAGTATTTATTCCTCGGTGGCACTACTGCCAGTGTCTTTGGCTTTGTTGGCGTTTAATACCTATCCGCTCTGGACAGCCTTTTGGTGTCGTGTCATTTATGGCCAACGCCCTGAGCGTCAGGTACTGCTTGCGATGCCGATTATGCTGATTGGGTTGGCGCTGGCCTTAGATGTCTTTGGCGCTGCGTCGGGCTTAGGTGCCAAAGCGCAATGGGGCATGATCGGCGTTGGGGTAGCTTTTGCACTCACTGCAGCAGGTACGTTTGGCTTGGTCTTGGCGCTGACGCAAAACGAAGTGTCTGACCTAGATGGCCGTGTCCGTACGGCGACCACGATGTGGATGGTCGGGCTCTTGGCGATCATTGGTACGCAAGTACTGGGAGCGTTTCAGTGGCCCACCGCGACAGCCGGGTGGTGGGGCTTGGCATTGTTGACGATTTTTTATGGCACTGGTTTTACAGTGATGTTTATCGTATTGCCGCGCTTGGGAGTTGTCGGCAATTCGTCAATCATGAGCATTGAGCCCATTTTTGCGTTGGTCTTAGGTTGGTTTATTTTGGATCAAAAAATTGCCTGGATACAAATCGTTGGCGCCTGCTTAGTGGTCGGACTTGTGATTAAGCTTGGGTTACGAAAACAGGTCAAGTAAACATCGCTTGCCGATAACGGCATGCCGCGCGCAAGGTAGGGGTGATTAATGCAGTCATGCGGCAGTATCCTCTAGTTGGTGGGCGGGCGCATTAGTGGTAATGTTTTTGTGACGGAATCGGTCGAATTACACGAAAGCGCAGATATTCACGGCGACATCACCTACGGGCAAATCAGTATTGAGCCTGGCGCCAAAATTAATGGCCGCATGATTACCCAAGCCAACGCTCAACAGGGCGAACTGACCATCGAGGGCAAACCGACCTTGGTCAGTTCTGCTTCGAGCCAGGCACTACTAGCACCTGCATCGGATTAACGAATTGCCCTTGGCGCAACACTTCAAAATGAAGATGTGCGCCAGTCGTGCGACCCGTCAGGCCGACTTCGGCAATCTTCTGACCACGCGTAACAGTTTGCCCAGCGACCACGGCTATTTTGCTGGCGTGAGCGTACTTCGATACGTAGCCCTCAGCATGTTTAATCTCAACCGTGAGCCCATAAGCGCCGTCCCAGCCAGCGCGCAGTACCGTGCCGTTACCGGCGGCTAGAATCGAGGTGCCGACTTTGGCCACAAAATCGATCCCTGAATGCTGAGCGACCGTACCTGTAATTGGGTCGACACGCGGGCCGAAATTGCTGTTTAAGCCCAACGCCATGGGAAGGGGCGCACCAAGCGGCAGGTGGGTGAGCAACTGATACCGAGTCGTCCAGAGCTCTTGCAAGCCAAGTGCCGTGGTGCTCAGCGCAGACACTTTAGCGATGGTGGAGTCGAGTTCGTCTTCAAGGTAGGCGTTCGAAGCTGACTTAAAGACAACTGGACGTAGAGGGCCGCCGCGCCCGGAAGAGTCTGACATTTTATTTTTGATCGGAGCAGGAGCTGCAAGTGTGGCAAAGCGCTCATTGAGTGAATTCAGCTCGCCAATCTTGCCTGTCATCGCAGTCATCTGCGTATTTAGCGTCTCTAGTTTTTTACGATAAAGCGCGTCGATTTCTTTTTTCTCGCGGCTAAACTGCATGGTGGTTTCTTTGAAATCAACTTGCACCAGCGCAAGCTGGTGTTCATAAGACGCGATTAAATCTTTTTGTCTTTTTTCACGCTGAGCCAATGCAGTCTGTTGAGCTTGATTTAAACGATCAAGTTGTTTTTGATGCAAAGCGTCAGCGTCTGCGAGTTCTTTTGTACGTTTGTCGAGCGCCGCTTGGTGTTGCTGCGCCAGGCGGGCAAGCTGCTGCTGGTGCTGTGCTTGTAAAGCGCTTTGCTCATCCGCAGTAATCACGTCACCCATGGTGCGGGCAAGTTGCGGCTTGAACTGTAGTGCAATCCGAAAACCAAAAAAATGAATACTGACTCCCAGCATAATCAGCAGCACGCCTGCCAAGGCCGACCAACGGATCAGGCGCTGGCGCGAGATATTAATTTTTTTGACGCTCGAGGTCGAGCCCGAAATCCAAATGAGTTGCACGTAAGGGGGTCTTTGAGCGGAACGGATGTTGAGTATACTCAGTGAAAGAAAAAAATGAACAAAAATTGCTAAATGCTGAAAATTGTTTAGCGTTTGTTTAATGAGTTGCGTAATGCGTGCAGCCGCTGCAGTATTTGACGACTGCGCGTAAGTCCATTAGCAAGTTACCGTCGAATTGTTTGACAAACGATTGATTTTTAAAAGGAATCATTATGGTGCGCTTGGCCGATTTACCTGAAAGTGATCGCGAACATCATCTTGCACGCCTAAAGATCATGCCGCAGTTAGCCGTACCTAAATTAGTGAGTGGTGTTTCGTTAAGCCAGCGCCGCGTTGCGATCATCACAACAGCAGGGTTGCATCTGCGCGGCGAGCAAGCGTATGACGGCCAGGGCTCTGGTATCGACTACCGCGTCATCCCTTTGAACACACCAGAAAAAGATTTGGTCATGAGCCACGTCTCAGTTAATTTTGATCGTTCGGGCTTTCAAGCAGATGTCAATGTGGTGTTTCCGCTTGACCGCTTAAAAGAACTCGCCTCAAACAAGGTGATCGGTTCAGTCGCGAAATTTCATTACTCGTTTATGGGCGCGATTTGGCCCATCACAAAATACGAAGACAAGGTGCGCGCGCTTGCCGCCTTGCTTAAACAAGATCAGGTTGATGCGGTCGTTTTGTCTCCGGTTTGACCGCTTTGCACGTGCGCCGTGAGCGCCGTCGGGCACTACCTAGAGCAAGAAGGCGTTGCAACAGTACAAATTAGCTTAATACGTGAGCACACAGTTGCGCTTAAAGCGCCCCGAGCGCTATGGGTGCCGTTTATGTTGGGCCGCCCGTTTGGCGTGCCCCATGACGCTGCGTTTCAAACGCGCGTCTTAACTGAGGCGCTTGCCTTGCTTGCTCGAACCGACGGGCCGGTACTTGAAGATTTTGCAGACGACGCGCCAACAGACAATCTTGGGCAGCCCGCTCAAGGGCTAACGTGCCCCGTCAGTTTTCCAAGTTTCAAAGCTGAGGGTACGCTTGCGACGCGGTTAGCTGACGAGATCAGCCAACTGCAAGCTTGGCACGCGTTGGCGCAACAAGCCCATCAAAAAACCAAACTTGGGATTACGGGCTGCACGCCTGCCGAGTTAGGTGCGTTTTTAAGTTCGTGGTTGAGCGACTCGCCTTCGTTGACTTTGAAGGATCAGTCAATGGCACCGTTTCAGGCAGTTAAGTTTGCAAGCGACGAATTAAAGACCTTTTATTATGAGGCCAAGTCGGTACAGCCAGGGCAACACTCATCGGCATCGATGCAGCATTGGTTTTGGTTTGAAACGACAGCGGGTGAGGCATTTTTGACGTTGCGCAAAAAATTTGCTCAAGAGGGTGATCCGGCATTTGCCGGATTGGCCACTTTAAGCATGGTGCCGCGTGCGGTGCTGGCTGAGTTAGGGGATTCTTAAGACGTTTCAAGTTGGTTTAACGAGCGCTAAAAAGTATTCAAAAATTCGACTGAACTGATGGTTGTCTTCTGCTCGCGAAATCATTTGATCAACATCCTTACCTTCGCTTAAAAACCAGGCCCTATTTTTTTCTAGAAACTGGCAAATTTGTTGCTTGTCCATCTCAGGATGAGGTTGAATACCCCAAACGGGACCTTTGATCCAACGCCAGACTTGGTTTCCACAATTTTCATTTCTGGCTAGCACCACCATATCTTCGTGCGAAGCGTGTACTTCGTCCCCGTGCCAGTGAAAGGTTCGTAAAGTTTTTGGAAAGTGTCGCATCAAAGGGTCGGTCACGGCAGACTCGGTCAGTTCTATTTCTGAGTAGCCCGTTTCTCGGTTTGGCCGCTTGAACACCTGCGCAGGCCCGACAAGAGCTGCGGCCAATATCTGGCTTCCAAAACACAAACCTAGCATTGGAATATTTTTAGCAGCGAAGGCGCGCAGCACGTCCTGCTCGTGCGCGATCCATGGATCTTGATCGTAAGCACCCGATACACTCGGTCCTACGAAGACACCGCTCGCCTCAAGCGTGTCGGGGAATTCACCCCGATTTGTTTTATAAACCTTGAAGGGCAACTGACTGTTTGACAAGGCAAGTTCAAAGCGAGTGGGTGGCTGGTCTATATGCCAGTTATCCAGCACGACGAAGGGTTTCATGATTTACCTTTCATTTGTTCACGCAGCATTTTAGTTTCGACTTGATCAATGTCTCCTTTCGCGCTCAGCGCAACGCCATACTCGGCTCGGGCGTTGTCAGCGTTAATCAAATCATCCATGTAGTCCTCCCGAACTGCCTCCGCAGGTCGTAACCATCCCGCACCGATACCGCCCCCACCTGGGAGACCAAGCAAAACACGCTCGTCAGGCTTAAGGTATTGCCTGCCTTTTGGAGAGAGCTTTCGTCCTGCCGAGGTTGTGACGGTGCCAGACGCGCCATTGCGCCCTCCATCGCGGCCTTTGGCTGGATGGTTCGTGCGTTCAAACATTGCAGCGATTGAGAAAGCTGCGTCGTCTTGCGTTCCTAATTCGATTGACTGACCGAGGCCGCCACGAAACTGACCGGCACCACCAGAGCCCTCGCGAAATTCCTTGCGCCAAATGATCAGTGGCGTGGTGCTCTCGACGACCTCCGTCGGAACAGTTCTGACGCCAGAAGGGAAGGCAACAGTTGAGAGCCCATCGATGTTTGGACGCGCGCCAGTGCCACCTGTATTAAACAAAATTGAATCGAAGTTTCGCGTGACGCGACCTGTTGCCGCGGACTCTGGATCGACTGCCGATAGCCCGCCTCTGAGCATTGGATTCCACATGGTGCCAGCGCCCTCGGCTGGAACCCGCTCCGGTATGACTTGAGCCAGGCAGCCAAACATCAGGTCTGGAAGCATCTGTCCCACGGTGTGTCGAGCCGAAACAGGAAACGGTCGTTGGACATTTAAGATTGAACCTTCGGGGGCACTCACCGTAATTGCGGACAATGAGCCAGCATTACATGGAACATCGGGCGCGACAATACAGTTGATTCCAAAGACGCTGTAAGCCGTCGAGAAGTTCAAAACAACGTTGATGCCGTACGGGCTTGCTTCAGAGGTACCCTCGTAGTCAACATGCAGATGTCCGTCTTTGATTGTGATACTGGCCACAAGATCAATTGGCGTGTCGTAGCCATCAATGCGTAAAGTGCTTCGATAGGTTCCGGCAGGCAACTCACGTATCCGCTGATGCACGCTCTGTCGCGATTGATCGATAATATAGGTCGACAGGTCGTCGATATGGTCAAGGCTGAACTCTGTCAACATTTGTGACAAGCGTTTGCCTGCCTCGGCGTTGCATGCGATTTGAGAGTGCAGGTCGCCCTCCATCTCAATCGGCTGGCGCACGTTCGTGCGCAAGAGCTCTAACAGGTCTTCGTTGAGCTTGCCTGCTCGCGCGAGCGGCATGATGGGAATATTAATTCCCTCTTCATAGACTTGACGCGCATCTGGCCCAAAGCCACGCCCCCCCATGTCAATAATGTGAATAGTGTTGGCAAATAGTCCAACAACTTTTCCACCATGAAAGGCAGGAGATACAACCGTGACATCATGGTAATGACCAACAGAAAGCCATGGGTCATTGGTAATAAACACATCACCAGGCACCATAGTATTTAGTGGATATTTCGTGACAAAATGAACGACACTTACAGCCATGGAGTTGACATGGCCTGGCGTGCCGGTAGTCGCTTGGGCAACCATATTGCCAGCTCGGTCAAAGAGGCCGGCAGAGAGATCGCCTGATTCGCGAACGGCTTGACTGAAGGCCGCTCTTATCAAGGTTTGGGCTTGCTCCTCAACGATGCCCAACAGTCGATTCCACATGATCTGGCGTACGATCGCGTCAAAATCCGAGTGAGTAGATGTCATGATGGTATCGCCTCGCGTGTGAGTTCAATATCGCCGAATTGATTGAGTTGAGCATTGAAACTAGTGCTGATGACGGTCGAAGTCTCTTGCTCGACAATGATTGCAGGGCCCTTGATCATGAGTCCGTTGGTTAATTCGTTTCGCTCATAAAGTCTATGTGCGATGGTACGACGCGTTCCTGGATCAAACACCTGTCGATGAGATTCTGTTTTCGCGGGCTTCGTTGTAGTCATTTGCAAGCTTGTGACTGGGTCAGGCATAGCGTCTGTGGTCACCGTGACTACCCAGCTTGCGACCTCAATGTCGGCCAAGCCGCCCAACGAGCGTCCGTAAACGCGCGTGTATTCTGCTTCGAAGGCAGCGCGTAGTTGTTCCCCCGAGGCTGCATCAAACTCTGTGTTGCCTAGGTCTATTAAAATTTCATGCCCTTGACCGACATACCGCATGTATGCACGACGTAGTGTATGCAGCGCTGAGCGAGTGGCTTTCGACACAATATCGTACGAGAGGGTTCTCATTTCGGCTAAGGTTTGGTTGATCAACGTATGGTCAAAACTCCCCAGGCGTTGATATTGTGTGCGAACCACCTCAAAGGCGATAGGTGCGCGCAAAAACCCGACGGCCGAGCCAACACCAGCAGATGCTGGAATAATGACGCGCGATATCCCGAGCTTTTCTGCGACCCTCGCAGCATGCAACGGTGCGCAGCCACCAAAAGCAATGAGTGTGCGCGATGAGACGTTCTTACCGCTTTCGATCCCATGAACGCGTGCCGCGTTAGACATGTTTTCGTCGACCATTTCACTGATGCCAAAGGCTGCTGCTTCCGTCGTGAGGTTTAACGGAGTGGCAATGTGGGTTTGTATAGCAAGCTGCGCCGCTTGTGCAGACAAAACGATGTCGCCTCCAGCGAATTTTAAAGGATCAATACGTTGCATGGCTAAGTTTGCATCCGTCACTGTTGCCATCAGACCACCACGCGCATAGCAGGCAGGCCCGGGCTCAGCCGAGGCGCTTTCTGGACCTACAGCGATTCGACCAAGTTGATCAACACGTGCGATTGAGCCGCCACCTGCGCCGATTTCGACTAGTTCTACAACTGGGATGCGCAAGGGCAGTCCGCTGCCCTTCTTGAACCGGTACACCCGTGCGACTTCAAAACTACGGCTGGTCTGTGCCACACCATCATCAATGAAACAAAGTTTCGCAGTCGTTCCTCCCATATCAAAAGAGACGACTTCCTTCAGGCCGCAGCGGTTTGCAATGATCCCGGCAAAAATGGCTCCGCCCGCTGGGCCTGACTCTACTAAGCGGACCGGAAATGTCTTCGCGGTATCCACGGTTGTTAAGCCGCCACCTGACAGCATGAGCAGCATCGGACACTGAAAACCCCGTTGCCGTCGCAACGTTTCAAAGCGACCGATATAGCGGGCCATCAGTGGCTGAAGATAGGCGTTGGCACAGGCAGTCGAAAAGCGTTCGTACTCTCTAAACTCGGGTGAGACTTCAGAAGAAAGAGTAATGCTCAGTTCAGGCAAGGCTTGTGCAAGCAGCTCAGCGGCGATCTGCTCGTGTCGCGGGTTGACGTAACTGTGTAAAAAACCGATGGCAATCGCTTCAATCTTTTCTCGTTTCAGCACAGGGACGAGCTGTCTGATTCTCTCTTGATCGAGCTCGATGAGAGTTTGGCCCTGTGCGTCAAGTCGCTCAACGATGGGGAACCTGTATCTACGGGGCACTAAAGGCGCGGGCTTGATCAGTTGTACATCGTACTGATCAGGCCTGCCTTCGGTACCGATTTCAACGACATCGCGAAACCCCCGTGTCGTGAGCATAGCGGTGCGCGCGCCTTTTCTTTCGATGATGGCGTTGGTGGCCAGCGTCGTGCCGTGAATAATCTCAGTCACTGCAGTGGGCTGCACTCCTGAGAGTTTGAGAATTGCTTCCATGGCTTCCATCGCACCTTCTTCGGGGGCGGCTGGCGTAGTCAGTACCTTGGCGGTAAAGCGTTGAGTATCCGTTTCTAGCACGACGTCCGTAAACGTGCCTCCGATATCAAGCCCGATTCGCGCGTGTACTGCCATTGAGTGTCTCCACGGGTCAAGCCCGATGATTTGAAAATAAAGTGCACCGTGAGATCACGCATTGCGCGATCTAGCCCGCGTAGCTTTTGCGGTTATTTACTCAGTTTGTGTATTACTGAAGCGTCTTAAGCATCGCAGCGCCCTCAGGCCCTGCGCGCTTAGCCCACTCTGCAGTCATCGTGGCTCCTAATTTGTCTAGTTCGAGCTTTAGGGCCGCCGAACCAGGCTCTACCTTCAGACCTTGCTTGGCAAGCGTTTGAGTCGTTTCGGCCATGACTTTTTCGCTTAATGCCCAACCCCGCAGTTCGGCCTTTGCTGCTGCCTCAAGTACGGCTTGACGAGTCGCAGCATCCAAAGCATCTAAAGCCTTCTGACTTACCATGACAATGTTTTTATTATTGATGACCTCAACGTTATAGTAAAAGCTCGAAAACTCCCAGGCCTTCGTGTCAACTCCCGTGGGCGCTGAGGTCAACATCGAGGAAACCATACCCGTCGTGAACGCCTGAGGTACCTCGGCTTGTTGGACGGTGACGGGAATCGCACCGATGATTTCAGCCATTCGGGCGGTTACTACGTTATAGGCACGAAACTTGACCCCCTTTAAGTCTGAAAGAGTTTCTATGGGCTTTTTGGTGTAGAACCCTTGCGGTGGCCAAGGGACAGAAAAGAGCGGTTTTAAACCCTGGTCAGCAAAGCGTTTTTCGATCATCGGTTTTGAGGCCAGCCAGAGCGCTTTTGCCTTGGCGTAACCGGGCGCAATCATTGGGATGCCATCAACCTCGAAGAAAGGATCTTCATTGCCGTAGGCAGAGAGCAAGATCTCGCCCATCTGTGCCTGTCCCGAGCGGACAGCGCGTTTAATTTCTGGCATCGGAAAAAGTGTTTGATTCGCGTGGAGGGCGATCACGAGCTTTCCGCCTGTTGCAGTCTTGACATCTTCGATGAATGTTTTGATATTTTGAGTGTGAAAATTAGTCTCGGGATAGGGTGTTGCCATCATCCATTGTTGTGCCTGGCTTTTGTGAGGCAGAACGAGCGCTGCAATTCCCAAGAGCGAACCAAGTAGGTTAAGGCTAAAGCGTTTGGTAGAGATAAGCATGTCCATTCCTTACGGTTGAGCGAGAAAACTAGGGCGACCGTCGCACAGTTCACTCGGCGACGAGTCGTGACGAACGTTCAAGAAAGAAATTAGCACCCGTCCGAGTAGATGACTTGTCAATTTGGGACTACTATTAGTCAGTTTGAGACATTTTTGCAGATTGTCCCGCTTTTATTGTGCGCACTTTTCATGTTCTCCATTCCCCAAATTGATCAGCCTATTCGCGTGGCTTTTTTATTAGTACCAGGTTTTTCACTGGTACCCTTTGTTGCTGCGAGCGAACCGCTGCGTATGGCGAATCGGTTAACGGGGCGACCGGTTTTCGAAATAGGTTTTTTTTCTCAAACGGATGGCCCGGTCTTAGCCGGTAATGGCATGCAGGTCGTTCCAAACGGCCCAATTGAATCCCTCAGTACCTATCCAAACGTATTCGTTACGGGTGGGTTCGAACCAAGAATTGTGACCTCAAAGCCGCTGCTGACGTTATTGAAGGATCTCGCTAAGTACGGGTCGATGGTTGGTGCAATAGGCACCGGAAGTTTTCATCTTGCCCGCGCCAAGCTGCTCGATGGCATGCGGGCGACGGTGCATTGGGAGTACGCCACAAGTTTTGCAGAAGAGTTTTCTAAAGTAGATGTGACGCGTAGTCTTTACGAGATCGCTTCAAACCGCATGACTTGCAGCGGTGGTATTGCCGCAATGGACATGATGACGCATTTGATTTCAAAACAGGTGAGCGATGCACTCGCGACGGCGATCGCCGACACATTTGTTCATGGACGCGTACGGCAGCCTCAGGCATTGCAACAGGTTTTACTTCCTGTTGTTGCGTCGCGCATCCCAGTCGTTGTTAACGCAGCAATTAATCTCATGCAGCGACAAAGCGATAACCGAGTTAGTATTGAGAATCTCGCACTTGAAGTCGGTGTCTCGCGCCGACATTTAAACCGTTTGTTTAAACAATATCTAAATCAAACACCGTTAGCCTTCGCGAATGGTTTGCGACTAGAACGCGCCCGCTCTTTGATCATCCATGGCGATCGTGAGTTGAACGAAGTTGCTAACTCGGTTGGATTTGATACTCAATCGGCATTCTCGCGTGCTTATCGAAAAAAATTTGGTAAACCGCCTTCCGGTAGCAGACATGTTTTGACAGACGAGCCTTCTCAGTAAAGGGTCATTTAATATTAGGAGAAATAATGAAGCATTATTTAATCGGCCTGTTGCTGATCTTGAATACTGTCGCTGCGACGGCGCAACCGTACCCAACTAAAGCAATTCGTTTGGTCGTGCCGTTCGCCCCAGGCGGGGGCTCGGATACAGTCGGTAGGCTTTTGGCACAGCGTATGTCTGAGTCATTAGGCGTCTCGGTTATCGTTGAGAATAAACCCGGTGCGGCTGGCGTCGTGGGAACCGAGCTTGTCGCACGAGCCCCAAGCGATGGATACACTTTGTTGCTAGCAGACTCGCCGCACACGTTTAATCACTTGGTGTTGGCCAAGGTGCCTTACGATCCCATCAAAGACTTTGAACCAATAGCTATCGTTGCAAGAACGCCTTTAGTCTTGGCCGTACCCGTTAAGTTCGAAGCGCAAACTGTTCAAGAATTTATT
Organism: Bordetella parapertussis; assembly: GCA_945872285.1. GTDB lineage: Bacteria > Pseudomonadota > Gammaproteobacteria > Burkholderiales > Burkholderiaceae_B > Zwartia > Zwartia parapertussis_D. The sequence goes on along the minus strand of CAMBZR010000077.1, from coordinate 2,460 downwards.
GCCATCGCAAAGTCACGACCGAGTCAGCTTGCGATGGGCTCAGGCGGCAATGGCAGCATTGCTCATCTGGCGCAAGAACTCTTTAAGATACAAAGCGCCATTCAAGTTATACATGTGCCCTATAAGGGCAGTGGTCCGGCAATTAATGACGTGGTTGCTGGGCAAATACAATCGATCTTGACTCCGGCGCCTGGCGTGATCCCTCAGATCCAGGGAGGCAAGTTACGAGCGCTAGCTGTGACCTCAGAAAAGCGTGCGACCATAATGCCTGAGGTGCCAACCTTTATCGAGCTTGGCTTTGGTGAATTAAAAGCTTACAACTGGTACGGTGTATTGGCTCCTGCACAAACTAGCCCGGTAATCATTATGAAACTTAGCGAGGTTATTCGCCAGGCCATGCTTTTACCCGAAGTACAACAGCGTTTACAGGTGCAGTTGCTTGAGCCAATCATCACTAGCCCGCAAGAATTCAAAGAGCTGCTCTCGCGCGACACGCAAACTTGGGCGAAGATCATCAATACCGCGCAGATTAAACCGGAATAGCGATGGGCGGACATCTAGGAGAAAGGCTGCCAGCGCCAGTACTTGCACGCATTCGAAGCGATTTTTTAGCGGTTTGCGACTACATCTTTTTGGATATTGCCAGTTGCGCGCCGCTTTCAAACTCAGTACACGCTGCGATTAGCTCTCATATTAGTGATCTTGAGTACGGCTTTGATAAAAGCAAAGCAATGGAGTGGGTCGAGCGTGCCCGCGCTCAGTATGCAGAACTCATCAATGCAAACCCTGTTGACATCGCTCTAACGAAAAACGTCTCGGAAGGATTGAACCTGGTTGCGAGCGCAATCGACTGGAGGCGCGGCGATAACGTCGTAGTGTGCCCGGCACTTGAGCACCTTAACAATCGATATTTGTGGCATAACCTAGCGCAACAAAAAGGCGTCGAACTTCGCTTGATTTCGCCGACAGACAACGCCTATCCGCTAGAAAGAATGATTGCAGCAATTGACTCGCGTACTAGATTGGTAACGCTCAGTTCAGTCAGTTATGTTCCAGGATTTTTGACACCCCTTGAAGAGATTGCTGACGTGTGTCGACGAAGAGATATTTTGCTGTTGATAGACGCAGCTCAATCCGTTGGGCCGCTGCACACTGATGTTCAGGCAATGGGAGCGGGTGCCTTGGCCGTCACGACTCAGAAAGGCTTATTGGGAGTTTACGGCCTCGGCTTTTTATATGTCGACCCTCGGTGGTCTGAGCGTCTAACTCCGCAGCACGTTGCGCGGTTTGGGGTCGATGAGAAAAAAATGACGCACGCGGGTGTTATGCAAGAGCCGATTCAATGGCGTATTGGCGCCCGACGTTTTGATCTTGGCAATCACAATCTGATCGCCGCAATTGCAGCTAGCGAATCACTAAAGTTGTTACTCAGTGTTGGTACGAAGGCAATCCAAGACCACACTGTCGGTTTGGCAACTGAATTATCCGGAGGGCTTGAGCGACTTGGCATGCCAGTTTGCAAGCCTAGCACCCAAAGCGAGCAGGCACATGTGGTTGCGCTTGGGTCGGTGTTGCCAGCACCAAACGGAGCAGAGTTTAAAACTTTGCTTGCCATGCACGAGTATCTAACTCAAAACTGCGTGCGATCGTCTTGGCGAAACGGTATCTTGAGATTTTCGTTTCACTTGTTTAACTCTGACGAGGATATTGAGGCGGTCTTGAAGCTCGTTCAGAAGTTCACTCAGACAGCAAGACAATAATAATTTGATTGGTTTATTTGACATGCAACTGTAATTCTGTCGGCAGGTTTCGATAATGATCAGCCACCTCACCGGGCGTCGTCAGCCAAATTTGATCGCGATAAGACATGATGTGCTGCATGGCTTTTCGCAGGCGGGCCAGTCTAAACGGTTGTCCCATAATGAAAGAATGTAAAGAAATTGCACATACCAAGGGCGTGTCCACAGAGCGTCGTAGCATTTCTTCAAAATTTTCGACCATCATGTCGCAATATTCTTGCGCCGAATTGTGTCGATAGGCAATCGCTGGTTGATCATTCAGTTCGATTGGATAAGGGACTGACAAAATAGGTTTACCCTTGCTCTTGACCCAGAAGGGTTGTTCATCACAGATGCCCCAGTCGAGCACGTATGAATAATCGGCCTCAACCAGCAAGTCGGTTGTATTCAAGCTTGGGGTCAGGTAAGGGCTTAGCCAACCGTGTGGCCGCTTACCGTCCGCCTTTTGCATCAGCGCGGTTACCTCGTTGATCATGGTGCGTTCAGTCGCTTCATCCATTTCGATTTGGCGTTCGGCGTTTGAGCGTCCATGTGCAATCATTTCGTCACCGCGTGCACGATGGGCTTGTATCAAGTCGGGGCAGTGCGCATAATTCTCGGTGTTGACAATGACGCCGACATTGAGTTTAAGCTCATCAAACAATTCAATCAGACGCCATTC